>NZ_JBSIFD010000014.1:0-178632 GCF_053615495.1 Comamonas sp. HJ-2 | reverse complement strand
TGAGCCTTACGGCTCAAGCCAAAGGGTGGGTCAGTTTGAGATGGAAATGGCGGGTCAGTTTTGCGTGGAAATTAACAACCAGTCGGTGTAGTAGCGACAGGAATGCCATTCGGCCTCCGTCATTACATCCGACAGGGTGAGCACCTTGTCCTTGGCGATACCGAGAAACGGGCTCCATTGCGCATAGGGGTCGTAAGGAATGACTTCGGAGCGACCGCTCGATGCAGAAATCACCCAGCCCACATTCTCACCATGAGGGTCGCGCACCACGAGCGAGGCGTAGTTGCCATTGGCACTTGAGCGCAGCAGCTCCAGAAATACCTTCCAGTTCTGCGGGTCCATGGCTGACTCGTACAGTGCAGTAATCAGTTGACTCAGGGCTTCGGCACCGATGACCGAGGCCTGTTCCGGCGAAGAAGCGGCCTCAGTCTCCACGGCATACGGGACGGGAAAGCCGGTGACGGCCTGAAGAGCATCCGAGCGATAGTTGTAGAAATCAAAAGTTGCGTAATCGCTTTTGGGCATTTGCTGTCTCAAAAAATCCGGCCCATCAAATAGCGCACAGTTACTCAACTCTGCGCGCGCTCTTCATTGATGCACGCACCCGGAAGTCGGCCCAAGAAATGCCTTGATTTTGCTGAGTCCCCACAAACTGCGCATCGTCAAATCAGACGATAGGAAACCTAGCAAAAAAGCATGTCCTCCAACTATTGCAGACCTGCAATATGAATGCCACTGGCATCGTCATCCGACGAATACGGCTGAACTCTCGGCTCCTGCTCGGATGCACCCAGTTCCAAGCGCTTTCGGAATTGCTCCGCAGGCAAGGCTGGCGAGCACAGATAGCCCTGAAAGTAGTCACCCTGTAACTGCTCAATTGCCTGGCATTGCTCCTGCGTTTCCACGCCTTCTGCCACAAGTTCCACGCCCAATGCCTGCCCCATGCTGATGATGGCGCCCACAATGGCCTTGTCTCCCGCATCGTGCGGCAGGCCGCGCACAAAACTCTGGTCGATCTTGATCTTGGAGATCGGCAGTTTTTTCAAATAAGCCAAGCTCGAATAGCCGGTACCGAAGTCGTCAATGACCAGGCCCACACCCAGTTCTGCGATCTGATGCACGCGCAAAGCCATTTCCTGCGCCTCCTGCAGCAAAATGCTCTCGGTCAGTTCCAGCTCCAGCCACTGTGCCGGCAAGCCGCTGGCTTCCAGCACGTATTTGAGGCGGTCCACAAAGTCCGGCTGCCTGAACTCCAGCGCGGAGACATTCACCGATACCTTGACGGGCATGCCCATAGCCAGCCAGCGCGCCGCCTCTTGTACTGATTGCTCCAGCACCCAGGCATCCAGCGCAACCACATAGCCGGACTCCTCTGCCAAGGGAATGAAGGCTGCGGGAGAGATCACCCCCAGTTCGGGGTCCGTCCATCGAAGCAAAGCCTCTGCCGCCACGATGCGACCCGAACGGATATGTACCTGTGGCTGAAAGTGCACGGCCATATGCCCCTTGTCCAGCGCCTGGCGCATGGCATGCTCCAGCTTCATGCGCGAGAGCAGACCCGCACTCATTTGCGGCTGGTAGAAACTGAAATTGCCGCGTCCACGCTCCTTGACACGATACATGGCGATATCGGCCTGACGAATCAGCTCGTCCAGCGTCAAACCATCCGCCGGAAATTGCGCAGCCCCAATGCTGCACTGAACGGAAAAGCCCAGACCGTCAAGCATGAAGGGCTGGCGCATTTCGTCCAGAATACGGGCGGCCACGGCCGAAGCCCCTTCCCCCGTGCAATCATGCAGATAGAGAACAAATTCGTCGCCGCCCTGACGGCACAGCACATCGGCAGGGCGCAGCAGTCCGCTCAGCCGCTGAGCAACCAGCTTAAGCACACGGTCGCCGAAGTCATGGCCCAGTGAATCGTTGATGATCTTGAAACGGTCCAGATCCAGAAACAGAATGCTGAAGGGCTGCTGTGTGAAGCGCGCCGCCGTGATGGCAGCTTGCACGTGACGGCTCAAACTCAGGCGATTGGGCAGCCCTGTCAAGGCATCACTGTAAGCCAGCTGCTCAATCTGCTTTTGGGCACTGCGCTGCATGGTCATGTCGCGCATAAAGCCAATGCTTTGTACCAGGCGCCCATAGCCGTCACGCAATGCCACCCAGGACAGCCAGACCGCGCAGCGCTGACCTTCACTCTGCTTGAGCCAAAGATTGCCCTCCCAGAAGCTGCCCACATCCCAGCGCGCAGCGGCCAGCTCCAGCAGGTCGGACACAGGCCCTCCCTCGGACTCGAACAGAGTCCAGGCAGCGAGCCCCAGCACCGCCTTGCCATGCAGCAACTGCCCGCCAGCCGGGTTGACCTGAACGATGACACCATTGGCATCGGCAATGAATATACCGTCCAGGCTGGACTCGAACACTCTTGCAGCCAGACGCAGTTCTGTCGCCGAGCTGGATTCCACCGTGATGTCTCGATAGGAGTAGATACGCCCTATCGCCACACCGCGACTGAGCTGAGGCACGGAGCGGCGCTCCAGAACCCTGCCACTGAGCAGCTGCAGTACCTCCGAGGTTTCAGGAGCCGACAGGTCCTGCGCATCCTGTAGAAGAGTGAACTGACTCTCGCTGCTGATGGTCTGCGCTTCCAAATGGGCAAAGACGGCCGCATCATCTCGCTGCACGAGCAGTGGTTCGGGTAGTTGCCACAGCTCCGCGAAACGGTGATTGAATGCACGAATGCCGCCGCGCAGATCACAGACCAGCATGCCATCTGCAGCGGACTCAAGCGTCGCCCGCAACTCTGCAAGCAGCATGTCCAGTTCGCTCTCGTGCCGCAACTGCTCGCTGCGGTCGAGCATGGTTAGCATCAACCAGCGTGGATTGAGGGCGATGGAGCCCACCCCCATCTCCACAGCTGTCAATGAACCATTGGCTGTACAGATTTCTGTGAGAAATTTCGCCCCACCCACCCAGTTTGAGGCATCCTGCCAGAACGCCTTTTGCACCAGGGAGGCGCACAGCACATCGACATACTGCTCCTGCGCCTGCTCGGGCGTGTAGCCCGTGAGCTGCATACTGGCTGCATTGGCATGCACGACACGCAATGTCTGCGCATCCAGCAGCCAGACCGCCTCCTGCAAACCATCGAGCATGGAGGCAAGCAGAGGGTCAATCAGAAAACTCTGCTGCAAAGTCACGCGAGGTCTTTCTCGGCAGCAGGTGCTGCAGAACTGTCAAAAAAGTAGCAAAGACGCCTTTGCGGCTGTAAAGCTTCTAACGCATTTCGAGAAAGCTGATTTCGCGTCAAGCCCCGGCGAATACCCAAACCCACATATTCAAGCAAATCTACGAACCGCAGCTTCTGCGGCGCCTGCGTGTCATAGGTCAGCACCTTCGGCTTGAGCGACTGGCTGGTGTTGACAGACACCACCACGCCCATCCGCCCATCGCTTAGTTCCACCAAAGAGCCCGGCGGATAGACCCCCAAGGTCTGCACGAATGCCTTGAGCACATCGGGCGCATATCGCTGGCGATACTGTCCGTACAGTGCAGCCATGGCTTCATGAGGCGTCATTTCGTTGCCTTGCAATGGCAGATTGCACAAGCGCTCAAAATTATTGACCAGCGCCAGGATCTGTCCGGCAATGTCCATATCTTCGGCCAGCAAGCCAAGTGGAAAGCCTGACCCATCGGCCCATTCATGATGCTGGGCGATGGCCGTCGTGACGGAAGGAGGATAGCCCATGGATAGAGCCAATGCCACCGACTCCCCGACATGACGCGCATACACGGTCTCTCGCAGAGGCGTGCGGCCCGTGCCCTGATTCAGTGCATTGGCCGATGCGGAAATCTCAAGCCCCGGCTTGCCGATGTCATGCAACAGGGCTGCCGTGCCCAGATCCTTCAATACGTCATCGCACAGGCCCAGCGTCTTACCCAGCAACAGGCTCAGCACGGAGACGTTGACACCATGAACGCCAAAGGTGGCGCCCCCCGTATCCGCGAGCAGATGCAAACTCAGATCACGAGCCTGCGCCAGTTTGACGACTTGCTGTGCAACCAGCATATCCGTCGTTGTCCTCGCCTTCTCGGGGTTGGCTGGCAACAAGGCCTGCACATCATCAAATACGGAAACCGCGCCCAGAAACCTGGACTGCACGCCCAAAATACTGTTGCGCCATGCATGCGCATCATTCTCGGGTGAGGCAGGAGCGGGTTGAGGGTCTGCGGCCGGAGGCGCTGCCGCAGCTTCCAGATCGCTTCTCGATAGATCGACCTGGACTGCCTTGAGCCTCAGGGTCCTGAGTGTCTGCAACTGCTCGTCATTGACAATCTTGAAGCTGCTGACGGGAAACGGATGGCGCAACCAGCCGGTCTCCAGATGGACATACATGCCGATACGCAGTTGTCCGATATCAATAGCAACGAAACGATTCACTTTGAGCGCTACACACAAGATAAGACATTATTCCGCAGTTCCATGACTGCTCAAGCATGACTAGGGTCTGTTGGGATGCAAACAGCATCAACAATCCCCTCTTGTGTGACTTATCGGCACCAAAGGCTGGGTTTGTAGACCAGGTCCATCCACAAAGCCCAACTCGCAACGCCAATCAGCATCAGACCTGCAACTCTGGTGCCCCACCTGGCCCGCAATGCATTGACATGCGACTGTCCCAGTTGCCACAGCCAGGGACCCGCCAGCAGCCACAGTGCACCACCAACGGCAAAGGCTGCCATGGACAAAGCACCTCGCCAGGCGCCGCCACTCAAGGCCGCCACCAACACCGCCGAATACAGCAAACCACAAGGCATCAGTGCCCAGGCAAAGCCTGCTGCCAGACTGCCGCCCGGCGCGGTGACCCAGGGCTGAACCCTGGCCCAGACGGAACGCCCCGCCCGCTCCAGCCAGGCTGGCTGCCGCGCCTGCACCACCATGGCCAGTCCCCAGGCCATGACCGCCACATGCATCAGCGTCCAAAGTCTCTGCAATGCCGTTGTCTGACTGGTCAGCCAGGCCAGACTTTCCATGGCCACGGCCGCGATCCCGCCCAGCAGGGCATAGGCAGCGATGCGCCCCAGATGAAACAGGCTGGTACGCAGCCATTGGCGTTTTTGCAGGCCGAGCACGACAACTGGCTGCCCGCCGCCGACAGGCTTCGCTGCTGTGACCACGCTGCAGGGGGCAGCGCACATCACAAGACAATGGGGCCCACCCACGAGCCCCATGATCAAAGCAGTCCAGACCAGCGAAAACAACATGCGCTAGATGATGCGCGAAAAGCGGGCGCGGTTCCGGTCGGCCTGCAAATATCGGTCAAACAGCATGGCTACTCCGCGCACAAAAAACCAGCCCAGGCCAGTGACCTTGAAGCCCTCTGCGGACAGCTCGACCAAGCCGTTGCGCTGCATCTCTGCCAGCGCATCCAGCTCCGCAGCGAAGTACTCGCGGAAATTGATAAGCCAGGCCTGCTCCATGGGCTCATACAGGACGGAACCCTGGCACATGATGGACATGATGACGGCTCTGCGCACCAGATCGTCACGTGAAAGCGCCAGTCCGCGCTGCACGGGCAGCATGCCGCCATCGACGGCATCGTAATACTCTTCAAGAGTCTTGACGTTCTGGCTGTAGGTCGCGCCCACCTTGCCGATAGCCGATACGCCCAGTGCAATCAGGTCGCAATCAGGCTGGGTGCTGTAGCCCTGAAAGTTGCGATGCAGGCGCCCCTGGCGCTTGGCAATGGCCAAAGAGTCGTCAGGCAGCGCAAAGTGGTCCATGCCTACATAGACATAGCCGCCATCCATGAATGCATCAATTGCGCCGGAGAGCATGTTCAGCTTGTCCTGTCCCATGGGCAGGTCTGCCGATTCGATGCGCCTTTGCGGCTTGAAGCGCTCGGGCAGATGCGCATAGGCATACAGTGCAATGCGATCGGGGCGCAGCTCATTGACCTGTGCCAGCGTGCGCGCAAAAGACTCGGGCGTCTGCCTGGGCAGCCCGTAGATCAGGTCCACATTGATGGAGACAAAGCCCAGGCGGCGCGCCTCGGCCACCAACGAAAAGACTTGCTCGGCGGGCTGCTCGCGGTGCACCGCTTTCTGCACCGCGGGATCAAAGTCCTGCACGCCAAAGCTCAGGCGATTGAACCCCATGTCCTTGAGAGCTCTCAGCCGCTCGTTGCTGACGGTGCGCGGATCGACCTCGATGGAGTACTCGCCCGCGGGATCCAGCTTGAAATGTTCACGCATCAAGACCATCAGCTGCTGCAACTCGGCATCGCTGAAGAAGGTCGGTGTGCCTCCGCCCAGATGCAGCTGGCTTACGAGCTGGCCTTTGCCGCAATGCTCGGTATGCATGGCCAGCTCGCGGCTCAAGTAGTCCAGATACTCGGCAGCCTTCTCATGATGCTTGGTCACGATCTTGTTGCAGGCGCAGTAATAGCAAAGCGACTCACAGAACGGCACATGCACATAAACGGACAGGGGCAAAGCGCGCGAGCCAGAATGCGTCTTGCGCTGCTTGAGTGCCAGTATGTAGTCGTCTGCACCAAAAGCCTCAACAAAACGGTCGGCTGTTGGGAACGATGTGTAGCGTGGGCCGGGGATATCAAAGCGGCTCAGCAACTCAGGCGTGACTGCGGTCATAACTGGGAGTTAGGGTGCGCCCACACTCTGTATAGAGCAGATTTCAATGGAAATCAGATCCTGAAAATCATGCCCAAAATAGGCAAAAGCGCGTGTTTTTGAACGAATACAGGCAATGTGCCCCAAGGCAATCACCCTGTCCTTGATGAAAATCAAGAGACCTCAAGGCAAGTGCTGCGACAATTTGATCCATCTCATCTTCAACCACGAGGTCAATGACCAGCGCGACTCTCCACTCCGTGTCTGTCTGCGCCGTTGCAAAAAGCCCATGAATCTTCAGACCATCAAAGCATCCTGCTCCAACTGCAATCTGCGTGAACTGTGCATGCCCATGGGCCTGGACGATGAACAAATGGAGCGCATTGACGAGATTGTGGCCACGCGCCGCAAGGTCAAGCGCGGTGGGCTGCTGTTTCGCAATGGCGAAGAGTTCACCTCGCTGTATGCCATTCGAACCGGCTTCTTCAAGACCAGCGTGGCCACCGAAGACGGACGCGATCAGGTCACAGGCTTTCAGATGGCTGGCGAAATCATTGGTCTGGACGGCATCGTCAACGACCACCACACTTGTGATGCCGTGGCCCTGGAAGACGCCGAGGTTTGCGTCATGCCGTTTGACAAACTGGAGCAGCTCTCGCGCGAGGTCACTGCCCTGCAGAACCATGTGCACAAGGTCATGAGCCGCGAAATCGTGCGCGAGCATGGCGTGATGCTGCTGCTGGGCAGCATGCGTGCCGAAGAGCGCCTGGCGGCCTTTGTGTTGAACCTGGTCCAGCGCCTGTCGGCACGCGGCTTTTCCAAGTCGGAGCTGGTGCTGCGCATGACGCGCGAAGAAATCGGCAGTTACCTGGGCCTCAAGCTCGAGACCGTGAGCCGCACTTTCTCCAAATTTGCAGAGGAAGGCATTGTGGAAGTCAAGCAGCGCCACCTGCGCATCCTGGATACCGAGGCGCTCAAACGCATCGTCAACAGCCAGCAATGCCAGAACTGAACCGAGTCGACAGACACTCTCAAGACAAAGCCCGCGGACAGCGGGCTTTTTTGTCTGTGCGAATTAATCGGGCAGAGGCTCGGAAACGATGCCGCCATTGAGATCGCTGACGGAGCGACCCAGCATCACCGTCATCGCACCTCCGATCAGGGTCACGACCCAGAAGGCAAAAAAAGCGACCGTATAGATGGCCTGGCGCGACCAGTCCAGGGGGGAGCCCAGCCAGTGCACATCCAGCGGGTCCACAAAGGCGAAAACCACCATCTCCATGATTGCCGCCGCCAGAAAGGCCGGCCAGACAATCCACATCCAGCGTCGAGCATCCATCCTGATTCTCCTTGGGCTGTGGGCTTGGTCATATTTTGCACAACAGTGGTGACCGTTCATGCAGGACTGCGGGCATGCACCGTGGCGGGAAACCCTGAACCACTCTCTTTTCAGTAGCATCCTGCGCCATCTGGATATCAAAAAACCATTTGCTTCTACATCAACGTTAGACAGAACATGCGCAACACGCTCTGATTTTGATATCGGCAACAAAAAAGGCCGCAAAAGCGACCTTGGCGGAGCAAGCGCCGGAGCGCTCAGCGATCCAGCGGATGGTCCTTGGCTGGTGTGGCCGCATGATTGCGGCCGGTGACTGCTGGTGCCAGGCTTTTTTCACTTTCGCTCAGGCGCTGGTTGATTTCCATGCCATGGCGGTAGTAGTCAGGGTCAATCACGGGATCGGGCCTGCTCAGTGCGATGTATGCGGTGACAAAGCCGGCAATCACCACGATCACCGGGCCGGCGATGATGAGCCAGACATGGGCAAACTTCCACCAGGGCTTGCCGTCCTCGGGGTGGATGATCTTGGCCGTTTGCGAGACCTTGGCTTGTGCTGCCGACATGATGAAACCTCTTTCCAAAATTCTGACCACCCAGGCACACACGGCAGGGTGGCATAAATTGTTGCCGATTGGCGGTGCCCTTGTCCGGCCTCCGTGATGGCTCACGAAGACCGTCAAGACCTGGCATTAACGCGGCACCAGGAACACCGTCTTCTCGGAAATACGCCCTGCTCCGGCAGTCACTGCATCCACATTGAAGTGTACGGGGTGCGAGCCGGGAGTTGCTGAGCCATACGGAATCTGCAGCCGCACCGCAATGCCGCGCGTCTCTGCAGGGCCAACGCTCACTTCCTGCTCGGATGCGACTTCCAGATTCTCCAGGCCCACGGCGCTGATACGGTAGCGCTGCTCGGACTCGGTGGCGTTCATGATCTGCAGACGGTAGACGTTCTCCAGCTTGCCGCCCGCCACGATGCGCGAAAGCGCAGCACGGTCACGAATCACATCGACCTTGAGCGGCTCGCGCAGCACCAGACTGGCGATCATGGCAGCGCTGAGGGCCACCAGCACGGCCGAGTAGATCAGCACACGCGGGCGGAAAATACGGCGAATAACCTGCACCTGCTTCCAGGCCTTGGCCACGGCATTCTGAGTGGTCAACCGGATCAGGCCACGCGGATACTCCATCTTGTCCATCACGGAGTTGCAGGCATCGATGCACAGACCGCAGCCGATGCATTCGTACTGCAACCCTTTGCGGATATCGATGCCCACGGGGCAGACCTGAACGCAAAGCTTGCAATCTATGCAGTCCCCCAGGCCCTGTGCCTTGTAGTCGACGTCTTTCTTGCGCGGGCCGCGAGCTTCACCACGTTCGGCGTCGTAGCTGACGATCATGGTGTCCTTGTCGAACATGGCACTCTGAAAGCGTGCATAGGGACACATGTACTTGCAGACCTGCTCGCGCATATAGCCGGCGTTGCCGTAGGTGGCGAAGCCGTAGAACGCCACCCAGAAAATCTGCCAGTTGCCCTGGAAGGCCATCAACTCCACACCCAACTCACGGATGGGCACGAAGTAGCCGACAAAGGTGAAACCTGTCCAAAGAGACAGAGCGATCCAGAGAAACTGCTTGAGCGACTTTTTCCAGATCTTCTCCAAAGTCCAGCCGCTCTTGTCGATACGCATGCGGGCACTGCGATCGCCTTCGACCTTGCTTTCGATCCACATGAAGATCTCGGTGTAGACCGTCTGCGGACAGGAGAAGCCACACCACAGACGCCCGGCTACGGCGGTAAACAGGAACAGCCCCAGTGCGCTGATGATCAGCAGCCCCGTCAGATAGATGAAGTCCTGCGGGTACAGCACCAGTCCGAACAGATAGAAGCGCCGGGCCCCCAAATCGAACAGCACCATCTGGCGCTCGCCCCACTGCAGCCAGGGCAGGCCGTAGAAGACGATCTGGGTCAGAAACACCATGGCCCAGCGCCACCGTGAGAACACGCCGCTAATAGAGCGTGAGTACACTTTTTGCTCGGAAGCGAACATAGGCACCAACTCAGGCCCGCCCTCATGAGGCTCAGGCGTGATCGGTATGACTTTTCGGGGCTTCCCCTGATCGCACGGCATCGCAGTTCCTTAATATTTTTGTAATTACTGAAAATTGAAACGCGAAAAAGGCGGTGCCAGGGCACCGCCTTTTAAAAACGCATTACTTCTGGTTTTGCGTATTCGAAAGACTCCAGACATAGGAAGCCAGCACGGCAATTTGCGCCTCCGTCAACTTCTCTTTCTGGGCAGGCATCTCATTGTGCTTGCCGTTGTTGACGATGTTGACGATTGCCGCCTCACCCCAGCCATGCAGCCAGATGTCATCGGTCAGGTTAGGAGCTCCCAGCGCGGGGTTGCCCTTGCCGTCCATGCCGTGACAAGCCGCACAGGCCACGAATTTGGACTTGCCCTGCGAAGCCTTGACGGCATCGTGAGGGCTGCCCGACAGGCTCAGCACATAGTGCGCCACATTGCGCACATCCTCCGCCGAGCCCACGGCTGCCGCCATGGGCGGCATCATGCCGATACGGCCGTTGGTGATGGTCTCCCTGATCTTCTCGGGAGATCCGCCATGCAACCAGTCGCCGTCCGCCAGATTCGGGAAGGACTTGCTGCCGCGAGCGTCAGAGCCGTGGCATTGCGCACAGTTGTTCATGAACAGACGCTCGCCAATGGCCATGGCCTGAGGGTCCTTGGCCATTTCTTCGGTGGGCATGCTGGTGAACTTGGCATACAGAGGCTCCAGGTCCGCCTTGGCCTTGGCCATTTCCTTGTCGTAGGCGCCGGTCTGGCTCCAGTCCAGCTTGCCGCCGAAGCCGCCAAGACCTGGGTAGACCACAAGATAGCCCAGGCTGAAAACCACGGTGATCACGAACAGACCCATCCACCACTTGGGCATGGGGTTGTTGAGTTCACGCAGGTCTTCGTCCCAGACATGGCCTGTGGTGTTGTCGCCCGAGGGAACGACCTTCTTGCGGGCCACCAGAATCAGCAGCAGCAAGCAGCCAAAGATGCCGATCAGCGTAATCGCCGCGACATACACCGACCAGAAATTGTTAATGAAATCGCTCATGGGATGTTCTCGTTGTGGTGATCAGACTCAGTCTTCCAGGAATGGAACCTGAGCTGCCTCGTCAAAACGGGCCTGGTTGCGGCGGGCATACGCCCACCACCAGATGCCCACGAAACACGCCAGCGATGCCAGCGTGGCCACGATACGCATGGTGGTGATATCCATTTCCAGCCCTTTCTCTCTTACTTGACGGCGCGACCAAGGACCTGCAGATAGGCAATCACTGCCTCCATCTCTGTCTTGTCCTTGACCTCGGCCTGAGCACCGGCGATTTCCGCATCGGTGTACGGCACGCCCACCTTGCGCAGCGCGCTCATGCGCGTTGCCACGGCCGTGTCATCCACCTTGTTGGCTTCCAGCCAGGGGTAAGCAGGCATGTTGGACTCGGGCACCACGTCACGCGGGTTGTTCAGGTGGATGCGATGCCATTCGTCGCTGTACTTGCCGCCCACGCGATGCAGGTCGGGGCCGGTACGCTTGGAGCCCCACTGGAAGGGGTGGTCGTAGACGAACTCGCCAGCCACCGAGTAGTGGCCGTAGCGCATGGTCTCGGCGCGGAAGGGACGGATCATCTGCGAGTGGCAGTTGTAGCAACCCTCGCGCAGATAGACGTCGCGCCCCATCAGCTGCAACGGCGTGTAGGGCTTGAGACCCGCCACGGCTTCGGTCGTGGACTTCTGGAAGAACAGCGGCACGATTTCCACCAGGCCGCCAATGGTCAGCACGAACAGCGTCAGCGCGATCAGCAAAAAGTTGCTGGTCTCGATCTTCTCGTGCGAAAAGCTCTTGGGAGCTGCGTTATTTTGATCAGACATTGCTTTTGCTCCTCAATGCTCAGGCGTGAGCCACCACGGCAGGCACTGCCACCTTGACGGAACGGCCGGCCATTGCGGTCTTCCAGGTGTTCCATGCCATCACCAGCATGCCGCCCAGATACAGCAGACCGCCAGTCACGCGAATCACATAGAAGGGATAGGTCGCCTTCACGCTTTCCACGAAGGTGTAGGTCAGCGTGCCGTCGGGGTTGACAGCGCGCCACATCAGGCCCTGCATCACACCGGCAATCCACATTGCGGCGATGTACAGCACGATGCCGATGGTCGCCATCCAGAAGTGCAGCTCGATCGCGGGCACGGAGTGCATCTTCTCGCGGCCGAACAGACGGGGGATCAGGTAGTACAGAGAGCCCATGGTGATCAGACCCACCCAGCCCAGAGCGCCGGAGTGCACGTGGCCCACGGTCCAATCGGTGTAGTGGCTCAGCGCGTTCACGGTCTTGATGGCCATCATCGGGCCTTCGAAGGTGGACATGCCGTAGAACGACAGGGACACGATCAGGAAACGCAGGATGGGATCGTCGCGCAGCTTGTGCCAGGCACCCGACAGCGTCATGATGCCGTTGATCATGCCGCCCCAGCTGGGAGCCAGCAGGATCAGCGAGAACACCATGCCCACGGACTGGGTCCAGTCAGGCAAAGCGGTGTAGTGCAGGTGGTGAGGACCCGCCCACATGTACGTGAAGATCAGCGCCCAGAAGTGCACGATCGACAGGCGATACGAATACACGGGACGGCCCGCCTGCTTGGGGATGAAGTAATACATCATGCCCAGGAAGCCGGCGGTCAGGAAGAAGCCCACGGCGTTGTGCCCGTACCACCACTGAACCATCGCGTCCTGCACGCCGGCGTAAGCCGAGTAGCTCTTCATCCAGCCGGCGGGGATGGAAATATTGTTGACGATGTGCAGCAGGGCCACGGCCAGAATGAAAGCACCGAAGAACCAGTTGGCCACATAGATGTGCTTGACCTTGCGGATACCGATAGTGCCGAAGAACACGATGGCATAGGACACCCAGGTCACGGCAATCAGCAAGTCCAGAGGCCATTCCAGCTCGGCGTATTCCTTGCCCTGGGTGTAACCCAGAGGCAGGCTGATGGCAGCGCCGACGATAACCAGTTGCCAGGCCCAGAAAGTCAGGCTGGCCAGCTTGGGCATGAACAGCTTGGTCTGGCAGGTGCGTTGCACCACGTAGTAGCTGGTCGCGAACAGCGCCGAGCCACCAAAAGCGAAGATCACGGCATTGGTATGCAGCGGACGCAGACGTCCGTAGCTCAGCCATGGAATGCCGAAGTTGAGTTCCGGCCAGGCCAGCTGGGACGCGATAAACACGCCCACCGCCATACCTACCACCCCCCATACCACGGCCATGATAGAGAACTGTCTTACGACGGTGTCGTCGTAATAGACAGCATTGTTATTTGTTGCTTCCATCGGGCACCTCTTAGATATCTTGCAAAGTGTTCATTGGTTTCTGGTCGGACTCGTTGAGCCACATCAATCGTCGCGAAGAATGCGCTCGCCTTCTTGTTCCACGCTCTCGAACTGGCCCCGGTACACGGCCCACCACAGGGCAGCCACAATGGCCATGACCAGAACAACCGACAGCGGAATCAATACATACAAAATGTCCATCAATGGCCTCCTTGAGTCAGTGGCATGACGGTGCCCCGCGGCGCAAGGTGCGCGGGGGCGGACGCGTTGCTATCAGCTGCCTGCAGCGGCAACGCACGTGCAAGACGGGCTGCGTTGGCGACGACCAGCAAGGAGCTCAGCGCCATGCCGAGCCCTGCCAGCCAGGCAGGCATCCAGCCCACGAGGGCCAGAGGAATAGAGATCGCGTTATAGGCTGCTGCCCAACCCAGGTTCTGGCGCACCACGGACAGGGTCCGTCGGGCCAGCAACAGGCTTTGCAACACTAACTCCAGGCTGTCTCCCAGTACCACGAAGTCTGCTCGCGATTGTGCCAGCGGCACTGCTTTACCAAAAGCAAAAGAGACATGCGCTCCGGCTAAAACTGGGCCGTCATTCAGGCCGTCGCCCACCATGGCAACCTTATGCCCTGCAGCCTGTGCCGCCTGCATGGCGGCCAGCTTGTCCTGCGGTTTGCAGTCGCCCTGCGCCTGCTCTATGCCCAGCTTGGCGGCCACGGTTTGCACCGCTGCAGAGCGGTCACCCGAGAGCAGTTGCACCGTCACGCCTTGCTGCCTGAGGTCGGCAATGACCTGGGCCGCTTCGGGGCGCACGTCCTCGCTCAGATGGAACTGCGCCAGGGGCAGCCAGCCACCTTGCGATTCCTCGGCCAGCACCACGCTCTGCCCTGGCTCATGCGGTGCCAACTCGGGTACGCCGCAATGCGCGGCCGAGCCCAGACGAAGATGGCGGCGCAAGGCGGTATTGCTGCGCGCCTGCACCCAGACATCGAGGCCGCTGCCAGCGATTTCCTGGACGGAATCCAGCAGCCATGCGCTGGCAGGCAATTCGGCCACCTCGGCCGCCTGCGCCAGTGCCTTGGAAGCAGGATGCATGGACTGGCGCGCCAGCAAGGCGGCCAGCGCCAGCAGCTCATCAGTGTTCTGACCTTCAGCAGGTGTCAGCGCGCGCAGCACCAGGCCGTCGCGCGTCAGCGTTCCGGTCTTGTCGAACACCAGCGTATCCACGGCGGCCAGCGCCTCCAGCCCCTGCAGATTGCGCACCAGCACGCCGCTGCGCGCCAGGGTGCCGGCCGCCGTCAGCATGGCCACAGGCGTGGCCAGCGAAAGCGCACAGGGACAGGTGACGATGAGCACGGCCACGGCCACCATCATGGCCTTGCCCGGGTCGGTGGGCCACCACCAGATGGCGGCAGCCAGCGCCGCCAGCAGCACCACGACGAGAAAAGGCCGGGCCACCTTGTCGGCCAACTGGGCCAGTGTTGGCTTTTGCAGCGAAGCGCTTTCCATCAGATTCACGATCTGCGCAAAGCGGGTGCCCTCACCCACGCTGTCCACTCTCACCTCGACAACACTGTCCAGGTTGTAGCTGCCGGCAGTGACTGCATCGCCTTGTGCGCGCAAAACAGGCGTGGACTCGCCAGTCAGAAGCGCCTCATCGGCATGGGTGGTGCCGCGCAGAATCCGGCCGTCTGCGGGGAAAGCCTCGCCCGTGAGCACCCGCACCACATCACCCACACGCAGACGGCGCGTGGCCACACGCTCGAACTCTCCCGAGTCGGGCTGCTGACGCAGCACCGAATCCGGCAGCCGGTTCATCACGGCTTCCAATGCACCGGCCGTGCGGTCACGCAGGCGCAGCTCCAGCCAGCGCCCTGTGAGCAGGAAGAAGACAAACATGGTCAGCGAGTCGAAGAAGACTTCCTGACCGAAAGGACCGGAGGGATCAAAAGTGCCCAGCGTGCTGATGGCAAAGGTGATCAACATGCCCAGGGCCACGGGCAGGTCCATGCTCACGCGGCGCTGGGTGATGTCCTTGAGCGCGCTCTTGAAGAACGGGCCGCAACAAAACAGCACCACGGGCAGAGAAATCACCCAGGATGCCCAGCGCAGCAAGGTCTCCATCTCCAGCGACAGGTCGCCGGGCCGCGCCGTGTAGGCTGGCCATGCATACATCATCACCTGCATCATGCACAGGCCGGCCACCAGCCAGCGCCACAGGGCACGGCGCGTCTCGGCCTGGCGCAGCTCGCGCGCAAACGCGTCGCGCGCGGGCAAGGCGCGATAGCCGGCACGCGACACGGCCTCCATCCATTGCGATGGAAGCACCTGGGCAGGACGCCACTCGACACGGGCTCGGCGCGTTGCGGCACTGACTTCGGCTGCCTGCACTCCGGGGACAGCCCGAAGCGCCTCCTCGATGGTCAGCGCACATGCAGCACAGTGCATGCCCTCCAGAACCACAAAGGAATCCCACACCGGGGAATCGGTTGCATTCTCGGAGATTGGGGCCTTGGAGCTCTGGCCGGCGGGGCGACCAAACGAGCTCCATTCTTGCGGATCGTCCAGCAGATGACTGTGCATCTGGGACAAGTTCAGGAAACCGGTGTCAGCAACAGCATGCTCTGCCGCGGAAGGCTGGACAGTAGTGTGTTGGGACATGTTTCAAGCGTAACGACGCCAGATGATACCCACCTTGACATTAATCAACCGTTAACTGCCCAATCGACATATGCTTGTATTTACAACGCATGCAACCTAAGGAGAAAGCTATGTACAACCGCATTTTGATTGCTACCGACGGCACCGAACTCTCAGACAAGGCTGTGCATGCAGGCCTGGATCTGGCCGCTTTGTGCGGCGCCAGCGTGATTGCGCTCAAGGTTGTCTCGCACTATCCGCGCAGCTATCTGGAAGGCAGCGACTTGCTGGACATCAAGGAAGCCAAGCGCATTGAGGAGCAATGGACCAATCAGGCCCAGACCCTGCTGAACGGCGTCAAAGCCTTTGGCCATGAGCGCAAGGTCAATGTCACGACCGAAATCGCCCACTCAGACCTGGTGGCCGAGTCGATTGTGGAGATGGCCAAAAAGCATGATTGCGACCTGATCGTCATGGCTTCGCACGGTCGCAAGGGTCTGCAGCGCCTGCTGCTGGGCAGCGAAACCCAGCATGTGCTGACGCACTCACCGGTGCCGGTGCTGGTGCTGCGCTGATCGGATCCCCCTGAGCCGCTTAGCGGCTTCCCTTGAGGGGACGGCCCTCGCCGGGCACCCCTCGCCGGGCACCCCTGGCCGGGCGCCCCTTGCTGGACTTGCCCCTGATATCCAGTGACACAGGCCGCTCAGGGGCCGCCGTTTGCCACTCACAAATTAAAAGCAGCTTGCGTACAAGCTGCTTTATTTTTGGGTCGATTCAATGCTGAATCTTCCTTGCATGCTGCGCAATCAGCTCACTTTTCAGGAGTCAAGTCAAAAGACAAGCGCCTGAAACGCAGCCAATAGTGCAGCCAAAAACCAACGCCTGGCGTCCGCCTCGACCGGGTTCAGGAGAACTCCTGCTGATACTGGTCGCGCAGCAGCTTCTTCTGGACCTTGCCCATGGTGTTGCGCGGCAGGCTGTCCACCACATAGCAGCGCTTGGGCACCTTGAAATTGGCCAACCTGGCCTTGAGCGACTCCAGAATCTTCAGCCCATCGAGCTGCGCGCCCTTGCGCGGCACGATGACGGCAACGCCGACCTCGCCAAAGTCCGGGTGCGGCACTCCCACCAGGGCACTTTCGTCCACGCCGGGAAGATCGTTGATGAAGCCCTCCACCTCGGCCGGATAGACGTTGTAGCCGCCCGAGATGATCAAGTCCTTGCTGCGCCCCACGATGCTGAAATAGCCGCGCTCGTCCTGCAGGCCCACATCGCCGGTCTTGAACCAGCCGTCGGCCGTGAACTCCTCTGCCGTCTTCTCGGGCATGCGCCAGTAGCCCTTGAAGACGTTGGGACCCTGCACCTCGATATTGCCGATCTCGCCTGCGGGCAGGGCTTTGCCGTCATCGCCATGAATGCGCACGCCCACGCCCGGCAGGGGAAAGCCCACGGTTGCGCCGCGGCGCTCGGCCTCGTTGCCGTAGCGCGCATCGGCCTGATAGGGGTTGGAGGTCAGCATGATGGTCTCGCTCATGCCATAGCGCTCAAGAATGGTGTGACCGGTACGCGTCTTCCAGGCACGGAAGGTCTCGATCAGCATGGGAGCCGATCCCGAGATGAAGAGGCGCATGTGCGCGGCCATGTTGCGGTCCAGCCTGGCATCGGCCAGCATGCGCACATAAAGGGTTGGTACCCCCATGAAGACGGTCGCATCCTTGAAGCGCGCCATGACGGCCTCGGGCTCGAAGCGGGCAAACCAGATCATGGGACTGCCGTTGAGCAGCGCCCCGTGAATGGCGACAAACAGGCCATGCACATGGAAGATGGGCAGCGCGTGAATCAGCACATCGCCTTCCTGCCAGCCCCAGTACACCTTGAGCATGGCCGCATTGCTCAGCAGATTGCCGTGGCTGAGCATGGCGCCCTTGCTGCGCCCCGTGGTGCCGCTGGTGTAGAGAATCGCCGCCAGATCGTCGGCGCGACGTGGCACGACCTGATGCTCGTCGCTGTGGTGGGCCGCGCGCTCCAGCAAGCTGCCCGTGCGATCGGTTCCCAGGGTGTAGACATGGCCCACGCCGTGGTTGAAGGCAATCTTGGACACCCAGCCAAAACAGCCGGGGGCGCACACCACCACGGCCGGCTCGGCATTGGTGATGAAGTACTCCATCTCGGCGCTCTGGTAGGCGGTGTTCAGCGGCAGGAACACATGGCCGCTGCGCAGCGTGGCCAGGTAGAGCATCATGGCTTCGACCGACTTTTCCACCTGCACCGCAATGCGGCTGCCCTCGGGCAGATCCAGCGAGGCCAGCAGATTGGCCATGCGTGCACTGCCCTGCTCCAGATCGGCCCAGGTGTAGTAGAGGCTGGAGCCATCGGGCTCGATGGCCTCCACGGCGATTTTCGTCAGATCCGCAGGAAACGCAGCGCGCAGCGCGCTGAAAAGATTGGCTTGAGGCATGTCGGTCATCGTGATGCTGTCGAACTCGGAAACGGTGAAAGCAAAAGGTCCATGGCCATCATAGGCCCGGCCCTGGCCTGGCCGGTGGCGCCAGGCACTGAAAAAATCACTTCTTCAAAATGGGGCGCCGGCAAAGGGCGCCCCGCAAGGCAGCCAGCGGGCTCAGGAGTCAATCTTCACATTCGCCGCCTTGACCACATGGGCCCAGCGCTGGATCTCGCTTTGCACCATGGCGGCAAACTGCGGCTGGCTCAGCTGGCCGTAATCGGCGCCGTTCTTGGCCCAGGCAGCCTTGATGTCCTCGGCGGCTCCGATCTTGCGCACCTCGTCCAGCATCTGCTGCTGCACGGCGGCAGGCGTGCCCTTAGGGGCCCATAGTCCATACCAGGTGGTGACGGTGAAGTCCGGCAGGCCGCACTCGGCCGCGCTGGGCACATCGGGGAAGGCGGGATTGCGCTTGGCGCCCGCCACCATCAAGGCCTTGATGCGGCCGCCCTTGATATGCTGGGCCGATGAGCCCAGGCCATCGAACAGCATGTCCACATTGCCAGCGATCAGGTCCTGCAGCGCAGGGCCCGCACCCTTGTAGGGAATATGGGTGATCTGGGTCTTGGTCTGCAGCTTGAACAACTCGCCCGCCAGATGGTGCGAGGAACCCGGCCCTGCCGATGCATAGTTGTACTTGCCGGGGTTGGCACGCAGGTCCTGTACAAGAGCCTGCAAGCTGGCATGCGTCACCTTCTTGGGATTGACCACCACGACTTGCGGCACGCTGGCCAGCAGCGCCAGCGGGATGAAGTCGCGCTCCAGATCGTATTCGAGCTTGGGGTAGACCGATGGCGCAATCACATGGTGGGTGCCGCCCATGAAGAAGTTGTAGCCGTCGGGTGCGGCCTTGGCCGCAATGCTGGCGCCCAGCGTGCCGCCCGCGCCACCTCGGTTGTCTATCACCAGGGTCTTGCCCGAGGTCTTGGCGAACTGGGCAGAAAAAGGCCTGGCAAAGGTGTCGGTGCCGCCGCCGGCAGGAAAAGGCACGATCAGGGTGACCGGCCTGCTCGGCCACTCCGATGCCTGGGCCATGCCCGTCCAGCCCGATGCTCCAGCCGCCAGCAGCGCCCCCGCCGACCCCAGCAGCGTGCGCCGCTGCAATCCCACGCTCTTTTCCCAAGAATCCTGCATCTATGTCTCCTCTGCGCGCCTGGTCAGCAGCATCGCCGCAGCCAGGCTTGTGGTTGGAAGACGCAGCAGCAAAAGCCGGCTCAGGCCGGGCGCAGCGCGAGTCGCGATGCACTCAACCCTTGCACAGCGATTCGATCTCCGAGGAAACGGGAATCTTGCTCTGCGCCAACAGGCTGCGGTGCTTGTCCAGGCGCTTGAGGTCATACAGATAGTTGACCATCAGCCCCATGGATTGCTTGAGCCCCTTGGACGACAGGTCTGCCGCCCAGTTCAGGCGCTCCACGCGCGCACCGTTGCCAAGGTGAAAGCGTGCCACGGCATCCAGCGGACGCCCCTTGGCAGTTTCCCGACCCAGATAGCGCGCGGCGCAAAACATGGCGGCCTGACGCACCACCGATTTCTCCGGCAGCGAGCCCGGATCGTCCAGCGCGGCCAGCAATTGCGCGGCACTCACTCCGCCGGCGACCTTCTCCAGGGCTGCCTTTTGCTTGTCGTCGAGCTCCGCCAGCGCCGCATCGCCGTTCTTGCTCAGCCAGCTGCGCAGTCCCGGAATCGGCGACAGCGTGGCGAACTGCTTGAGCTTGGGAAACTCCTGGGTGAGCGTCTCCACCACATGCTTGATGAGCGAATCGCCGAAGCTCACGCCCTTGAGTCCGGTCTGGGTGTTGCTGATGGAATAGAAGATGGCGGTGTTGGCCTTGGCCAGATCGGCAGCCGCTGCGGCCTCGTCCAGCAACGGAGCCATGCTGCCTGCCATCTTGTCCAGCAGTGCCACCTCCACAAAGATCAGCGGCACATTGGGCATGCGCGGGTGAAAGAACCCATAGCAGCGGCGGTCGCTGTCGAGGCGATTCTTCAGATCGGCCCAGCTGCGGATATCGTGCACAGCCTCGTACTTGATCAGCTTTTCGAGCAGCGATGCGGGCGAATCCCAGTTCAGGCTTCTGAGCTCCAGCAAGGCCACATCGAACCAGCTGGAAAACAGATGCTCCAGCTCGGCGTCCAGCGCCACATAGTGCTGCTCCGCCTTGGGCAAGGCCAGCAACTCGGCGCGCATGTCGACCAGAAAGCCCATGCCGCCCTTGGGCTGGGCAAAACGCTGCAGCAGCCGCGTGCGCGATGAAACCAGGGCGCGGCGCAGGCTCATCTCGGCCTCGCCGCGTTCCACATCGCTGCCCGCCTTGTCGTAGCGCTCGCGGGCCGCCTGCAGGGCCTTGGCATCGGGGCCGAACTTTTCGATCGCCAGCAGCCAGAAGTCCTTGCGTGCAGCCAGATCGGCCTTGGCATACCAATCCATCAGCAGCTGCGCGTGACGGCCGCCCTCCACGTCGCTGAGCGCGGTATCCGCCACCTGCTGCATGTCCAGCAGCAAGCGGCGCAGCTCGCGCGGCGACAGCGCCTCCTCCCCACGACGCAAGGTGGCCTCCAGGCGTTGCGCCAGCGGGCGATGCTGGGCGTCGCCCTTCTCGCCCTCGGCACCGCGCACCCACAGCTTGGTTTGCTCAATCCACTCGGCTGCCCACCCCATATGCATCTCCTTGTTCCAGCACCATCATGCTCTCATTGAAGAAGCAGATACCGCAATTGCAGTAACGCTTTCAGCCATTATGTGCAGTTTTTCAGCCTCGTACACCACACCATGAAAAACGCAGACCGAAGTCTGCGTTTTTCAGGATTTGGACTTCAGGCCGTAGTCCGCTGAACTGCGTAGGCCTGGCGCTTGCCGCACCACACCCACATGAGCACACCGGCCACGATCATGGGAATGCACAGCCACTGCCCCATGCTCATGCCCAGCGAGAGAATGCCCAGAAAGTCGTCGGGCTCGCGGAAGTACTCTGCGATGAAGCGGAAGGCCCCATAGCCGATCAGAAAAACCGCCGCGACCTGGCCGGGCTTGCGCTCCTTGCGCGCGTAAAGCCACAGGATGATGAACAGCAGCAGCCCTTCCATCAGGAACTGATAGATCTGCGAGGGATGACGCGGCAGCATGGAGCCGCTTTGCGGAAACACCATGGCCCAGGGCAGATCCGCACTCGCAAAACGCCCCCAGAGCTCGCCGTTGATGAAGTTGCCGATGCGGCCCGCAGCCAGCCCTGTGGGCACGCAGGGCGCCACAAAATCTGCGACTTCCAGCCAGTTGCGCTTGCGCGAGCGCGCAAACCAGATCATGGAGCCGATGACGCCCAGCAGGCCGCCGTGAAAGCTCATGCCACCCTGCCAGACGGCAAGAATTTCCAGCGGATGCGCGAGGTAGTAACCGGGCTTGTAGAACAGACAGTAGCCGATGCGCCCGCCCACGACCACGCCCAGCACGCCGAGAAAGAGAATATCCTCCACATCCTTGCGCGCCCAGGCACGCTCGCCCGTCATGTATTTGAATGGAGGGTGGTGCAGTCGGCGCGTGCCCAGAAACAGGAACAGACCAAAGGCCACCAGATAGGTAATGCCATACCAGTGCACGGCCAGCGGGCCAATCTGCACGGCTACAGGATCAATGTGCGGATACATCAGCATGTCAGGCATTGTGCCGCAGGCCGATGACGTTTCTGCAAAACTGCATGCTCCGAGAACGCTGCAGAGCCTCATTCACCGGCTCAAAGCCCCCTGATGCGAAAAACCTCGACCTGGCATCCTGCTGCATCCGGCGTCAACGGCGCTCTTTCAAGCGTCAATGCGGCTTGTCCACCGCCAGGCCCTGCTCGCGCACGGTCTGACGCACGACCTTGGCGGTCTCATCCATCATGGTGCTCAATCGCTGCGGTGTGCCGCCCAATACCTGCACGCCCATGGTCTGCAACCGCTCCTGCACGGCAGGATCCTGCAAGGCCGCGTTGGCAGCGCCGTTGAGCCTGGTCACGACGGCCTCCGGCGTTCCTGCCGGAGCAACGATGCCGAACCAGGTGATGGCCAGATTGTTGAGCGCAGGGTGGCCCAACTCCCTGAACGTGGGCACCTGCGGCAGGGTCGGCAAGCGCTCCTGCGCGGCCACGGCGAACGGAACCAGGCGGCCCGCAGCCACATGCGGAGCCGACGAAGGGTATTGATCGCTGAGCACCTGGGTCTCGCCCGACAGCGCGCCGCTGATCACCGGCCCCTGCCCCTTGTAGGGAATATGGTGCAGCTTGAGCTTGAGATCGGCATTGAGGCGCTCGGCAATCAGATGCCCGATGGAGCCGATTCCGGCCGATCCGATATTGAACTGACCCGGCTTGCTGCGCGCAAGAGTGAGGAACTGGGCATAGTTCTGCACACCCATATTGGGATGCACGGAAAACACCGACGGAATGGACGCCAGTGCAACCACCGGTACAAAGGCCTTGGCAGGATCTATGCGTGCCGACTGCGGCAGCATGACGGGATTGACCACCAGCGTGCTGATGGTGCCCAGGCCTATGGTGTAGCCGTCAGGCGCCGCATTGGCCACGGCCTCGGCCCCGATGAAGCCGCTGGCACCGGACCGGTTGTCGACCACCACGGGCTGACCCAGCGTCGTGTGCATGGCATCGGCAACCAGGCGCGCCACGATATCGGTGGAGCCTCCGGGCGTGAAAGGGACCACCAGACGCACGGGACGCTGCGGGTAACGCCCTTCTGCAGCCTGCGCCGTCAATGCCCCCAGCAAGGCCAGCAGCCCTGCTGTCTTCAGCAAGAAGGAGGGGCGAACAGCGAAAGACATGGAGATCACTTTCTGGCAAGACAATAAAAACAGCCGCGCGACTTGCATCGAGCGGCTGTGGGATTGTCCGTCAGCAGGCAAAGTCCGCGCTGACGAAATGACGAAACAAACGTAACTTAATCGTCGAGCAGCGACAGATCGCGCACGGCGCCGGTATCGGCGCTGGTCACCAGCTTGGCATAGGCCTTGAGGGCCGCAGAGATCTTGCGGGGACGGGCCTGGGCAGGCTTCCAGCCCTTGGCATTCTGCGCTTCACGGCGGCGGGCCAGCTCTTCGTCGCTGACCAGCATGTTGATGCTGCGGTTGGGAATGTCGATGCGGATGATGTCGCCGTTCTGCACCAGGCCAATCGCGCCGCCGGCTGCCGCTTCGGGAGAGCAGTGACCGATGGACAGGCCGGAGGTACCGCCCGAGAAGCGGCCGTCCGTCAGCAGCGCACAGGCCTTGCCCAGGCCCTTGGACTTGATGTAGCTGGTGGGGTAGAGCATTTCCTGCATGCCGGGGCCGCCCTTGGGGCCTTCGTAGCGCACGATGACCACATCGCCTGCCTTGACCTTGTCGGCCAGGATGTTGGCCACGGCCTCGTCCTGCGACTCGACCACATGAGCCGGGCCTTCGAAGACCAGGATCGACTCGTCCACGCCTGCGGACTTCACCACGCAGCCGTCCAGCGCGATGTTGCCGCGCAGCACGGCCAGGCCGCCTTCCTTGCTGAAAGCGTGCTCGTAGCTGCGGATGCAGCCTTCGGCACGGTCCAGGTCCAGGCTGGGCCAGCGGGTGTTCTGGCTGAACGCCACCTGCGTGGGAATGCCGGCGGGGCCAGCCATGTAGAAGTGGCGAACGGCCTCGTCCTGCGTGCGCATGATGTCCCACTGCTCCAGCGCATCCTTCATGGTCTTGGCATGCACCGTGGGCACATCGGTGTGCAGCTTGCCGGCGCGGTCCAGCTCGCCCAGGATGGCCATGATGCCGCCAGCGCGGTGCACGTCTTCGATGTGGTACTTGGGCGTATTGGGTGCCACCTTGCACAGCTGGGGCACGACGCGCGAGAGGCGGTCGATGTCGGCCATGGTGAAGTCGATACCCGCTTCCTGGGCGATGGCCAGCAGGTGCAGGATGGTATTGGTGGAGCCGCCCATGGCGATGTCCAGCGTGATGCAGTTCTCGAAGGCCTTGAAGCCCACGGAGCGCGGCAGCACGCTGTCGTTGTCGTTCTCGTAGTAGTCGCGGGCCAGCTCGACGATGCGGCGGCCGGCGCGCAGGAACAGCTCTTCGCGGTCGGCATGCGTGGCCACCACGGTGCCATTGCCGGGCAGGGACAGGCCCAGCGCTTCGGTCAGGCAGTTCATCGAATTGGCGGTGAACATGCCCGAGCAGGAACCGCAGGTCGGGCAGGCGGAGCGCTCCACCTCGGCCACTTCGGCGTCGGAATAGCGCTGATCGGCCGCGATCACCATGGCGTCCACCAGGTCCAGCTTCTTGAACTCTATGGTCTTGGTTTCGGGGTTGGCCAGCTTGGTCTTGCCAGCTTCCATGGGGCCGCCGGAAACAAAGATCACCGGAATGTTCAGGCGCATCGCGGCCATCAGCATGCCGGGGGTGATCTTGTCGCAGTTGGAGATGCACACCAGCGCATCTGCGCAATGGGCATTGACCATGTACTCGACCGAGTCCGCGATCAGGTCACGGCTGGGCAGCGAATACAGCATGCCGTCATGGCCCATGGCGATGCCATCGTCCACGGCGATGGTGTTGAACTCCTTGGCCACGCCGCCGGCCTTTTCGATCTCGCGCGCGACCAGTTGCCCCAGATCCTTCAGATGCACATGGCCGGGCACGAACTGGGTGAAGGAGTTGGCAATCGCAATGATGGGCTTGTCGAAATCGCCATCTTTCATGCCGGTGGCACGCCACAGGGCGCGCGCACCGGCCATGTTGCGGCCGCCAGTGGAGGTTTTGGAACGGTATGCGGGCATGGGGTTCGCTATAAGACGTTATCGGGAAATGATTCTTTGGATTATGGCCCAGCACTGCAAGGCAGCGATGCCTAGCCCATGGCGGGCTGTCAGGCAAAACAATCACAAGACATCGTCAATCACGATGCCTGATTCACTGCTCAACGACGTCGCTGGCCCGGTGCCATGGCCTGCTTCTGACGTTCGATACGCTCTTTCTTGCGCTGGTCCATCTTCTCCATGGCCTTGCGCTTGGTATAGCCCGAAGCATCGGCCCAGGCCCACCAGGCGACAGCCGCGCCATAAATGCCCAGAATAGGCCACCAGCTCCAGCCTGCGACAGGCCCGATCTGAGCCAGCTTGAGCAGCGACAACACGATCGCCAAACCTAACAGATACATACATCCCCTTTTTTGTTGATTTTCCAGAACACAGAGTGCACTGGAGAGTACACAAGCCAAGCACTACAATGCGCTAAAAGATCAACTTTAACCCCGCACCCTGGGAACTCATGATGAAGCAATTTCTGATCGCTTTCGCCCTTTCCGCCGCTGCCGTGGCCCCTGCCATGGCCGATCAGGCCCTGGCGCAGTCCAAGAACTGCATGGCCTGCCACGCTGTTGACAAGAAGCTGGTTGGTCCCGCATTCAAGGATGTGGCCGCCAAGTATGCAGGCCAGAAGGACGCCGCCGACAAGCTGGCTGCCAAGGTCATCAAGGGCGGCTCCGGCGTGTGGGGCCCCGTGCCCATGCCCGCCAATCCCCAGGTGAACGACGCCGATGCCAAGAAGCTGGTGGCCTGGATTCTGACGCAGAAGTAAATCGACTGCTTCTCAACGGCGCGAGACAGGGCCGTTATCAAAAACCGCATGGCTCCCATGCGGTTTTTTGTTTCTGAAGCTACCGCGACTCAGCGGATCGCCCTGCTCTTCCATCAGCCCTACGGCACCAGGATTCCAGACTTCGCTCCGCCCCCCTGAGGTCAGCATCCGCAACACTTGAATGCAGCAACTCGGCCCGTGGCTCGCGCAGCGACGAATCAATACCGCAGCCGTTGCAATGCAGACTGTCAGGCAGCAACGTGCAATAAAAAAGGCCCCGAAGGGCCTTTTTGGATTCACAGCCTAGGCCTGTGAATTACGCATCACGCGAAGCACGCTTGCGGTCGTTTTCCTTCAAGTGACGCTTGCGCACGCGCAGGCTGGTGGGGGTGATTTCCAGCAGCTCGTCGTCTTCGATGAATTCCACGCCGTACTCCAGCGACAGCTCGATGGGAGGCGTGATCTTGATCGCGTCTTCCTTGCCGGAAACACGGAAGTTGGTCAGCTGCTTGGTACGTGTGGCGTTCACCACCAGGTCGTTGTCGCGGCTGTGGATGCCGATGATCATGCCTTCGTACACGGGGTCGCCGGCCTTCACGAACATGCGGCCACGGTCGTCCAGCTTGCCCAGGGCGTAAGTGAAGATTTCACCGTCGTCCATGGAGATCAGCACGCCGTTCTTGCGGCCGCCGATGTCGCCCTTATGGGGTTCGTAGCTGTCGAAGATGTTGGCGATCAGGCCGGAACCACGTGTCAGGTTCAGGAATTCGTTGGTGAAACCGATCAGGCCGCGGGCAGGGATACGGTATTCCAGACGGACGCGACCGCGGCCATCGGGTTCCATGTTCACCAGCTCGCCCTTGCGCTCGCCCAGTGCCTGCATCACGCCGCCCTGGTGGCCTTCTTCGATGTCGGCAGTCACCAGCTCGATGGGCTCGTGCTTTTCGCCGTCGATCATCTGCATCACGACGCGGGGCTTGGACACTGCCAGCTCGTAGCCTTCGCGGCGCATTTCTTCCAGCAAGATGGTCAGGTGCAGTTCACCACGACCGGAGACTTCGAAGATACCGTCTTCGTCGGTTTCCTTGACGCGCAGAGCCACGTTGGAGCGCAATTCCTTTTGCAGACGGTCCCAGATCTGGCGGCTGGTCACGAACTTGCCTTCACGACCTGCCAGGGGCGAGGTGTTCACGCAGAAGTTCATGGTCAGCGTGGGCTCGTCAATCTTCAGCATGGGCAGAGGCTGAGGATTGGCGGGATCGGTGACGGTCTCGCCGATACCGATGTTTTCGATACCGCTGATCAGCACGATCTCGGAAGGACCGGCTTCGGTGGCCTGCACGCGATCGATACCCTGGAAGGTATGCACCTGGTTGATCTTGCCGCTGTAGCTCTTGCCGTCAGGACCGGCCATCACAGCCACTTGCTGACCGGGCTTGAGCGTGCCCTGGGTGATGCGGCCCACGCCGATACGACCCACGAAGGTGGAGTAATCCAGAGCGGAGACCTGCAGCTGCAGGGGAGCGCTGGCATCGCCCTGCACGGAAGGCACATGGTCGAGGATGGTGTCGAACAGGGCGGACATGTCCTCACCCCACTTGGCACCGGGCTCGCCCTCTTCCTTGGACGACCAGCCGTTGATGCCGGAGGCGTAGACCACGGGGAAGTCCAGCTGCTCGTCGGTGGCGCCCAGCTTGTCGAACAGGTCGAAAGCGGCGTTGATCACCTTGTCGGGGTTGGCACCGGGCTTGTCCACCTTGTTCACCACCACGATGGGGCGCAGACCCAGGGCCAGAGCCTTCTTGGTCACGAAGCGCGTCTGGGGCATGGGGCCTTCCTGCGCATCGATCAGCAGCACCACGCCGTCGACCATGGACAGGGCACGTTCCACTTCGCCGCCGAAGTCCGCGTGACCGGGCGTGTCGAGAATGTTGATGTGGGTGTCCTTCCAGGACACGGCACAGTTCTTGGCCAGAATGGTGATGCCGCGCTCACGTTCGATGGCATGGTTGTCCATCACGGTGTCGACGACTTTTTCGTGCTCGGCAAAAGTGCCGGACTGGCGCAGCAGCTGGTCCACCATGGTGGTCTTACCGTGGTCAACGTGCGCGATGATCGCAATGTTGCGGATTTGTTTGCTCATAATGTTTCCAAAATGCCGCTTGCTTGTGGACGCGGCGTTCCTTCCAAAATTTGTTGAATTTCTAGCGGACTGAGCAGGCGCTCGGGAATCAATTCCCCGCTCGCCACACGGCCTACCCCTAAAAGGGCATGCGGGCGCTCACCATACACCGCCACGGCCGGGGCATCCGCCCAAGACCCTCGACGGCGCAAGCCTGATAGAAAGCGACCTGCATCCTGTTCACCCAAGGTGACGACGGCATGACGATGCAGCAGGGTATCCACAGGCTGGACCTGCGCGATGCGCTCTTCATCGTTCATGGCTTCCAGCGCCTCCAGCGTCACGCAGCGCGACACCTCAAGACCGCCGGTTTCCACACGGCGCAGAAAACGCAAGTGGGCGCCACAGCCCAAGGCCTCGCCCACGTCTTCGCCCAATGTGCGGATGTAAGTGCCCTTGCTGCAGCTCACTCTCATCTTGACGGCCGGATGCCCCTGATCGTCCTGCACCAGAGTCAGCTCCAATGCATGAATGGTGACATCTCGTGCGGGGCGCTCCACTTCCACGCCCGCACGGGCATATTCATAGAGTGCCTTGCCGTCCTTCTTCAGCGCACTGTGCATGGGTGGCACCTGCTTGATGTCGCCTGTGAACTGGGCCTGCACCTGCGCCAGGCGCTCGGGCGTGATGGCTGCCAGATCGACGGCACGCTCCAGCACCACATCGCCCTCGGCATCGGCCGTGGTCGTGGTCTGGCCCAGGCGGGCAATGGCTTCGTAGGTTTTCTCGGCTTCGAGCTGAAGCTGACTGAATTTGGTGGCAGCGCCGAAACACAGCGGCAGCACGCCACTGGCCAGCGGATCAAGCGTGCCTGTATGCCCGGCCTTTTCGGCGCGCAGCAGCCACTTGACCTTCTGCAAGATATCGTTGCTGGACCAGCCCAGCGGTTTATCGAGCAGCAACACCCCATGCACAGGGCGCCGCTGCACCCGGGTGCGAGGGGCGTTCATGTGCTTATTCCTGTTCGGGTCCGCGCGACGCCACAGCCTTGGCGATCAAGGCGTTCATGTCGGCAGCGCGCTCTGTAGTGCGGTCGTAGACGAAATGCAGCGTGGGCACGGTATGAATGTGCAGACGCTTGAACAGGCCGTTGCGCAGAAAGCCTGCGGCCTGATTGAGTGCTGCCAGCGTCACTTCGGGATCGCCGACGAGCACGCTGAAGAACACCTTGGCGTGGGCATAGTCAGGAGTCACCTCCACGCCTTGCAGCGTGACCATGCCGACGCGCGGGTCCTTCAACTCGCGGGCGATCAGCTCCGACAGATCACGCTGGATCTGGTCGGAAACTTTGAAGCTGCGGTTGGGAGCAGCAGATTTGCGTTTGGTTGCCATGAATAAAAAAGGAGCTATTTGCGCTTGCTGCACAAGGAATTCAAGGCATTTTCAGCCTCAAACCCTTGCGTAACAGGCACTAGCAGCTATTGCTTTTACAGCGTACGAGCGATTTCCTTGATCTCGAAGACTTCCAGCACGTCGCCTTCCTTGATGTCGTTGTAGTTGCGCAGCTTGATACCGCACTCGAAGCCTTCCTTGACTTCCTTGACATCGTCCTTCATGCGACGCAGCGACTCGATCTCGCCCGTGTAGATGACCACGTTGTCGCGCAGCAGACGGAAGTGTGCATTGCGGGTGACGTGACCTTGCGTGATGTACGAGCCGGCAATGGTGCCGATCTTCGTCGCCACGAACACGGTACGGATCTCGGCCATACCGATGATCTCTTCGCGCTTCTCGGGAGCCAGCATGCCCGACATCGCAGCCTTCACCTCATCCACGGCGTCGTAGATGATGTTGTAGTAGCGAACGTCGACATCGTTGCCTTCAGCGGTCTTGCGGGCCTGAGCATCCGCACGCACGTTGAAGCCGATGATGATGGCCTTGGAAGCCAGCGCCAGGTTGACGTCGGACTCGGAGATACCGCCCACGCCGGAGTACACCAGCTGAACCTTGATCTCGTCGGTAGACAGCTTGAGCAGCGAGGCTGCCAGAGCTTCCTGCGAGCCTTGCATGTCGGCCTTGATGATGATGGGCAGGGTCTGCACATCGCCAGCGGACATTTCGGCGAACATGTTTTCCAGCTTCGCAGCCTGCTGCTTGGCCAGCTTGGTGTTGCGGAACTTGCCGGCGCGGTAGGTCGCGATTTCACGGGCACGGCGTTCGTCGCTCAGCACCATGAAGTCGTCACCCGCCTGGGGCACTTCGTTCAGACCCTGAATCTCTACAGGGATGGAAGGACCGGCTTCCTTGGTCTGCTTGCCGTCTTCGTCGAGCATGGCTCGCACGCGACCATAGGTCTGGCCCGCCAGCACCACATCGCCGACCTTCAGCGTACCGGACTGCACCAGCACCGTAGCCACGGTACCGCGACCCTTGTCCAGCTGGGCTTCGATCACGATACCCTTGGCAGCGGCGTCCACGGGCGCCTTGAGTTCCAGCACTTCGGCCTGCAGCAGCACTTGCTCCAGCAGCTCGTCGATGCCCTGGCCGGTCTTGGAGGACACGGCCACGAAGGGAGAGTCGCCGCCGTATTCTTCGGGCAGCACCTCTTCCACGACCAGCTCCTGCTTGACGCGATCGGGGTTGGCTTCGGGCTTGTCGGCCTTGGTGATGGCCACCACGATGGGAACACCAGCCGCCTTGGCGTGCTTGATGGCTTCCTTGGTCTGGGGCATGACGCCGTCGTCGGCAGCGGCCACCAGAATCACGATGTCGGTGGACTTGGCACCGCGAGCACGCATGGCCGTGAAGGCCTCGTGACCGGGAGTGTCCAGGAAGGTGATGATGCCGCGAGGCGTCTTCACATGGTAGGCACCGATGTGCTGAGTGATGCCGCCGGCTTCGCCCGACGCCACCTTGGTGCGACGGATGTAGTCCAGCAGCGAGGTCTTGCCGTGGTCCACGTGACCCATGACGGTCACCACGGGAGCGCGCGGCAGTTGCTCGGCTTCGGAGTTGGAGACTTCCTCGGCGGTGAAGGCCTCGGGATCGTCCAGCGCTGCCACCTTGGCGGTGTGGCCCATTTCTTCCACCACGATCATGGCGGTGTCCTGGTCCAGCGGCTGGTTGATGGTGACCATCTGGCCCATCTTCATCAGAACCTTGATGACCTCGGATGCCTTGATGGCCATCTTGTGAGCCAGTTCGGCCACGGTGATGGTCTCGGGCACCGAAATCTCCAGCTGACGGAACTCGGGAGCCTGCTGCTGTTGCTGCTCGTGACGATCATTGCCACGACGGCCGCCCTTGGGACCACCGCGCCAGTTGGAACGGCCAGCCACGCCGCCGGAGCTGTCGCCACGGGTCTTGATTTCCTTCTTCTTGCCGGCGTCGTTGGACCAGCTCGAAGACAGCTTGGCGGACTTGACTTCCTTGCCTGGACGGGCGCCGCCGCCGGCATTGGCCGCGCCAGCGCTGCCTGCGGGCTTGTTGCCATCCTTGGCGGCAACAGGCTTCTTGGCATCGGCGGCAACCGGAGCAGCCTTCTTGGGCTCCTCGGGCTTCTTGGCGACCAGCACCTTCTTGGGTGCAGCCATCATGGCGCGGATGGCTTCCGCTTCGGCCAGGGCCTTGCGGCGGCGCTCATCCAGATCCTTGGCGCGGCTGGCTTCTTCAGCAGCCTTGGCCTGGGATTCGGCTTCCGCCTTGGCGCGTGCCTCGGCCTGGGCCGCAGCACGTGCGGCAGCGCCTGCGGCGTGCTCGCGCTTTTCTTCTTCCTTTGCCGCCTTGGCTTCAGCCACCTTGGCGACTTCCGCGGCTGCATAGGCTGCAGCACGTTCCTCGGCTTCGCGCTCGCGGCGCTCGCGCTCTTCGCGCTCTTGACGTTCCTTGGCCAATTGTTCTTCCTGATGGCTCAACAGCTCGGCCTCGCGGCGAGCATCTTCTTCACGGCGTACCAGCTCTTGACTAGCGGCACGCTCCTGCACAGCCTTAGCCATGCTTTCCGCATTGGCCTGAGCCTCGGCGGGAGTGTCTTCCCGCTTCACGAAAGTGCGCTTCTTGCGCACTTCCACCTGAATCGTACGGGCACGGCCCGATGAATCCGCCTGCTTGATTTCGCTGGTGGACTTCTTGGTCAGCGTGATCTTCTTGGCACCGCTGCCATGGCTTGCCTGCAGGTGAGACAGCAAGCGCTGCTTGTCACCTTCGGTCAGCGCGTCAGCCGCATTGGCCTTGTCAACCCCGGCGGCCTTGAGCTGCTGCAGCAAGGTATCAGGGGTCGTGTTGCGCTCTTTCGCAAATTCTGCAACCGTATTACTCGACATAAATGCTCTGTACCTCCCTGACCTTACTCTTGCCCATCGGTAAACCAGTGCTCACGCGCCTTCATGATCAAGGCCTTGGCTTCTTCGGCAGTCTGACCGGTGATTTCGGTCAGCTCGTCGATCGCCAGGTCGGCCAGATCGTCACGGGTGTGCACATCAGCTTGCGCCAGCTTGTCCAGCAGCTCGGCAGTCATGCCGTCCAGAGACACCAGATCCTCGGATGCCTTGCTCACATTTTCTTCGCGAGCAATTTCCTGACTCAGCAGTGCATCCTTGGCGCGGCTACGCAGCTCGTTCACCGTCTCTTCGTCGAAGGATTCGATTTCGAGCATTTCCTGCAGCGGCACATAGGCCACTTCTTCCAGGGTCTCGAAACCTTCTTCGATCAGGATGTTGGCGATTTCCTCGTCCACATCCAGCTTTTCCATGAACAGCTTGCGCGAGACAGCCGACTCGTCGGCCTGCTTCTGGGCAGACTCTGCAGCGTCCATGATGTTGATCTTCCAGCCTGTCAGCTCGGAGGCCAGACGCACGTTCTGACCGCCGCGACCGATGGCGATGGCCAGATTTTCCTCGTCCACCACCACGTCCATGGCGTGCTTTTCCTCATCCACAACGATGGAAGAGACATTGGCAGGAGCCAGGGCACCGATCACGAACTGGGCGGGGTCTTCGGACCACAGCACGATATCCACACGCTCGCCGGCCAGTTCGTTGGTCACGGCATTCACGCGGGTGCCGCGCACGCCGACGCAGGTGCCGATGGGGTCCACGCGCTTGTCGTGGCTGAGCACGGCGATCTTGGCACGAGAGCCGGCGTCACGGGCGCAGCTCTTGATCTCCAGCAGGCCTTGCTCGATCTCGGGCACTTCATTGCGGAACAATTCCACCATGAATTCGGGAGCCGAGCGCGACAGCAGGATGGGAGCGCCGCGCAAGGTGGCATCGACTTCCATGATCATGGCGCGCACACGGTCGCCATTGCGCAGATTTTCCTTGGGGATCATCTCGCCGCGCTTGAGTCGGCCTTCCACACGGCCGGATTCGACAATGATGTCGCCCTTGTCCATGCGCTTGACGGTACCGGTGAAAATCTTCTCGCCACGGGCCAGGAATTCGTTGAGCAGCATTTCGCGCTCGGCGTCGCGAATCTTCTGCAGGATGACCTGCTTGGCAGCCATGGCACCGATACGGCCGATGGGCAGCGACTCGATCTGCTCTTCAATGAACTCACCAATTTGAATGCCGGGCACGCGGTCTTCCGCATCCATCAGCATTTCTTCGGCGTCGGGGTTCTGCAGACCGGCATCGTCAGACACCACCACCCAGCGGCGGAAGGTGTCGTAGTCGCCGCTTTCGCGATCGATGGACACGCGGATGTCTACTTCACCTTGGTACAGCTTCTTGGTGGCCTGTGCCAGTGCGGATTCCACGGCACCAAAAACCACATCGCGTTCCACGTTCTTTTCACGCGAAATGGCTTCAACCAACATCAACAGTTCGCGATTCATGCGACGACTCTCCTATTTCAATCACACAAAGAGGATTTGCATGCGACCTCTTTGCCCCAAAAGATTCAAACGCTTCAGCTGCCTCATTCGGGCTTGGCTGCGCGTCCTTTGAAATTCACAATCGGTGCCAGACGAGCTTCGCGCAACTCGTCAAGCGTAAAGCCCATCGCGTTCAACGGCGCAGGCTCACGCTTCTTGCTGACGCGCACGCCCGGCTTGGGAGGCGGCTCATCGCTCCAGACGATCTGCCAGCCACCTTCTTCAGTCCGCTCCAGCGTGCCACGAAATTTTTTGCGGTTTGCATTGATCTTGTCGCCACCCGCAGCCCCGATGGGAGCCTTGAGCGTCAGATCCACCTCCGAGCCTTCAAAGCGGATGAAGTCCTGCTCATGGCGCAGCAAACGATCAATGCCTGGAGAAGAGACCTCCAGGCGGGCGTAGTCCGCACCATCGACTTCCAGCGCAAACTGAAGCTGGCGCGTGACCTTTTCGCAGTCTTCCACTGTCACGAACTGCTCGGGCAGCTCAGGCGCACCTTCCTCCGGCGCCTGCCAAGGCAAATCAATCGTGATGCGCAGCAGGCCGCCGGCCGAGCGCTCGATTTCAACCAGGTCATAGCCCAGACCTGTCACGGTTTGTTCAACGATTTGCTGTAGTGCCACGTGTATTCAGTTCAATCCCGAAAAATCTGTCAAATCATGGACTTAGCTCTACCAAAAACAGGTTTCGCCATGAATTGCCCAAAAAAAACGGGCGGTATGTACCCGCCCGTTTGGTCGTGAAGCCGTGATTGTAGCCGCAAACCACTGTTTTCGCAAAAAGTGTCTCGCATAAAACAGCGATCAACGCAAGACTTCCTGCAGGTCATCAGCGCGCAACAATCGCTGCAGCAAATCCTGGGCCTCCTGCACATCTGCGGGCCTCGCCGCCGCATCTGCGGGCAGGGATTGCAGCATCCGCGCCAGCACCCCCGTCTGCGGAAGCACAGGCCCCAGAAATCTGGCCTGCTCGCCCTGCGCCACCAAAATGGACGGAAAGGTTTCTATGTCCAGATCGCCAGCGACATCCTCACGGTCTTCCACATCGAGCCAGACAAAACGCATCTGTGGAAACTGGGCAGCCAGAGCCTCGAAGGGCTGCCGGTACTGTTTACAGGTACCGCACCAGTCAGCACAGAGGCAGACAACCAGCCATGCGTCTGCTTTTGTAATTTCTTGTTTCATTTCACGAACTCTGGGCAGGCCTTCGCACACGCCCCTGCATTGATCCCGGCAATGGTAGCGCCAGATGCACCCAAGGACTCAAACCCCGGTCATCACCCCACCAGCGCGCATTGAGACCCTTGAAGCTGCCGCACTCTATCCCTATTATTTTCCTGAATGCGGGCGCAGCAATGGCAGCAGCCAAGGCAACAGTCTTGCGCCCATCTTTTGACAAGAAGATTGGTGACTCCATGGATTACAAGGACTATTACAAGATACTTGGCGTGGACAAAAAGGCCTCCACCGAGGACATCAAAAAGGCCTATCGCAAACTCGCCCGCAAATACCACCCCGACATCAGCAAGGAAAAAGACGCGGCTGCTCGCATGGCCGAGGTCAACGAAGCCAACACCGTGCTCTCCGACCCCGAAAAGCGCGCCGCCTACGACGCCATGGGCGACGAGATGCAGTTTGCTCAAAATGCCAGAACTCAGGGCAAGGGAGGCTTTCGCCCGCCGCCCGACTGGGATCAGCAGGACTTTCACTTCAGCAGCCAGGGCGATGCCGGCAGCGACGCCGATTTCAGCGACTTTTTCTCGCAGATGTTCGGCCAGGCCGCTCGTGCACGGCGCCATCAGGGCCAGCAAGGCGCGCGCAGCACCCCAGACATGCGCGGCCAGGACCAGCATGCCAGCATAGAGCTGGATCTGCAGGACAGCTATAGCGGCGCCGTGCGCTCGCTGCATCTGCGCAGCACCGTGCTCGACGACCAGGGCATCCCCACCCACAAGGACAAGGAGCTGCAGGTCACCATTCCCAAGGGCGTGCGCGAGGGCCAGATGATTCGCCTTGCCGGTCAGGGCAACCCGGGTCTGGGCAAGGGTGCTCCAGGCGATCTGCTGCTGGAGGTGCACTTCCGTAGCGATCCGCGCTGGTGGTCCGAAGGCAAGGATGTCTACCAGCGAGTGCCGCTCGCGCCCTGGGAAGCCGAGCTCGGTGGCCCCGTCCCCTTCAAGACGCTGGCCGGGGAACTGGAAGTCACCGTGCCCGCCGGCTATCGCTCGGGTCGCAAGCTGCGCCTCAAGGGCAAGGGCCTGCCCGCCGCCACGCCGGGTGATCTGTACCTGGTGCTGGATGTGGTCTTCCCACCCGCGGCGACACCCGCGCAAAAGCAGGCTTATGCCGACTTTGCCAGGGCCTTCCCGCAGTTCGATGCCCGCAGCCTGAGTTGAAAGGTTTTCCCATGAGCCCCTCCCACTACCCTTTCTACGAGCCTGCCGAGCTGCTGGAACAGGCCGTGCTCGATCTGCACGAGCTGGCGCGCCATTGCTGCACCAGCCCGCAATGGGTGATCGAGCATGTGCAGACAGGCGTCATCAGCTACGACAACGAAGGTCAGCTGCGCGAGATCAGCCACGAGCAATGGCGCTTCAGCAGCCAGACGCTGGTGCGTGCACGCCGCATTGCCCAGCTGGAACACAGCTTCGACGCCGACCCTCAGCTCGCTGCCCTGACCACCGATCTCATCGAGGAAGTGCAGCAGCTGCGCCGCAAGCTGAAAAATCTTCAGGGATGAGCAAACCAATGCTCTGAAGCCGTGAAAAGCAAAAAGCCCTCGCACCGAAGTGACGAGGGCTTTTTTGCGGGCCGCACACCAGGGCGCAGCCTGCCGCAGGAATTAGCCGTGGCGCTTGCCGGGCTGCTTCTTGCTGCGAGTGTGCGAACCACGCTCCAGGCTCACGCGCTGGCCACGGCCGGGAGTGGGCAGGGTCACGCCATTGGGTGCCTGGGGACGGGGAGTGGCCTTGCGGTCTGCTTCGGTAACGATCTTATTGCCCATGTCGAATTCTCAATTGGGAGGTTGAAAAGGATCAATTAGGCCACAGCCAGAGAATTCGCGCCAAATAAATACAAACTTTCGAGTGCGGATTCAGTGTTTTTCAGCGAATGCCTGTCTCGCGAATCAGTGAACCGACAGCAATTGCAGGCATTCAAAGCCTCAAACCTTTGAAGGGAAGGCGCTGCTCGCCATCACATTCAGACCGCCGGAGACTCGGCAACGACCCCGGCAGCCTCGACCAACTGGCGCGTGTATGCCTGCCTCGGCGCAGTCAGCACCGCCTGCACATCGCCCTGCTCCACGATCTGCCCGTCCTTCATGACCAGCACCTCATGGGCCATGGCGCGAATCACATCCACATCGTGGGTGATGAGCAGATAGGCCAGACCACGCTCCTTCTGCAGCCGCTGCAACAGGGCCAGCACCTGCTGCTGAATGGTGACGTCGAGTGCACTCGTGGGCTCGTCCAGCACCAGGACCTCGGGCTCCATGATGAGCGCGCGTGAAATCGCCAGGCGCTGCCGCTGCCCGCCCGAGAATTCATGCGGATAGCGCTGCAGCAGGCCGGGAAACTGGGCTTCGATCAAGCCCACCTCTTCGAGCATCTTGAGCACGCGCTCGCGCCGCGGCCCGGCAGCGAGCTCAGGGGCATGGATCTGCAGGCCTTCGCCGACGATCTCCTCCACCGTCATGCGCGGCGACAGCGAGGAGAACGGATCCTGGAACACCACCTGGATCTTGCGCCGCAGCGCCAGATTGGCGGCGCTGTTGCGGATTGCCGGCTGCTGCCATTGCCTGCCGGCCACCTGCAGCTCCCCGGCCGCAGGCAACAGCCCCAGCACGGCCTGGGCCAGCGTGGATTTACCGGAGCCCGATTCACCGATCACGCCCAGGGTACGGCCGGGCCGCAGCAGCATATCCGCGCCCTTGACCGCGACGAACGCGCCCTTTTTGAACCAGCCGCGAATGCCGGGCAAGGGCGTGGCATAGCTCACCTGCAAGGCCCGGGTCTGCACCACGGCAGCCTCACCGGCCGGCACGGTCTCATCCGCCACATTGCGCACCGGCCGGCTGGCCAGCAGCTTGCGGGTATAGGCATGCTGCGGGTTCCGCATCAGCTCGGCCACCGCGCCCTGCTCCACGAGACGGCCTTTTTCCATGACGGCCACGCGGTCGGCAAAGCGGCGCACCAGGTTCAGGTCATGCGTGATCATCAGCACGGCCATGCCGGTCTGCCGCTGCAGATCGGCCAGCAAATCCAGGATCTGGCCACGCAGCGTCACATCCAGCGCCGTTGTCGGCTCGTCGGCCAGCAGCAGCCGGGGACGGCTGGCCAGGGCCATGGCGATCATGGCGCGCTGCCGCTGGCCGCCGCTGAGCTGGTGCGGAAAGCTCTGCGCGCGACGCTCTGGCTCAGGGATGCCAGTAGTGGCCAGCAGCTCGACGGCCTGCTTCAAGGCCTGCGCCCGGCTCAAGGCCTGCTTGAGCTGCAGCACCTCCGCCACCTGCGCGCCGACGGTCATCAGCGGGTTCAGCGCCGTCATCGGCTCCTGAAAGATCATGGCGATATCGCCGCCGCGTATGCCCTGCATCTCGCGCTCCGAAAGCCCCAGCAGATCGCGCCCGTCCAGCAGGGCCCGGCCACCCAGTTGCGCATCGCCCACCAGGCGCAGCAGCGACAGCGCCGTGACCGACTTGCCCGAGCCGGACTCCCCCACCAGCGCCAGCTTTTCACCGGCAGCCATCTCGAAGCTCACGCCCTGCACCACGGGCTTGCCCGCAAAAGACACGCTCAGATCGTGCACGCTCAGCAACTGGCTGCGGCTCTCAATCCCATACTTTTCCTGGCTCATGGCTTGCCTCCTGCGCGCTTTGCAGCCCCGGTGTGCGCCTGCTTGCGCGGGTCCAGCGCATCGCGCAGGGCGTCGCCCATAAAGGTCAGCAACAGCAGCGTGATGACCAGCACGCCAAAGGTGGACAGGGAAATCCACCAGGCATCGATATTGTTCTTGCCCTGGCTCAGCAGCTCACCCAGGCTTGGCGTGCCTGGCGGAACGCCCAGACCCAGAAAATCGAGCGAGGTCAGCGCCAGGATGGCCCCGCTCATGCGAAACGGCAAAAAGGTGATCACCGGCGTCATGCTGTTGGGCAGAATGTGGCGAAAGATGATGGAGCGATTGCTGGCACCCAGGGCCTGGGCGGATTTCACATAGTCGAGCTGGCGATTGCGCAGAAACTCGGCTCTCACATAGTCGGCCAGCCCCATCCAGCCGAACAGGCTCAGCAGGATCAGCAGCAGCGAGACACTGGGCGCAAACAGCGCGCTGAAGATGATGAGCAGGTAGAGCTCGGGCATGGAGCCCCAGATTTCCGTCAGGCGCTGGAAGGCCAGATCCGTCTTGCCGCCAAAGAAGCCCTGCACCGCTCCCGCCAGCACGCCCAGCAGCACGCCCACGGCCGTCAGCGCCAGGCCGAACAGCACGCTGACGCGAAAACCGTAGATGAGCTGCGCCAGCAGATCGCGCCCCCGGTCGTCGGTGCCCAGCCAGTTGTCGGCCGACGACGCAGAAGGATTGGGCGACTTGGCAAAGTAGTTGATGGTGGACTTGCCATAGCGGTTGATGGGGAAGATCGCCCAGTTGTCGCCCTCGCCGAGCCTTTGCTGGATGAAGGGATCGAGGTAATCGGTCGGCGTATGGAAATCGCCGCCAAACGTGGTTTCCGGGTAATCGTGCAGCAGCGGCAGATAGGTCTGCCCCTCGTAGCGCACGATGAGCGGCTTGTCGTTGGACAGCAGTTCGGCAAACAGGCTGAGCAGCACCAGCACCGAGAAGATCAGCAGGCTGACAAAGCCCAGCCGGTTGGATTTGAAACGCCGCCAGGCCCGGCGCCCCGGGGACTCGGATTTGGCAGCAGGCGCCGCCGGCACACGCTCCACTCCTGTATTCATAGCTTCTTGCGCTTGCAGGGCATTGGTTTGAGGCTTATTTTGCATAAATCAGTCAAACTTGACCCGGGGGTCCACCCAGACATAGCAAAGATCGCTGATGAGCTTGGTCACCAGGCCGATCAGCGTGAACAGATACAGCGTGCCCAGCACCACGGGAAAGTCGCGCCGGATCACGCTTTCATAGCTGAGCAGACCCAGGCCGTCGAGCGAGAACAGGGTCTCGATCAGCAGCGCGCCGGCAAAGAAGGCGCCGATGAAAGCCGAGGGAAAGCCCGTGACGATGGGAATCAGCGCATTGCGAAACACATGCTTGTAGAGTACCTGGCGCTCGGACAGGCCCTTGGCGCGGGCCGTCAGCACATACTGCTTGCGGATCTCTTCGAGAAACGAGTTCTTGGTCAGCATGGCCGTCACGGCAAAGCTGCCAGCCACCATGGCGGTCACAGGCAGCGCGATATGCCAGAGATAGTCCGCCACCTTGCCCATGGTGCTGAGTTCGTCGAAATTGGCCGATGTCAGCCCGCGCAGCGGAAACCACTGCAGCTGCCCGCCAAAGACGACCAACAGCGCCACGCCCAGTACAAAGCCCGGGATGGCATAGCCGATGAGAATCACGATTGTGGTCGCCAGATCGAAGCGCGAGCCGGCCCGCACAGCCTTGGCCACGCCAAGGGGCACAGCCACCAGATAGCTGATGAAAAACGTCCACAGCCCCAGGCTGATGGAGACCGGCAGTTTTTCCTTGACCAGCGCCCAGACGCTTTTGTTCTGAAAAAAGCTGGTGCCCAGATCGAAGCGCGCGAACTGACCCAGCATCTGCACAAAGCGTTCTACCGGCGGCTTGTCAAAGCCGTACAGCGCCTTGATCTCTTCAAGCCGCTTGGGGTCCACGCCCTGGCCGCCCCGGTAGCTCATGGCAGCACCTTCGGCGCCGTGTCCGGCACCGGCCTTGGCCTCGGCCAGATACTGCTCCACCGGGCCACCGGGCACGAACTGGATGACCACAAAGGTCAGCAGCAGCACGCCCAGCAGCGTGGGAATCATCAGCAAAATACGTTTGAGAATATAGGCAAACATCTTCGATCAACCCTTGTTTTCAGCCGCGGCGGCGATGGCCACAGCGCAGGGCCGCCCCAAGCAAGGCCAGCCCCCTCGGGAGGCAGCGACCCGTGCAACGGCGGAGCGTGGGGGCCACTTTACCTGGGCCGCCGCGCCGGGCCGCCCCAAGCAAGGCCAGCCCCCTCGGGGGGCAGCGACCCGTGCAACGGTGGAGCGTGGGGGTCACCTTACTTGGCCCACCAGGCATAGACGGCCCATAGCTCGCCCGGAGAATAGGCTGGAATCTGCCCCGGCAGCGCCAACTTCCAGGCGTCATAGACCATGCGATGCGTGCCCGAGTAATACTGGGGGATCAGGTAATGGCCGTGGACGATGATGCGCTCCAGCGCATGGCAGGCGGGCAGCATCTGCTGCTCGGACTTGGCCGCAGCCATCTGGGCGATGATGGCATCCACGGCCTTGCTCTTGAGACCGACATAGTTCGAGGCCCCCTCCACATCGGCGGCAGCGCTGCCGAACAGCTCGGCATATTCCTGGCCCGGATTGTGCGTGCCGGGCACGTTGAGCGTCACGATGTCGAAATCGTATTTGTCCATGCGCTGCTGATAGAGCGCGTAGTCCACATTGCGCACCTTGAGCGTGATGCCCAGCTTTTCCAGATTGCGCATCCAGCTGCTGACGATCTTGACACCGCTCTCGCTGCTGTCCAGATATTCCAGCACCATGGGCTCGCCCCCGGCATTGCGCAAGGCTCCATCCCTGACCGTCCAGCCGGCATCGGCCAGCAGCTTCTGCGCACGCCGCAGATTGCCGCGCAGGCCATCAGGCCCATCGGTGCGTGGCGGCTGGGCCATCTGCCCCAGCGTGCCTGGCGGCAGACTGCTCTCATAGGGCTTGAGCAGGGCCAACTCGGCATCGCTGGGATCGCCCGTGGTTTCGCAAGCGGTGTTGCCAAACAATCCATGCACGCGCTGATATGCGCCATAGAACATCTGACGGCTCATCCACTCAAAGTCATAAGCCAGGCCCAAGGCCTCGCGCACACGCACATCCTTGAGCAGCTCACGCCGCGTATTCAGGAAAAAACTCTGAAAGCCCGAGGGCAGCTTGTTCTCGAACGCGCCCTTGACCAGTTCGCCCGAGGCGAAGCGCCGCCCCGTCAGACGCCTGGCCCAGTCGCCCGCGCTGTTGATGCGCATGAGATCGAACTCACCGGCCTTGAGTGCCTCCAGCCGCGCCGTGTTGTCCTTGTAGATCTTGATGGTGATTCGGTCAAAATTGGCCAAACCGACACGCACCGGCAAGGCTGCCCCCCAATACTTAGGGTCGCGAACATAGCTGATGTCCTTGCCAAACTTGACCGGCCCTATCTTGTAGGGCCCGCTGCCGATAGGCGTGTCCATCACCACCTGATCGAAGGCCTTGGGCTTGCCATCCGCGCCCAGCCCCCAGTCACGGCTGAACACCGGCAACAGGGCGCCCACGGTCAGCGGCAGGTCTCGGTTGGGCTTTTTGAAGCGAAAGCGCACCGTGCGCTCGTCGAGCACATCACAGGCAGCCACCTCGGCAAACAGCGTCTTGTAGCCGGGCGAGACATATTTGCTCAGCAGCGTCTCGTAGCTGTGCTTCACATCCTGGGCCAGCACGGGCTTTCCGTTGTGAAAGCGCGCCTGCTTGCGCAGTTTGAAGGTCGCGGACAGGCCGTCGGCCGCCACCTCCACATCCTCGGCCAGCAGGCCGTAGCCCGTGGCCGTCTCGTCGAGACTGGGGGTCAACAGGGTCTCGAACAGCATGTCCGCCAGATAGGCAGGCGGCGAGCCCTTGATGGTGAAGGGGTTGTACTTGTCGAAGGTCGAATAGCGCAGATTGCTGACCATACGCAACTCGCCGCCCTTGGGCGCTTGAGGGTTCACATAGTCAAAGTGCCTGAAGTCGGCCGCGTACCTGGGCTGACCCCAGAGCGCATAGCCATGTGCTGCCAGGGCAGGTGTGGCAACTTGGCTGCTGACAATCAGGGCTGAGCAAATCATCCAATGGCGCATGCGACAATTCTGCCCTACCCCGACTGATTCGCACCCAGTTCGAACAGATACGTTTTCAAAGATGGCGCGTCTGCCACAGATGCAGCCATCGTCTCTTTCAATTTTCTTTGGAGAACAACAATGGGTTTTCTCGCCGGTAAAAAGCTGCTGATCACGGGCGTTCTGTCCAACCGTTCCATTGCCTACGGCATTGCCAAGGCCTGCCACGAGCAAGGCGCAGAACTGGCTTTCAGCTATGTGGGCGAACGCTTCAAGGACCGCATCACCGAATTTGCTGCCGACTTCGACTCCAAGCTGGTGTTCGACTGCGACGTGGGCGACGACGCCCAGATCGAAAAGCTGTTCGCCGACCTGGGTGCCACCTGGGGCAAGTTCGACGGCTTTGTGCACTCCATCGGTTTTGCCCCCCGTGAAGCCATCGCTGGCAACTTCCTCGACGGCCTGAGCCGCGAGAACTTCAAGATCGCCCACGATATCAGCGCCTACAGCTTCCCTGCCATGGCCAAGGCAGCCCTGCCTTACCTGAACGACAAGTCCTCGCTGCTGACCCTGTCCTACCTGGGTGCTCTGCGCTCCATCCCCAACTACAACACCATGGGCCTGGCCAAGGCATCGCTGGAAGCATCCGTGCGTTACCTGGCAGAAGCCGTGGGCCGCACTGCCGACGGCCGCGCCATCCGTGCCAACGGCATCTCCGCCGGCCCCATCAAGACCCTGGCTGCCTCCGGCATCAAGGACTTCGGCAAGCTGCTGGGCCGCGTGGCCGACGCCGCTCCTCTGCGCCGCAACGTGACCATTGAAGACGTGGGCAATGTCGCGGCCTTCCTGCTGTCCGACCTGGCCTCCGGCGTGACCGCCGAGATCACCTATGTGGACGGCGGCTTCAGCCAGACTGCAGGCCTGTCTGCCGATCAGGTCTGAGCCCCAGGCTTTTGACGACACCAGCCCCGCAGGCCTCAGCAGCCTGCGGGGCTTTGTTTTTTGGGGCCGTGCCCGACATCTTGGCCCTTGCCCTACAAGCGCGGCAAAGCACTGACGCTATGGTTCACAGTGTTTTCTCTATGGTTCTGACGAATATTCAAGAGGAGCTTACATGCCATATCGTTTTCTCGTCCTGGCCGCATCCGCTGCTGCCCTGACGGCCTGCAGCACCCCCGAGCCCCAGCCTGCCCAGGCCATCGCCAGGCTGCAGGCCACTTCGGGCAGCAAGGTCGGCGGCGATGTGAAATTCACCCAGAAGACCGGCCAGCAGGTGGTGGTCAATGCCGTGATTCACGGCCTCAAGCCCAATTCCGAGCATGGCTTTCACATCCACGACAAGGGCGACTGCGGCGACAACGGCAATGCCGCTGCCGGCCACTTCAACCCGCTGGGCAATCCGCATGGCAAATATGACTCGACCCAGCACCATATGGGCGACCTGCCCAGCCTGAAGGCCGACTCCAACGGCGTGGCCACCGTCAACGTACAGTCGGCGGACATCACCTTGCTGGCCGGCCCTGGCAATGTCATAGGCCGGGCGGTCATCGTCCATGCACAGCCCGACGACTACACCACCCAGCCCACGGGCAATGCCGGCGCGCGCATCGCCTGCGCCGTTATCAGCCGCGACTAACGGTCTTGCCCCTTTGACAAAAGCCGCTGCCTGGCTGCAGCGGCTTTTTCATTGAAATCACCGTAATTACTGATGGATAAGCCGCTGATAGCCATGTTTTTTGATATGGGTTCGTACCCGCATCGACAGCATAGGCTCCACGCTCTAGCATGAGCTGCCTCTTTACCGGGAGATAGCCATGCCTAAGCCACGGCATCGCCCCCTGCGGGAATGCATTCTCTGGCTGGTCTGTGCCTGTCTCTGCATGGGCTTTGTTGCCGTGCGGGCCCAGACCACGACACAGCCGCCTTCGCTGATGCTGGCCCAGGTCTGGCGCAGCGGCCTGCCGCTGCAGGACTATTGGGTCAGCGAGAAACTGGATGGCGTACGCGGCTACTGGAACGGCCACCAGCTCGTCAGCCGTGGCGGGCAGCGGATCGCGACGCCAGAGTGGTTTGTCCGGGACTGGCCGGCCACCCCCATGGATGGCGAGCTCTGGGCCGGACGCGGCCGGTTTGCCCATGCCCAGTCCACCACGGCACAGGCCATCCCGGACGACAGGGCCTGGCGCCAGATGAGATTCATGGTGTTTGATCTGCCCGCGGCTCCGGGCAGCTTTGACCAGCGCCTGCCGCTGCTGCAGCGCACCGTCGGGGCCATTGCCCAGGACTGGGTGCAGATGGTGGAGCAGCGCAAGCTGGGCTCGGAAGCCGAGTTGCGGCAATGGCTGCACACAGTCGTCAAGGGCGGCGGCGAGGGCTTGATGCTGCACAAAGGCAGCGCCCCCTATCGCCCGGGCCGCAGCGACGATCTGCTCAAGTTCAAGCCTTTCGATGATGCCGAAGCCCGGGTCATAGGCTACAAAAGCGGACGCGGACAATGGCAGGGCATGACGGGTGCGCTGCTGGTGCAGACCCCGGACGGCAAGCAGTTTTCACTGGGCTCCGGACTGACGGCGCAGATGCGCAAAAGCCCGCCCGCGCTCGGCAGCTGGGTCACCTACCGCTACCAGGGCCTGCACGAAAAAAGCGGGCTGCCGCGCTTTGCCCGCTTTTTGCGCGTGCGCAGCGAGCCGGGCTTTCAGCCCGAGCCGACAGGCCCGTGACTCGGGCTTCATCGCTGCCTGCGACTGCCGGTCCTGCGTCTCAAGCCCAGGGCGCCCAAACCTACGGCAGTTGCGCCCCCAGGTCGCGTGCAGCCTGCAACACGTTTTTGACATAGCGTTCGTCATAGCGATGCGCGGGCATGGTCAGCGTCAGGGCGGCCGCCAGCTCCCCGCTGCGGCGAAAGACAGGGGCCGAGATGCCGGCGATCTCGCTATGCCTGTCGCCCACCAGGGCTTCGTAGCCATCGGCCCGCACACGCGCATAGTGGTTGCGATTCCTCTTCACCCAGTCGCCCAGCTCCGGATCGAAAGCGACCAGCACACGCCCGCCAGCTCCCTTATCCAGAGGGAGCAGATCGCCGGCACGCGCATGATCGCGTACCGGGTGCGGCGAATCCACGCGGTACAGACACAGGCGTTCGCGCCCCTGACGCACATGGTAGGCAGCGCTCTCGCCCGTGGCCTGAACCAGTGCGCGCAGCACCGGCATGACCAGCTTGTCCAGCGAGAAGCCCTGCTCGTAGACCGCGTGCAGCCTGGCCACGGCCGGGCCCACCGCATAGCGCCCGTCATCCTGGCGCTGAACCCAGCCCCCATGCTCCAGAGATGCCAGCAGCCTCAGCACCGTGCTCTTGTAGAGCCGGGTGCGCTCGGCCAGCTCGGCCAGGCTCAGCGCGGCATCGCCATCCTGGAATGCACCCAGCACGCTGAGAGCGCGGTCCACTGCAGCCACACCGCCAGGTGCGGCATTTTCGTCGGCTACGGATTCATTCAGGGATTTACGCGGCATGGAAACTCCTGCCCCGCATCTTGACAGGGCATCAGTACGCAAGGCAATATTTCAATAGAAAGAATTAAGTTCTATCAGACAGAACATCATTAAAACATTGTGCCAGCCGCAATGCAAGCATGAAATCCAAGTGAGGCAACCATGTCATTCCCCCAGCGTTTCGATCTCCTGATCAGCGAAGTCGGCCCCCGCGACGGCCTGCAGTCGATCTCGGCCACCATGAGCACGGCCCACAAACATGCATGGATCGATGCCCTGGTGGCAGCGGGCGTGCAGGAGATCGAGGTCGGCTCCTTTGTCTCGCCCAAACTGCTGCCGCAGATGGCCGATGCCGCCGAGGTCGTGCGCCACGCCATCGCCCATCCCGGCGTCACCATCATGGCCCTGGTGCCCAATCTCAAGGGCGCCGAAGCCGCCATGCGCGCCGGCGCGCACAAGATCACGCTGCCCGTATCGGCCAGCCCCGCGCACTCCATGGCCAATGTGCGCAAGACCCCGGCGCAGATGGTGGAAGAGGTGCGCGCCATCGCCAGGCTGCGCGACGAAATGGCCCCAGCCGTACATATAGAAGCCGGCATCTCCACCGCCTTCGGCTGTACCTTGCAGGGCCTGGTGCCCGAGGACGAGGTCATTGCGCTGGCTGCCGCCTGCGTGGCCGCCGGAGCCGATGAATCGGGGCTGTCCGACACCACGGGCATGGCCAACCCGGCCCAGGTCAAGCGCCTGTTCACGCGCCTGCGCAGCGAACTCGGCGACAAGGCTGGCGCCGCACATATGCACAACACCCGAGGCCTGGGCCTGGCCAACTGCCTGGCCGCCTATGAAGCCGGCGTACGCACTTTCGACGCCTCCCAGGCCGGACTGGGCGGCTGCCCCTATGCCCCCGGCGCCTCGGGCAATGTGGTGACCGAAGATCTGGTCTTCATGTTCGAAGCCATGGGGCTGCGCACCGGCATTGACATTGAACGATTGCTTGCAGCGCGAGAAACGCTGGCCGCCGGCCTGCCGGGCGAGACACTCTACGGCATGCTGCCACCCGCAGGCCTGCCCAAGGGCTTTGTGCCTCAGCGCTACTGATCACACAGCGGCTCGCCCATGAGCCGAAGACAAGAAGAGATGAATATGCACGCCTCAACCGAAACCGCCGAGACTTCCTCCCCCCTGCCCTATAGCGGCATCCGCGTGGTGGAGTTCACCCATATGGTCATGGGCCCCAGCTGCGGCCTGATGCTGGCCGACCTGGGCGCCGAAGTCATCAAGGTCGAGCCCGTGGGCCACGGCCGCAACGGCGATGCCACGCGCAAGCTGCTGGGCTCGGGCTCGGGCTTTTTCCCGCTGTTCAACCGCAACAAGAAAAGCCTGACGCTGGATCTGCAGACCCCCGAAGGCAAGGAGGCCGCGCTCAAGCTGATCGCCACGGCCGATGTGGTGACCGAGAACTTCAAGCCCGGCACCATGAAGAAGCTGGGCCTGGACTATGAAAGTCTCAAGCAACAATTCCCACGCCTCATCTATGTGAGTCACAAGGGCTTTCTGCCCGGCCCCTACGAACACCGCACGGCCCTCGACGAGGTGGTGCAGATGATGGGCGGCCTGGCCTATATGACGGGCCGGCCCGGCGACCCGCTGCGCGCGGGCACCAGTGTCAACGACATCATGGGCGGCATGTTCGGTGCCATGGGAGCCATGGCAGCCCTGGCCCAGCGCGAGAAGACCGGCAAGGGCCAGGAAGTGCAGAGCGCACTGTTCGAGAACAATGTGTTTCTGATCGCCCAGCACATGATGCAGTACGCGGTGACCGGCAAGCCTGCAGCACCCATGCCCGCACGCATTTCGGCCTGGGCGATCTACGACGTGTTCGAGGTCCAGAGCGGCGAGCAGATCTTTCTGGCCGTGGTCAGCGACGGAGCATGGCGCGAGTTCTGCAACGCCTTTGGCCTGGAGCAGCTGCGTGACGATCCGCGCCTTGGCAGCAACAACGACCGCGTGCAGGCCCGCAGCTGGCTGATGCCGCTGCTGCGCGAAACCATGGCCGGCTACAGCGCCGCACATATTGCCAGCGTCTTCGAGGACAAGGGCCTGCCGTTCGCGCCCATCGCCCGCCCGCACGATCTGCTCGAGGACCCGCACCTGAACGCCACGGGCGCACTGGCCCCCATCACCTTGCCCGACGGCCGCGACAGCAAGACCGTGCTGCTGCCGCTGACCCTGGACGGCAAGCATCTGCAGGTGCGCCTCTCGCCGCCCAAGCTCGGCGAGCACAGCCTGGAGATTCTGACAGCACTGGGCTATAGCCAGGATCAGGCCCGGGCACTGGCACAGGGCCAGCCCGACTAAGCGGCCCTGCGGGGCCATCGCCCCGCACGACTCATCCCCCCCCAGAACAGGGCGCCCACGCGCGCCCTGCGGGGATTCTTTCGCCCCATTTCCATCATTCAGGAGACAAAACCATGCCGTACAGCCCCTCTTCCCGACACCCGAACCGCCGCCTGGCGATGGCAGCATGCGCGCTGACGGCCATGACGCTGGCCGCCGGCAGTGCTGCGGCCCAGCCCGGCGAATGGCCTGCCAAGTCGATCCGCATGGTCGTGCCCTTCACGCCTGGCGGCGGCACCGACACGGTGACGCGCCAGATCAGCGAACGCATGGCGACCGCGAATCGCTGGGTCATCGTAGTGGACAACAAGCCCGGCGCGGGGGGCAATATCGGCCTCGATGCCGTCGCCAAGGCGCCGGCCGACGGCTATACCTTCGGCATGGGGCAGACCGCCAATCTGGCCATCAATCCCTCGCTGCTGCCCAGCATGCCGTTCAACGCCAGGACCGATCTGCTTCCCGTGGCGCTGGTGGCCTCGCAGCCCGTGGTGCTGGTCGTGCCCACCGATTCGCCCTGGAAATCACTGCAGGATCTGATCGCCGCGGCCAAGGCCCAGCCTGGAGCCATCAAGCAAGGTCTGGCTTCCACAGGCACCGTGGGCCATCTGGCGGGGGAAATGCTTTCCTACAAGGCCAAGATCGATGTGCTCAACGTGCCCTACAAAGGCGCCGCGCCGGCCGTGACCGACCTGCTGGGCAAGCAGACCCACTATATGTTCGGCACGCCTCAGGCGGTCTACCCCATGATCAAGGGCCAGCGCCTGCGCGCACTGGCCGTGACCTCGGCCAAGCGTCTTGCCATCCTGCCCCAGGTCCCCACCATGGCCGAGTCCGGCTTTCCGGGCTTTGAAGCCGTGGACTGGAAGCTGATCGTGGCCCCCAGAAGCACGCCCGCCGCGCTGGCGCAGAAGATCAACGCCGCAGTGAACACCAGCTTGCAGGACCCTGCCGTGCTCAAGCAGCTGCAATCCGAAGGCAGCACACCCATGGGCGGCAGCCTTCAGGATGCCCAGGCCTATCTGCAAAAGGAGCAGGCCAGCTGGGCCGCGCTGATCCGCGACGCTAAGATCACGCTGGAATAGTCATCAAAAACAGGAGCGGCTTGCGCAATAACCACCTATGTCTCAAATAGGTTCATGCCTATACACAACTCAGGTCAAGCGCAAGCAGCTACTATTTTTGCTTCATGCAGCGCAGCCCCTGAATGAACAGCACGGCCAGGCTCGCGCCCGCGGCATTGGCCAGCGCATCCAGCCACTCGGCTGACCGCGTGGTGGAGAAGCCGGCCTGCAGCAACTCGATCACGCCGCCATAGCCGACACAGACCAGCGCCACGGCCAGTGCTTGCCCGGCGGTCCAGCGCAAGCCCGTAGCATGCGCACGCGCCAGCCCCGCGCAGCAGAGCAAACCCGCCAGCACCGTATGCAGGCCGGCATGCACCAGCTTGTCCGTGTTCGCGAAGCCACGCAGAAACGGGAACAGCCTGAGAATCAGCCCACCGCTGCTGCCTGTCTCATTGAGGCAGCCCCAGAGCATGAACAAGGCCCAGCCCAGGCTGGCTGCCGCCAACAGCTTCCACAGAGGCACGGCGCCAGCCGGTTGCAGGAATGAATGCATGGCAGGGATATGAAAAAGCCCGAAGTGCAGGCACTCCGGGCTGATGTGCAAAAAGGCCGGGATCGCCCCGACCTTGCAAAAGCCAAGGCTTATGCAGCCTTCCTTGCCGTTTTGGCCGCAGCCTTCACCGCAGGCTTTGCGACGGACTTGGCTGCCGCCTTTGTTACCGGCTTTTTGGCGGGTGTCTTGGCAACTGTCGTGGCTCCGGGCGCCGCAGCCGTCTTCTTGGCAGCCGTCTTCTTGGCAGCGGGCTTCTTCACCGCAGCAGTCTTCTTCGCTGCCACAGGCTTGGCGCTTTCCTCGGCCACGCAGTCCGCGTAGTAGCGGATTTCGCCGTTTTCGTCTTCCAGCTCGACCAGACCATGGATATCGGTCTCGAAGCCCGGGCACTCCTTGGCGAATTCGCGCGCGAACACCAGGTAGTCCACGATCTTCTTGTTGAAGACTTCACCGGGGATCAGCAACGGAATTCCGGGTGGGTAAGGCGTGACCAGACCCACGGTGGTGCGGCCGACCAGATGGTCGATTTCCACGCGCTCGGTCTTGCGCTGCGCGATATGCGCGTAGGCATCCGAGGGCTTCATCGTGGGCTTGAGATCCGACAGATACATCTCGGTCGTCAGGCGTGCGATGTCGTACTTGGCATACAGCTCGTGCACATGCTGGCACAGATCACGCAGGCCCATGCGCTCGTAGCGGCGGTGCTGCTGGCAGAACTCGGGCAGGATGCGCGCCAGCGGCTGATTGCGGTCGTAGTCGTCCTTGAACTGCTGCAGCGCAGTCAGCATGGTGTTCCAGCGGCCCTTGGTAATGCCGATGGTGAACATGATGAAGAAGGAATACAGGCCGGTCTTCTCGACCACCACGCCATGCTCGGCCAGGTATTTGGTGACGATGGACGCGGGAATGCCGGTGTCGGCAAAGTCGCCGTCCAGGTCCAGGCCGGGTGTGACGATCGTGGACTTGATCGGGTCCAGCATGTTGAAGCCGTCGGCCAGATCGCCAAAGCCGTGCCAGTTGTCGAACTCCTTGCCGTTCTTCTTGGAGCGGGTCTTGGTCGATGCGTCCGTGCCGCGGATGATCCAGTCCTGGGCCGTGCCCACGCCTTCCTCGGCCAGGGCTTCAGGACCCCAGACCTCGAACCACCAGTCGTCGTCGCCGAACTCGTCTTCCACCTTGCGCATGGCACGGCGGAAGTCCAGCGCCTCGACAATCGACTCTTCCACCAGCGCCGTGCCGCCGGGCGGCTCCATCATGGCGGCAGCCACGTCGCAGCTGGCGATGATGCTGTACTGGGGGCTGGTCGAGGTGTGCATCAGATACGCCTCGTTGAACAGCGGGTGATCCAGCTTCTCGGTCTGGCTGTCCTGCACCAGCACATGCGAGGCCTGGCTGATGCCGGCGAGCAGCTTGTGGATGGACTGGGTGGCATAGACCACCGAGTGCATCGGGCGCTTGCGCTTCTTGCCCATGGCGTGATAGCTGCCATAGAAGGGATGGAAGGCAGCGTGGGGCAGCCAGGCTTCATCGAAGTGCAGATTGGCCACATAGCCGTCCAGCATGCCCTTGATGGTCTCGGTGTTGTAGAGCACGCCGTCGTAGGTGGACTGCGTCAGCGTCAGCACGCGGGGCTTGACGGCCTTGGCATCCACGCCCTTGAGCAGCGGGTTGGCGGCAATCTTGGCCTGAATCGACTCCACGCTGAATTCGCTTTGCGGAATCGGGCCGATGATGCCGAAGTGGTTGCGCGTGGGCTTGAGGAACACCGGAATCGCACCCGTCATGATGATGGAGTGCAGGATGGACTTGTGGCAGTTGCGATCCACCACCACCACATCGCCGGGTGCCACGGTGTGGTGCCAGACGATCTTGTTGGAGGTCGATGTGCCATTGGTCACAAAGTAGCAGTGATCGGCATTGAAGATGCGTGCCGCATTGCGCTCGGACTCGCCGATGGCGCCGTTGTGGTCCAGCAGCTGGCCCAGCTCTTCCACGGCATTGCAGACGTCGGCGCGCAGCATGTTCTCACCGTAGAACTGGTGATACATCTGGCCCACGGGGCTCTTGAGAAAGGCCACGCCACCCGAGTGACCGGGGCAGTGCCAGCTGTAGGAGCCGTCTTCGGCGTAGTCCAGCAGTGCCTTGAAGAACGGAGGCTGCACGCTCTCCAGATAGCTCTTGGCTTCGCGGATGATGTGCTTGGCCACGAACTCGGGCGTGTCCTCGAACATGTGAATGAAGCCATGCAGCTCACGCAGAATGTCGTTGGGCAGGTGACGGCTGGTCTTGGTCTCGCCGTAGATATAGATGGGCACTTCCTCATTCTTGCGGCGCACTTCACCGATGAAGTCGCGCAGGCTGTGAATGATGGGGTCCTTGTCGCCGCCGAGCTGGAATTCCTCGTCGTCGATCGACAAAATAAAGGCACTGGCCCGGCTTTGCTGCTGGGCGAACTGCGACAGATCGCCATAGCTGGTCACGCCCAGGACTTCAAAGCCCTCTTCTTCAATGGCTTGAGCCAGGGCGCGAATGCCCAGTCCCGAGGTGTTCTCGGAACGATAGTCCTCGTCGATGATGACGATGGGAAAGCGAAACTTCATGAACAGCCTCCGTACCAATCAGGCCTAAAAAACGAAACAGCCGCGAAGTGTAAGGAATATCCTTATTGCGGCTTTGAAACAGGCTGTTTTTAACCCAGAATGTGGTGCACTAAATACAGGCCTTAACAGGAGCTCAGGTATGGATCACTCCACCGCGTGGTGGTTGCTTGTCGGTTTGCTGGTCATTGCGGAGCTGTTGACCGGCACTTTCTATCTCCTCATGCTGGCTCTGGGTGCCATTGCCGGAGCGCTTTGCGCTCATTTCGGCCTGGGCACCAGCAGCCAGATCGTCGCTGCGGCCCTGCTGGGCTCCGGTGCCGTCCTCGTCTGCTATCTGCTGCGCAAGCGCAGCCCGCGCAGACAGCCCGCTTCCAGCAATCGCGATGTCAACCTGGATGTGGGCGAAACCGTGGTCATCGAACAGTGGAACACCGACGGCACGGCCCAGGTCCGCTATCGCGGCGCCACCTGGACTGTCATGGGACGCCAGGGCGCGCTGCCCATCCCGGGCCCGCATCGCGTGGCCGAAGTCATTGGCAACCGCCTGCTGGTTGACAAGATCTGATCATCGACCGGCCCCGGCATGGTTATGCTGGACGCCGGAACGCTTCGCTCTCTTTCTTCACACCAACGCCCCACAAGGGCTGGAGACAATATGGATTACGCAGTCCCTCTCGCCATCGCCATCATTGCCGTCATCTTCATCGTCCGCTCGATCAAGGTGGTTCCCCAGCAGCATGCATGGGTCAAGGAGCGTCTGGGCAAATACGCAGGCACGCTCACACCTGGCCTGAACTTTCTGATCCCGTTCGTGGATCGCATCGCCTACAAGCACAGCCTCAAGGAAATTCCCCTGGACGTGCCCAGCCAGGTCTGCATTACGCGCGACAACACGCAGCTGACCGTGGACGGCATTCTCTACTTCCAGGTCACCGACCCCATGCGCGCCAGCTATGGTTCGTCCAACTACATCATGGCCGTGACCCAGCTCGCCCAGACCTCGCTGCGCAGCGTGATCGGCAAGCTGGAGCTGGACAAGACCTTTGAAGAGCGCGACATGATCAACGCCCAGGTCGTCAATGCCATCGACGAGGCCGCGCTGAACTGGGGCGTGAAGGTGCTGCGCTACGAAATCAAGGATCTGACGCCACCCGCTGAAATCCTGCGCGCCATGCAGGCCCAGATCACGGCAGAACGCGAAAAGCGTGCCCTGATCGCAGCTTCCGAAGGTCGACGCCAGGAACAGATCAACATTGCCACCGGCGAGCGCGAAGCTTTCATCGCCCGCTCCGAAGGCGAGAAGCAAGCCGCCATCAACAAGGCGCAAGGTGAAGCTGCCGCCATCACCACCGTGGCCGAAGCCACCGGACAGGCGCTGGAGCGCGTGGCCACGGCCATTCGCCAGCCCGGTGGCGAGCAGGCCGTTCAGCTCAAGGTGGCTGAGAGCGCCGTGGAGGCCTACAGCAAGGTGGCAGCGGACTCCAACACCACTCTGGTCATTCCTGCGAACATGACCGAGGTCTCCGGCCTGATTGCCTCTGCCATGAAAATGGTTCAGGTGGGCAAGAGCGCCTGAGCCTGCTCGCTTCAGGCTGCGTGCAGAAAAGAACTTTCTGCACTTTCATTTTGAGGTCGAAATTTCTGGTTAGAATAGCGGCTTCATCACACGGAGCGGTGGATGAGTGGTTTAAGTCGCACGCCTGGAAAGCGTGTGTGGGTTAATAGCCCACCGCGGGTTCGAATCCCGCCTGCTCCGCCAGATTTTAAAATCAAGTCGACCACACTTGGTTTTTTACTTCAGCAATGAGGTATTTTTGGGATCGCTGTGGAGCGGTGGATGAGTGGTTTAAGTCGCACGCCTGGAAAGCGTGTGTGGGTTAATAGCCCACCGCGGGTTCGAATCCCGCCTGCTCCGCCAAATGACAAAAGGCCTTGAAGAAATTCAAGGCCTTTTTTCTTTTTGGCGTATTCGACCGTGAATGCGATTTGAATTCACTGTACGGCAATAGCCTCTTGCATATCCTGCCCGGCACCGGCCGATGCCAGGGGCCCGAATCGTAAAAGTCGAGCCCGGCCATTTTCGGGCCGGCCTGAAAAAACGCAGCGCACGATCTGCCTGCCAGCAATGCCCCGAGCACCGGACTGCGTCCCGGGCTCTCGCGCCCGCATTGACGGGCTTTCACGGGCCAGGGCATCTGCAGGCCGGATCCTGGGTTCGCCTTGAACCAGGCGCTCAGAACCTGCCGCGCAGCGTCAGCATCACATTGCGCGGCTCGCCATAGTAGTTGGAGCCATAAGCCGCCCAGACACGCTGGTAATACACCTTGTCAAAGACATTGTTGACGGTCAGCGTTGCATCCAGATTTTTGTTGAAGCGATAGCCGATCTGCAGTGCTGCCGTAGTCACCGGACCCTGAGAGAACTTCACGTCACCATTGAGGCGGTACATCCGGCTGACACTGCGCAGACCGCCACCCACACTGAAGCCCTCCAGAGGCCCCGAACCGAACTGGTAGCGTGTCCACAGGTTGAAGCTGTGGCGCGGAGCGATGAAGGTATAGAGCTGAGCCTTCTCGTCCGGTGTTCCTTCCAGCGTTTTGGTCTGTGTGTACGCGTATCCGACAGCGAGATTCCAGCCCGGAGCTATGCGACCGTTGATTTCCGCCTCCACACCCTGACTGCGCATCTTGCCAGCGGCAAGGGAGAACAGCGGATTGGCCGGATCGGTCATTGCACGATTGCTGTCCTCCATGCGGAAAACAGCCGCACGGGCATTGAGCTGTTTGTTCAGCCATTCGCCCTTCAGGCCTGCCTCGTACTGCTGGCCCACGCGTGGGCGCAATGTCATGCCCTCAGCGTCGCTGGCGGTCTGCGGCGCGAAAATACGGGTGTAGCTGGCATAGGCAGACAACTGCTCGCTCAGGTCGAACACGACTCCCGCATAGGGAGTGAACTTGCCGCTGATGCGCGTATCGGTTTCGGAGAACTGGTTGAAATAGGCGTTGCGATTGACGGCATGGTTGTCCCACCAGGTCATGCGCCCTCCCATGCTGAGCAACACGCCGCTGGCCGGGCGCAGATTGATCCGTCCATAGAGCCCGTACTGCTCGGTTCGGTTGTCGTTGCCGTTGGAGAAGCTGTAATTCGCAGGTTTGGGAACGTTGTTGTCGGGATCGAAGATATTGATGGGAGCATCGTCTCCGCCGCCGTATTTGAAGCTCTTGTGCACCTTGCGATAGTCCGCTCCCAGCGTCAGCTCATTATTGGATGAGCCCAGCGCGGCAAACGGCGTGGTGATGAAGCCGTCCAGGCCATGCGTCTTCCAGTGACTGCGGTAAGCCCAGCTGATGAGGCAGCTGTCGCCGGTAGCAGGGTCGGCCGCGCAGTCCGACCAGCCGAACAGGCGAGAGGGTTCATCCTGCTCCCGGTAGGTCGCATTGAGCTTGATCTGCCCGCCATTGTCCAGGCGATGCTGAAATTCTGCGAAGTACTCGGTGTTGCGTTCGGTGATGTGGTTCCAGATGGGATCCAGATAGCTGGAGCGCGGAATATCCAGCAGGCGGCCATCCGGATAGGCAGGCAGGCCGAAGGCGGGACGCCCCTTGTATTGCTGATGGCTGGCTCCGGCGGTAAGCGTGCTCGAGGGAGTGAGGTCGGCGTCCAGCACGCCATAGATCAACGGCTTCCTGGAGTACACATGATCCACAAAAGAGCCGTGATCCTGATAGGCGGTGACAAGACGCCCGCGTATGCGTCCATCACTGCTCAGAGGCCCGCTCATGTCCGCCTCGGCGTAGTAGCGATTCCAGGAGCCGGCCGATAGTTGCGTGCTGAACTCCCGCTGCGCCTTGGGGCGCTTGCGTACAAGATTGATGGAGCCGCCAGGGTCGCCTGCCCCCTGGAACAGTCCTGCAGGGCCGCGCAGAACCTCAATGCGGTCATACATGGCCATGCCGAATCCGCTGGAAAGATCATTGCCGGTGCTCGCAGGAGTGTTGACGCCGTCGATCTGCACGGTATCTACCGCGTAGCCGCGCAGGTAGAAATTGCCATGATTGCCCCCTGTGCTGCCTGGCTCCACAGTGACGCCAGGCACTGTGCGCATGGCGTCATCGAGACTCTGGATATTCTGGTCCTCCAGCATCTGGCGCGTCACCACCGACACCGACTGCGGAATTTCTCGCAGACTCTGTGCACTCTTGCCGATGGTGACCAGCTGTGCAGCATAGGAACCCGTGCCTTCCGAGAAGGTCGATGCTTCGGCCGCTGCAGTCACCAGCACTTCCGCCAGACTGGGGGCTGCACCCGCCGCCACAGGGGCCTGAGTGCTTTTGCGCAGAATGAAAATACCGGGCTGGGTTTGCGCGACCTCAAGCCCGGTACCACGCAGCAGCTGCGCAAAGCCCTCAGCGACTGCAAATCTGCCATTCAAACCAGCCGTCTGGAGCTCCCCGGTCAGCGCAGAGTCCGCGGATAGCGTCACTCCCGACTCCCCTGCAAAGCGCGCCAGCGCCTGGCTCAATAGTCCCCTGGGGAGGCTGTACTCTCTCGCTTGCGGGCTGCTGGCGGAGCCCTGACTCGACTGGGCTTGGACGCTGCCGGCACCTGCCATCCCGAGCAGCAGGATCAGCGCAGCTTGAACTGCGTTCTGTTTGAGGCCCAGGCTCCCGACGGACACAAAGGAGGATGGGGGCACTGAAATTTGCCCGGAAATATGCTGCGCCAAGACCATGGAGTAACCCTTTTTGAAAAAGCCGATAAATGTGTTGCCTTTCTTGTATGACCGGCGTCCTGGCAAAAAGGGGACATGGAAGGTGAAGAAATCGAGCGTTTCAGCGCGACACGATAGTCACCCAGTAACGCGAGCGCTGCAAGATTCTGATGGGCAGGGAGGCAGCCAGCGCCGCCAGGGCCTGATCCGTATCGCGCAGTTGAAAGGCTCCGCTCACAGGCAGCGCAGCAACAGCCGGATCGCATCGCACGATGCCCGGGCGATAGCGCGAAAGCTCGGCAGCAAAAATCCCCAGCGGTGTCTTTTCCGCATAGAGCACCCCGTGAGTCCAGCCATCGGAGGCCAGGCCGGCTGCTTCGGGTACGCCGACATTCCCCGCGCTCATCTGTGCCTGCTTTCCCGCATCGATGCGCACGCTTGTGTCGTCGTTGACGGGACTCAACTCCACCGCTCCTTGTTGAACCGCAATGAGACAGCTGTGTTCCGTTCGCGCAAAGGGCGGAGCGATGCGCACGGTAAAACGCGTCCCCAATGCCCGGACCGTTCCTTGCGCTGTCTGAACCAGAAAAGGCCGCAGCGCGGCATCGGCAGCGGTCTGCACCCAGATGGCGCCCGCGCGCAGGATCAGGCGACGCTCCGATGATGTGAACGCCATGTCGACGGCGCTGCCGGTATCCAGCTGGATTCTGCTGCCGTCGGCCAGCGTCGATTCACGGCTCTCGCCCGTGTCGGTACGCATGTCCGCCGACCATTCATGCCAGGGCGCAAGACGCCAGACCCCATAGCCGAGCGGCCCCGCCACAATCGCTGTCGCCAGCAGCCGCGCGACGGCACGCCGCCGCGAGCGATTCGCCTCGCGCAGCGCCGCAGCGCTCAGGCCGCCCAGCGTATTGCCTGCTTCGGCACTGTTGCCGGCCCGGGTTGCATTCAGTTTGCCAAGAACCAGTTCGGCGCGTTGCCAGGCCATTTCATGACTCGGATCCGAGTTGCGCCAGCGCATGAGTTCTGCATGCACAGTCATGTCGACATCGCCGGCATGCAGCCGCACAAGCCACTGTGCAGCCTGCCGTGCTGCGCTCGGATCGATATCCAGAGCCGAAGGAGGTACAACGACCATGACTCAAATCACCAGCAAAATGCACTGCTCGAATGCCTGGGCCATATAGCGCTTGACGGTGCGAGACGTGACTCCCAAGCGCTCTGCCACCTGTGCATAGCTCAGACCATCGAGTTGGGATAGTAGAAACGCCTCGCGCACCTTGGGTGGCAAGCCGTTGAGCATGGCATCGACCTGATGCAATGACTCCAGCACCAGCAACTGCTGCTCGGGCGAAGGCGCCAGAGGCTCCGGCAACTGGGCCATCGCGTCCAGCCATGCCTTCTCCAGCGACAGCCGCTGCACATGATTGATGAGCAGATTGCGCGCCACCGTGGTCAGATAGGCACGCGGTTCGCGCAACACCAGCGCGCGCTGCTCCGCCTGGGCAGCCAGCACTCTCACAAAGGTATCTTGCGCAAGATCCGCTGCATGATCAGCTCCGCCGAGCTTGCGCCTCAGCCAGCCCAAAAGCCAGGGGTGATGCTCTCCATAAATCTTGGCCACGTCGGTCAAGGAGCGGAATGGGTATGACAAGATACGATGCGTTACTCATTTTTGATAATGAGAATTATTATCGATCAGAGTCAAAAATGAAATAGATGTGGTTTTTGGGGAATTTCGGCTCGGCCTTTGCTTCGCCTGCCGGCCATCCCCTCATCGCCAACAAATTCACCGGCATCCTGCAAACCGCACGGCTTTCGACGACTGGCTCGGTTCCTTGATTTCAGAGGCCAAGCAAGACTCGGCCCATCCGTCCAATCTGGCTGAGTCTCATGAGCGTTGGAGCGGCTTCATAGGCCACACCAACGCTCCTCTCATGCAGCGAACGGGTTAGGCGCACTCAACCTTGGGCTCCAGGACTGGCCTGCCAGCCACCACCCAAGGCCTTGAACAGCGTGGCCAGGGCCATCTGCCGCTGCGCGCTGACCTCGATCAGTGCCATCTGCTGCGCATAGTCCGTGCGCTGCGCATCCAGATAGCGCAGATGACTGTCCACCCCCGCGCGATAGCGCAGCTCGGCAAGCTTGAGCGTATTCGCGCTGGTCTGCACCAGGCGCTGGCGCGCAAGCTCCTCGCGCCTCAGCGTCTCCACGGAGGCCAGTGCATCGCTGACTTCACGAAACGCCGTCTGAATGCTGCGCTCGTAGCTGGCAACCGCCATGTCCTTGCGCAACTGCGCGATCTCCAGATTGGCGCGGTTGCGCCCGCCATCAAAAATCGGCAAGCCGAGCTGCGGCATGAAGGACCAGGAGCGCTGGCCGCCGGCAAACAGATCGCCAAGCTCGGCACTGGCCGAGCCATAGGAGCCCGTGAGCGAGATGCGCGGGAAAAACGCGGCCCGCGCCGCGCCTATGCTTGCATTGCGCGCGCGCAGCTGATATTCGGCGGCGCGGATATCGGGGCGCAGCACCAGCAGATCTGAGGGCAGACCCGGGCCTATCTCCTGCACCAGGGGCGTGGCGCTCAGATCTGCTGCCGGCTGGACCCTGCCATCACCCACCAGCCAGTCCAGAGCATTGCCCGCCTGGCGCAGCTCGCGCTCGAAGCGCTCGACTTCGGCGCGCGCCTGCTCGAGCTGGCCTTGAGCCTCCTGCTCGTCCAGACGGCTTGCCGTGCCGGTCTTGCGACGCTCGCCCATCAGCTGCCATTCCTTCTCGCGCGCCTGCAAGGTGCGTAGCGCCAGGGCCTGGCGCTGCCGCGCGCTGTCCTGCGCCAGCGAGGCCTGGATCACTTCGGCAACCAGACTGATCTGCACGCTGCGCGCGGCCTCCTCGGTGGCCAGGTATTCCATCAGCGCAGCCTCGGACAGCGAGCTCACGCGGCCGAAGAGATCGAGCTCGAAAGCCATCAGCCCGGCGCCTGCCTGATAGTTGCTCTGCACCCTGGCCGCTCCTGTGCCGCTCAGGTCGGCAGGCAGGCGCTGGCGGTTGCCACTGGCTTGCGCTTCCAGACCGGGCAGTTGGTCCGCACGCTGCACGCGATAGGCCGCTCGTGCGGTCTGCACATTGAGCAGCGTCTGGCGCAGATCGCGGTTGTTGGCCAGCGCCGTTTCGATACGCGAGCGCAGGCGCTCATCGATCACGAAATCCTTCCAGTGCAAGCTCTGCATCGATGCAGCCGAGGCCGATGATGCCGCGCTCCAGTTGCCGGGAATGGGCGCAGCAGGTCTTTCATAGGTCGGTGCAAAAGAGCAGCCGGCAAGCATCGCGGCAATCAGCGTCAGCGTCGCGGTACGCATGGTGTTTCGCCCGTTCATACGGGTTCTCCTTCGGAGTCTGTGTTTTTTTCCTCCGGCACTGCGGGGCGCTTGCGCCGCAGCGAGAGCACGAAGACAAAGAAGATGGGCACGAACAGCACGCCCAGCAAGGTGGCGCTGAGCATGCCGCCGATCACGCCAACACCGATGGCGGCCTGGCTGGAGGCCCCCGCCCCGGTGGCCAGCGCCAGCGGCACCACCCCGAGGATGAAGGCCAGCGAAGTCATCACGATGGGGCGGAAGCGCAAACGGGCTGCCTGCAATGCCGCTTCCGCCAGCGAATGGCCGCGCTCGTGCAGGTCCTTGGCGAACTCCACGATCAGGATGGCGTTCTTGGCCGCCAGGCCGATGATGGTGATCAGGCCGACCTTGAAGTACACGTCGTTCGAGAGACCCAGCGCCGAGGTGGCCAGCACCGAGCCCAGCGCCCCTATGGGCACGATCAGCATCACGGCTGCGGGAATGCTCCAGCTTTCGTACAGGGCCACGAGCAGCAGGAACACCACCACGATGGCCAGTGCGAACAGCTTGGGAGCCTGTGCGCCAGCAGCCTTTTCCTGATAGGACAGCGCCGTCCACTCGTAACCTATGCCGCGCGGCATCTCACCCAGGATGCGTTCGAGCTCGGCCATGGCCTCACCCGTGGTGTGGCCGGGCTTGGCATCGCCCGCGATACGGAAGGCCGGATAGCCGTTGTAGCGCGAGATCTGCACCGGCCCCTGCTCCCACTCCACGCTGGCAAACGAGGCCAGCGGCACCTGCTCGCCCTGGGCATTGGGCACATACAGCCGCAGCAGGGCCTCGGGCGTCATGCGCGCTGCCATGTCGGCCTGCACCACCACGCGCTGCAGGCGCCCCGCATTCGGAAACTCGTTGATCACGGCCGAGCCATAGGCCGTGGACAGCACGGCACTGATGCTCGCGAAGCTCACGCCCTGGGCCTGGGCCTTGCGCCGGTCTATGTCCAGGCGCAGCTGCGGCGCGTCTTCGAGGTTTTCCATCATCGCGTAGGCGATCACCGGCGAGGCATTGGCCTTCTTCAGCAGTTCGTCGCGCGCGGCAACCAAGGCCTCACGGCCCAGACTGGCGCGATCCTGCAGACGCAGCGCAAAGCCGCCGGAGTTGCCCAGGCCGTCGATGGGTGGCGGGTCCACCGCCATGGCCGCACCGTCGGACAGACTGCCGAAGCGCTGGTTGAAGGCCTGGACCTCGTCCCACGACGCCTGACCCTTGCCGCGCAAGGACCAGTCCTTGAGCGTGACGAAGGCCATGGCCGCGTTCTGCCCCATGCCCGAGAAGCTGTAGCCCATCAGGAACTCGGCCTGGGCCGTCGCGGGGCGGCTTTGCACATAGGCTTCCATGTCTCGCACCACGGCCTCGGTACGCGCTTCGGTCGCACCAGGAGGCAGTTGCACGCTGACGATGTAGTAGCCCATGTCTTCATAAGGCACAAAGGACTCGGGCATGCGCGTATAGGCAAAGCCCAGCCCGCCCACGATGGCCGCATAGATCAGCATATAGCGGCCTGTGCGCCTGACCAGACGCTGGTTGAGCAGCGAAAAGCGCTCGGTCAGCTTGGCAAAGTGGCGGTTGAACCAGCCGAAGAGGCCTTTTTTCTCCTTGTGGTGATCCTCGGCAACAGGCTTGAGCAGCGTGGCGCACAGCGCCGGCGTGAAAGTCAGCGCCAGCAGGCCCGAAAACAGGATGGAGACCGCCAGCGACAGCGAGAACTGGCGATAGATCACGCCCACCGAGCCGCTCATGAAGGCCAGAGGCAGGAACACGGCCACCAGCACCAGCGTGATGCCGACGATGGCCCCCGAGACCTGTTGCATGGCGCGCACGGTGGCGGCCAGCGGCGAGAGCCCCTCCTCGGCCATGAGACGCTCCACGTTCTCCACCACCACGATGGCATCGTCGACCAGAATGCCGATGGCCAGCACCATGCCGAACATGGTCATCATATTGACCGAGAAGCCCAGCGCATACATCACCGCCAGGGTACCGGCCAGACACACCGGAACCACGATGGTGGGAATCAGCGTATAGCGCAGGTTCTGCAGAAACAGCCACATCACCAGGAACACCAGCACCACGGCCTCGACCAGGGTCTGGATCACCTTGCCGATGGCGACTTCAACAAAGCGCGAGGTGTCGTAGGGCACTGCGTACTGAATATCATCGGGGAAGTTCTGCGACAGCTCGGCTAGCCTCGCCTTGACCGCCTTGGCGGTCTGCATAGCATTGGCACCAGGTGCCAGTTGCACGGCGGCCGCCACTCCTTTGTGGCCGTCCTCGCGCGAGGCAAAGCTGTAGTCGAGCTGGCCGACTTCGAGACGCGCCACATCGGCCAGGTGCACGGCCGAGCCATCGGCCCTGGCCTGCAACACGATCTGACCGAACTCCTCGGGCGAACTCAGCGCTCCCTTGACGGCAATCGTGGCGCTGAGTTCCTGCTCTGACGATCCGGGCTGGCTGCCGAAGCTGCCAGCCGGCACCTGGGCATTCTGCGCGGCAATGGCCGCATTCACGTCGGCCACCGACAGGCCGTAGCCCAGCAGCTTCTGCGGATCGACCCAGACCCGCATGGCGACATCGGCGCCGAAGTACTGCACCTTGCCCACACCGGGTACGCGCCGGATCTCGTTGTTGATGTTGCGCACCGCATAGTCGGAGAGGCGGACCTCGTTCTTGCCGCTGTCGTCACCCTTGTAGGTCAGCGAATAGATCAGCAGGAAGTTGGCGCTGGCCTGCTCTACCTGCAGACCCATCTGCATCACCGATGCGGGCAGTCTGGCCTCGGCCTTCTTGATGCGGTTCTGCACCTCGACCTGGGCCAGTGCGGGATCGGTGCCCGGCGCGAAGGTGGCCGTGATCTCGGCCAGGCCCGTGGCACCGCTGGACGAGTCGAAGTACAACAGCCCCTTGGTGCCGTTGAGCTCCTCCTCGATGACGCTGGTCACCGACTCCATCACCGTGGTGGCTGACGCCCCCGGATAGGTTGCAGAGATGGAGATCTGCGGCGGAGCCACGTTGGGAAACTGCGCCACGGGCAAGGCCGGGATCGCCAGCAGGCCGGCCAGCAGGATGAAGATCGCAACCACCCAGGCCAGCTTGGGGCGATCAATAAAAAACCGGGACATTGTCTATCCTTGAATAAGGCTTGTCTTCTTGGCATTCAGCGCTTGCAGGACCAGCGCATAGTGCTCATTTCTTTTCAGTGACTTCCGCATCTTTGACAGCGTCAGCGAGATTTGCAGCGGCAGCTCTGATCTGCACCTTGGTGCCGGGCACGGCTGCCGCAAGGCCTCCGACCAGCACTCGGGCGTTTTCCTTGAGACCCTCGGTGATATGCCAGTCGGAGCCGTACATGGCACCGGTGCTCACCTTCTGGGATTGCACAATGTCGTTCTCGTCGAGCACCAGCACATGGGCCAGTCCGTCGGCGCCGCGCTGCACCGCGCGCTGAGGCACGAGAATGGCCGCGGGATCCTCGCCCAGGCCCATGGTCACGCGCACATACATGACGGGCAGCAGCAAGCCATCCTTGTTGGGGAATTCACCGCGCAGTGCAAGCTGGCCGGTGCCGCGATCCACCGTCACATCCGAAAACAGCATGCGTCCCTGGCGCTTTTCGTCCAGACCGTCCGCCACCAGCGTCACTGGAGCACTCTTCTGCGACTGCTCTCCCTGTTGCTGTGAACGCAAGCGCGTGGCCAGCGCTGCGGTCTGGCGGAAATCGGCATAAATGGGGTCAAGCTGCTGTATCACTGCCATCGGTGTGGCCTCCCCCTGGCCGACCAGGGCACCTTCCGTCACCAAGGCACGGCCGATGCGGCCCGAAATCGGGGCCCTCACCGTCGCATAGTCCAGGTTCAGGCGTGCCGCCTCGACTTCGGCCTGGGCCGATTGACGCGTGGCCAAGGCGCTGTGCAGCGCGGCCTTGGCGCTGTCGAAATCCTGGCGACTCACGGCTTCCTGTTCCACCAGCGGCTCGTAACGACGCACCACGGACTGAGCATCGGAGAGCGCGGCCTCGGCTCGCGCCAATTCGCCCCGGGCCCGCGACAGCGCCGCGCGCAGCGGTGCCGGGTCGATGTTGAACAGCACCTCTCCAGCCTTCACATCGGCACCCTCTTTGAAGTTGCGGCTCAGCACGATACCCGGCACCCGCGCACGCACCTCCGCCACACGTACGGGCTCGATGCGCCCGGGCAGCTCAGCGCTGAGGCTCAGCGCCCTGGGCTTGACGGTCACCACATCCACCAGCGGCAATTCCTGAGGCGGTCCGCCCGCTTCCGACTTGATGCAGCCGGCCAACATCATTGCGGCTGCCAATGCGGCCAGGGCCGACCAGGCACGCACATTCTGGCTTTTCTTCTTCATGGCTTTTGAGTCTTGTCAAATCTTGAAAGAAGCGCATGATGCATGAAAATATTTTTTGAATCAAATTTGATTCATTAGGACCTATATTGATTCATGGCATTTTGATACCAAGTAAAGTTGCTATCCCAAGCTTTTAGGCCCGCCGCTTGAATCAAAATAGGTTCATCCGTATCCGCCCCAACCGGAGCCACGAATGACGACCGCCCCCCACGACAACACAGCAATCCTCCCCCCACTGGCCCTGGCCCTGGTCAACCACCCACGCGCCACCTTGCAGGAGCTGGCCAAGGCCATAGGCATCAGCAAGGCCACGCTCTATCGCTTCTGCCCCACGCGCGATCTGCTGATCAAGCGACTGCTGGAACAAAGCCTGCGCACGCTGGACGATGCGCTGGACGAAGCCCGCATCGAGGAAGGCCCGGTACTCGAGGCCCTCAAGCGCCTCAATGCCAAGCATCTTGAACACCGTGAATTCACGCTGTTCCTGACCTATTACTGGAATGAAGTCGAAAAACCCATGGAGGAAAATGCGATCTGGGAACCCAAGGTCGACGCTTTTTTCCTGCGCGGCCAACAGGAAGGCGTGTTCCGCATCGATTTCAGCGCCGCAACGCTGACCGAGCTGTGGCTGGGAACCGTGATCGCGCTCATCGATGGAGAGCGCCGCGGTCGCATCCCGCGCGCCCCGCTGGCACAGCTTGCCGAGCAGGCGTTTTTGCATGGAGTCATGCGCCAGGATGGGACGGCGACAGCCTGACAGAATCGACCCCGACTGCAGCCTTACCGGCCATGCCGGCCTCCAGCTGCACCATGGTCATGCCGTTCCCCTGCAACGCGAGTTCGCGTACCTTCACACTCGTTTTCACAACCAGAGAGTAGCCTTGTCATGATCAGTCACCTCGACCACCTGGTTCTCACCACGGCCAACGAAGCCCAATGCATACGCTTTTACACCGAAGTCCTGGGCATGCGGCTGGAATCCTTCATCGGCGGCACCCCGCCCGTGGAGCGCAAGGCCTTTGTGTTCGGCCGGCAGAAGATCAATCTGCATGTGAAAGGGCGCGAGTTCGAGCCCAAGGCCCACACGCCTGTACCCGGTGCCCTTGATCTGTGCTTTCTGGCCTCGGTGCCGCTGGACGAGGTTATCGCGCGTCTGCAGCAGTTGTCGGTTCCCATCGCCGAAGGCCCTGTGATGCGCACCGGTGCCACATCGAAAATCCGCTCCATCTATGTGCGTGACCCCGACCTGAACCTGATCGAGATCTCGGAGCCGGCCTAGTCGTGCTCGCGCTGGCAAGCCGGGGCCTCCGAAAACGGCCCCCGCTTGTCAGCTCAGAGCTGTGCCAAAGCCTTTTTTGCCGGTGCATGGCCTTGCTCTGCGGCGCGCTGCAACCACTCACGAGCCTGCTTGGCATTCTTCTTCACACCCAGACCGTCCCGGTACAAAGTTCCCAGCGCGTACTGGGCCGGGGCATCCTGCTGCTCGGCGGCAAGCCGATACCACTTGAGCGCCTGAGCCAGGCTCTTGCCCACACCCTCGCCGTTTTCGTACAAGGTGCCCAGGTTGTACTGGGCCTTGGCATAGCCTTGATTGGCTGCCATGGTGAACCACTTGGCGGCCTCCGTGTAGTTGGGTTGCGCAAAGCCCTTGCCCAGATATTGAAAGACACCGACGTTGTACTGGGCCAGAACATTGCCCTTGAGAGCCGAGTTCAGGTTCTCCATGTATTCCATGGACTGCGCAAACTCTGCGGACTTTGGCGACGAAGCGGAGAGCTGCTCCAGCCGCTGCGCCGCCGCTGCATGCTGGTACTTCAGCGCCTGGGTGTAATAGGCAATCGCTTCTTTTTCGTTGCGATACTCGCCCTCTCCCTGCTCGAACAGACGGCCCAGCTCATAGTAAGCCTCGCCCGAGCCGCGGATGGCGACAGCGTGCAGCAGCAGCACGGCCAGCTTGTAGTCGGGGGCCACACCCTGGCCTTCGAAGCAAATCTTTCCCAGCAGCAATTGGGCTCTCTGCACGCCTTTGTCTGCCAGCGGGGTCAGCCATTTCGCAGCTTCGGCACGATTCTTCTCCACGCCTTCGCCAAGGTAGTACATCTCGGCCACGGTGAACTGTGCAAGCACATCGGCTTGCTGCGCCGCCATCAGATACCAGCGAAACGAGGCCTGCAAGTCCTGGGCAAGCAACTCGCCTTTGCGGTAGACAAAGCCCAGGCTATTTTGTGCCGTTGCAGAGCCTTGTTGCGCGGCGCGCTCCAGCCATGCGACACCTGTTGCGGCATCCTTCTCAACCGCTTCGCCTTTTAGATAAATAGTTCCCAGCAGGTTCTGCGCATCGAGATTTCCGGCGTTTGCAGCCTGATGAATGTGTGTCAGCCCTGCCTCAGGATCTTTTTTCACACCCTCGGCACCCAGCACATAGACCAGACCCAGCAGATACTGGGACGGCGCATGATTGTGCTCTGCGGCCAGACGCAGCCAGCGCAAGGCATCGTCGGCATTCTTTTCCACGCCCTTGCCGTAAAGATAGGCTTTTCCCAACTCGTACTGTGCCGCGACATCTCCTGTCTTCGCGGCATTGACCATTTCGCTGGGCTGAGCCTGCGCACAACCCCAAACTGACAGCCAAGCCGACAGAACCAAAGCACCAGACCATCGCGCAAGCATTGCTTCCCCTGTTCACAGAAAAAATGGGAGTATATAGAAGCAATACTTTGTCCATAAAGCGTTGGCAGCTATCAAAACCATACTGACCGCCTCAGCACGGAAATGACTGCCGACGGTGCTCTCCCTAGACTGTAGTCACAGAGCCGCTATACGCCCGCGAAGTCTCTCTTGTCTCGGGACAGCATTGCTGCTCGAGGCTCTCCCAGGCCAGGCAACACAGAGATCTGCCCGGTCAAACTCCGCCAGGGTGCAATTTGCGTCGCATGTTCGCGATATTGCAAACAGTGCGAAAAGCCAGGCCCGGACCTTGCGCCTTTGCGGGCAGGCATCTCTGCGGATCAGCCAGCCATGGGCGTACAAAGCTCCACCACGCAGCCGTCGGGGCAACGCAGATAAGACACCATCTGACCCCAGGGCTTGGCCGTCGGAGCGGCCATCTCGATGGCGCCGGCGCTCAGCGCGCTCCGATGAGCCTGCTCGACATCCTCCGTGACCAGCGCGATTTCAAATCCCAACGGCTTGGCAGAGCTGTGCGCTTCGACATGGCCGCCAGGAAAATTCAACGCGCCCAGTTCATGGGCGGCAAATGCCAGCGTGGTCTGCCCTGTCTCGAGCTCGCCATAGGTTCCGGATTCATGCAGAAAACGCTGTTCTATGCCGAATGCCCGGTTAAAGAATTCCAGCGATGCCGAGACATCCGGGACGTAGATGATTGTGTAACCCAATTTCATGAAGGCATCCTCTCAAAACCCAACCGAATTTGAACGGTCGCATCTTTACCGCTCAAGACCATTGACTGCATCATCCTACTCAGCAAAAACGGCAAAGGCCTTGAAACGCTTCAAGGCCTTCCGGGGAGCGGTCAGATTCAAACTTTCATCTATAGCCCCATGCCCAGAATCGAGTTATCGGCATGCAGCTCGCTACCGCTCATGACGCTGGACTCGTCGCTGGCCAGGAACAGCACCAGTTGCGCGATGCGCTCGGGCATATAGGCGCGGCCGGCGCGGTTGAGTTTGGGGTCATGCAAGATCATTTCCTTGCTCACGCCCTTTGGCAGCGAAGCCTGCATCATGGGCGTATAAATGCCATCGGGATGAATGGAGTTGACGCGAATCGCATAGCCTTGCTTGCGACAGTTCAGCGCAGCGGCGCGCGTCAGCGCGGACACTGCAGCCTTGCTGGCGCTGTAGCCGGCATATTGCTCCACGGGCAGCCAGCTGGATACCGAAGCCATATTGATGATGGAGCCACCGGCCTGCTTCATCGCCGCAATGCCCTGCTGGCAACCGATGAAGACCGACTCGGTGTTGATCTTGAGCAGGCGGCTGAAATCCTCCAGACGCCCTGTTTCCATATCACCAGGCAGCAGGATGCCGGCATTGTTGACCAGCACATCGAGCCGGCCAAGACGTTGCTGCACCGCCGCCATCACAAGCGTCCAGTCCGTCTCGCTGCTCACGTCATGGCGGACGAACATGGAGCCGTCGCCCAATTCAGCCGCCAGTTGCTGCCCCGCCGTTTCATTGATATCGCTGAATGCGACCTTGGCGCCTTCACCAAGAAGCAACTTGACCACCTCCAGACCCACACCACTGGCACCACCAGTGACCAGCGCCACCTTGCCCTGCAAACGATTCGTCATCTACGTCTCCTCTTGTTTTTCCAAGCCCTGAGCAGGGCATTGCTACTGCCACATAAAAAAGGAGGCGCAAGCGCCTCCTGACTTGAATGGCAAAAGCCCGCAGCCACAGAAACTACGCCACAAGCTGTTTGCCGGATTCATTTTTTAGTTGCCTGCGTTACGTGCTGCTTCGGGCGTAAACATGGCTGCAGTCATATTGCCCTTGTTCAAGACGGGACCCTGGGTGCGCTCCTGGAACAGGTTGTAGGCCACATAGCCGCCAGAGTTCAGGTCGTGATAGAAGCTGGTGCCCGCATGCCAGATCCTTGCGTCGAAGGCGTAGTAATGATTGACCACCGCCTGCAGCCACAGCTGGCCGCGTGCATCGTAGTAATCGCTCATCAGTGCCTGACCGGTATCTTCGTCGAGGAACAGCACGCGCTTGCCGAACATGTGGCGGTAGCCATCCTTGAGCGAAGCCTCCAGCACCCAGACCCGGCGCAGCTCGTAGCGCATGTAGTCGGGGTTTTCATGACCGGGTTTGAGCAGATCGGCATACTTCACGTTGCTGCCGTGAATCTTGTAGGCATTGGCCGGCACATAGACTTCCTTCTTGCCCAGCGACTTCCAGTTGTAGCGCTCGGGCGAGCCGTTGAACAGGCGATCGGAGTCAATCGTCAGCTTGCCACCGGTGCCCGACAATGGCTGGTCAAAACCGTACTCTGGAATCTGGCGCACACGACGTGTGCCGGGGTCATAGCTCCAGCCCAGGCGCTTTTCCTTGCCAAATTCAACCGGCTCGGACACCACGCTGACGCCGCCTTTCTCGCGTTCGGGCAACTTGACCGCATTCATGCCCTGGGACATGGGACTGCCCAGTGGCTGCCCTGCGTTGGCCGGGTCGTTGATCTGACTGAAAGCGCGATTGTCGGCACGACCCCAGACGATGCTGCCATCGGCCAACACATTGGCGTTGTCACGCAGCGTGTGTTCGGTGAAAGCCCGCGAAGGCAGCAGATTGTTGAAGGCCAGCTCAAGTCCATTTCTGGGGAACGGGAAGGGCAGCGCCCCCTTGACCGCACCCGTTGTGCCCTGACCGTCTGCGTTCATCACCGCATCCTGGGCATTCTTTCTGGCCGCCGCGCAGACGGCATCCGAGAAGCGAAAGTCACGGTGGCCCTGATAGACCGGAATACGATAGGTCTTGGGGTATTTGGCAAACATGGCCTTCTGCCCCTCGCTCAGACGCTCGCCATACTGCGCCAGGTTCTCAGCCGTGATGGTGAGCAACGGCTTTTCACCGGCATAGGGGTCCACCGGGTGCTGGCCAGCATGCGGGTTGTATTGAATGCCGGGCGGCGTACCCAGCCATTTGCCCGTGAACTCGGGCACACCACTGGCTGTACCCGCTTTCTCTCCTCCCGTGCAGGTCAGGGACTTGCCCAGCCTGGCCAGCTCATCGGGCGTCGCCTTGGCCCAAGCCCCCCCCACAAACAATACACCTGCAGCCAAGACCGCCAGCAAACGAGGGCCCTCTCCTAACTTCATGCCTAGTCTCCTTGGATGCATCCGCCATGCATCTACCTGTCATTGAACTTCTTTTATCGTTCTTCTTCCTTGCCCACTCGCGATTCCGAAGCAACGGAATCATTGTTCGACCGGCGACAATCGCAAACATCGTCAATTAGGACTAGCGCAGGCAGAAGCCAGCAACAGACACAAAAAAGCGGGCCATTGGCCCGCTCGGGAAAAGCAGTTTTCGTTCAGCGCTTGATGCCGAACACGCCCAGCATCTGCTCCGTCTGCTTTTGCATCTGCTCCTGCATCTGCGTGAACATGTTCTGGGACTGCTCCATATAGCTGCCCATCAAACCCTGCATGGCTTGAGGCTGCATGCTCATGAACTGCTTCCAGGCCTCGGGGTTCATGCCCTGGGACTGGCCCGCAAGCTTGCTTTGGAAGTCCGTGAACATCTGCACGTTCTTTTCGATGTAACTCCCCATGAAGCCCTGCATGGCATGACCATAGAAGCGAATGATGTTGGCCAGCATTGCCTCGGAGAACATGGGAGCCCCGCCCGCTTCTTCTTCCAGAATGATCTGCAGCAGGATGGAACGCGTCAGGTCTTCATTGGTCTTGGCATCCCTGATGACCACCGGCTCGCTATCCATGACCAGTTGCTTGACCTCGGCCAGAGTGATGTATGAAGAGGTATTGGTGTCGTAGAGGCGGCGATTGGGATACTTCTTGATGATTCGCTGGCTCCCCACCTGGACATCACCCTCTTTGCCCTCTTTGCTTTCTTGCATCGCAAGTCCTTTATGTTCTGGGGGTCGGCCCCGTCGTCAATTGAGCTATTGCAGTGCAACAGATTTTAGGCAGTGCACAAGCCTCACCGGCAAGCAGTAACCCTGACAACCCAGCTTGTCCGTGTTGCAACAAAGTCGCACCACCGTCACAGCCAGCATCAGGTCTTTGCCATTTATTCACAAAAAACAATTTGCCGTCTATCGAAATCAAGCTTGCAGAAGGTTTACAGTGCCTCTCGTTGTTTGACGAAAGGCTCAACGGATGATTACCACCAAAACACGCAATGCTGTTTGTCTGACCGCCCTGCTGGCTGCCGCCGGCTTCATGACTGCAGCACAGGCCCAGCCCGATGCTGCTGCGACCGATGCCGCCAAGGCTGCTGCGCCACAGGCAGCACCCGCAGCTCAGGCAGTCCCTGCCAATGTGGATGCCGCTGCTGCAGACGCCGCATTGCGCAAGCGCCTGCAGGCAGTTGTCGCAGCCATGGACGGCAAGTCCAAGCTGGCTGCCAACAACTTCAACGAGGAGTTCCTCAAGAACTCCCCCATCGACACCGTGCAGAAAGCTCTGGACTCCGTGCGCACCGGCGTCGGCAGCTGCCAGACGGTTGGCCGCATGGAAAGCTCCACACCTCTGGCCACCAGCGTGCTGCTGAGCTGCACCAAGGGCTTTGTGCCCATGGAACTGGCGGTCGAGCCCAAGGCTCCTTACCGTATTTCGGGCATTTTGCTGCGCCCGGCCTTCTGGAAATAAGCGCTTTTCACCATCAAAAATGGAGCCTCCTGGCTCCATTTTTTTGTTGGTACCGACAAAGTCAGATCACCACCGGCTCGGGCTCCAGGCGAATGCCAAAGCGCTCGTAGACACTGGTCTGAATTGCCCCTGCAAGCGTCATCACCTCGCCGCCGGTCACGCTGGCATCGAGGCTGTGGCGATCTCCGCGATTGACCAGCACCAGCGCCTGCTTGTCGTAGACGCCCGCGCGGCCCATGGTCTTGCCTTTCCAACCGCAGGCATCGATCAGCCAGCCGGCCGCCAACTTGATGGAGCCGTCATCCATGGGATAGTGAACAATCTTGGGCTCGCGCGCGATGATGTCCGCGCATTGCTCGGTCGTCACCGTGGGATTCTTGAAGAAGCTACCCGCATTGCCGATGACGTCGGGGTCCGGCAGCTTGGCACGACGAATCTCGCAGACCCATTCAAAGATCTGCTGTGCAGTCGGCTGCTCTATGCCTTTTTCCGCCTGCTTGCGCTGCAGATCCAGATAGCCCAGATCCGGTTGCCAGCTCTTGGGCAGCGCCAGACGCACCCGGGTGATCACCGCCCGCCCTTTGAGACCCAGGCCGCGCGGGACAGCCGTCGAGCCCGTCACTGGCCAGTACTTGGGCTGAGCCGGAGCATGTTTGAACACCGAGTCACGGTAGCCGAAGGCACATTGCGCGGCATTGAGGCTGAACTGCTCGCCGGTGACCAGATCGATCGCGTCCAGGGAGTCGAAGCGATCCTGCAGCTCCATCCCGTAAGCGCCGATGTTCTGCACCGGGGCCGCGCCTACCGTGCCTGGAATCAGGGCCATGTTTTCAAGGCCTGTATAGCCCTGGGCCAGCGTCCATGCCACCATGTCATGCCAGCGCTCGCCCGCCCCGATCTCGACAATCCAGTGCTTGTCGGTTTCGCGCAGCAGCCGCATGCCCATGATTTCCATCTTGAGCACCACGGGGGCCACGTCGCCCGTCAGCACCACATTGCTGCCACCGCCAAGGACGAACACAGGCTGCCGCCCCCATAGCGGGTCGGCGAGAAACTGACGGATATCGTCCTGGCTACGAATGCGCACCAGCGTTTCGGCGCGCGCGGCAATGCCAAAGGTGTTGCAATGCTGCAGGGGAACATTTTTCTCGACTAACATCCATCCAATTGTCGCACTGCGCCTGCTCTGCTGCTGGCAAGCCGCACATCACGGCCCGGCGCACTGTGGCTGTTTACCGCTCTGATACTGATAGGAATTACACATGCCTTCTTTTGACACTGTTTGCGAAGCCGATTTCGTCGAAGTGAAGAACGCCGTTGACAACGCCACCAAGGAAATTGGCACCCGTTTCGACTTCAAGGGCACATCGGCCGCCGTCGAACTCAAGGACAAGGAAATCACCATTTACGGCGATGCCGAGTTCCAGCTGCAGCAAGTCGAAGACCTGCTGCGCAACAAGCTGACCAAGCGCAATGTCGATGTGCGCTTCCTGGACATCCAGAAGGCACAGAAGATTGGCGGCGACAAGGTCAAGCAGCTCATCAAGGTCAAGAACGGCATCGAGTCCGAGCTGGCCAAGAAGATCCAGAAGCTGATGAAGGAAAGCAAGCTCAAGGTGCAGGCGGCCATTCAGGAAGAGAAGGTCCGCATCACCGGAGCCAAGCGTGACGATCTGCAGGCGGCCATGGCATTGATCCGCAAGGATCTGGCCGACCACCCTCTGTCGTTCAACAATTTCCGCGATTGAATGAAGCCCCCCCTGCGCAGCTCCGCTGCTTTCCCTTCCCTCGCCTTGCGGGAGGGGAGTGAGGCCGTTGCCACAGGGCGACGCGGCCAGCCCAGCTCCTTGCCCCGCGCCTCTCGCCTGCGTCGCATGGGGCTCATGCTTTCAGTCGCTGTGGCCTCCAGCAGTGCCTTGGGACAGTCCGTAGCCCTGACCGGCGTGCTGGGCAGCAAGGCCTTGCTGGTCATTGATGGCAGTGCCCCCAAGGCGCTGGCCGTCAACGAAAGCCACAAGGAGGTGCGCCTGCTGCAGATCAGCGGCGACTCCGCCGTGGTGGATATCAAGGGCCAGCGCCAGACCGTGCACCTGGGAGCAGCTCCGGTCAGCGTGGGCAGCCGGGGCGGCATTGGCGGCGCTGCGCGCTCGGGCCGGCTGGTCCTGATCGCCGACTCGCGCGGCCATTTTGTGGATCGCGGCTATATCAATGGAAAAACCATGCAGTACATGGTGGACACCGGTGCCAGCACCATTGCCATAGGCCGCGCCGATGCCGATCGCATGGGCCTGCCCTACGAGCAGGGTGCCCCCGTCCTGATGCGCACGGCCAACGGCACTGCCCAGGGCTGGCGCATCAAGCTCGACAGCGTCAAATTGGGCGAGATGGAGGTCTACGGCATAGAGGCCGTCGTTGCCCCCCAGTCCATGCCCTATGTGCTGCTGGGCAACAGTCTGCTGACCCGGTTTCAGATGACCCGCAAGGGCAATGAGATGGTTCTGGAAAAGAACTGAACCCGCCTCTCGCCCATGCACGCACGCTACGACGACCCCTATGAAGACCTGCTGGGCCTGTGGTCGGATCTGGAGGCCGCACTCGCGGTTTTGCTGACCGAGCCGCTGCGCATCCCCGGCTTTGCCATCAAGCTGCACCAGCTTGACCTGTGGCTGCAAGACCTCATCACGCAGGACAGCGATGCCGCGCTGTATCTGATGTTTCAGCGTGCCAGCTCGACAACCGAGGGCTATAGCCCGTCTCACGCCGTGGTCTGCGCGGGCCTGTGCCATATCCTTGCCAAGGAGCTTGACCTGCCTCAATTCGAGCGCGACACGCTGATCCAGGCCGCTCTGACCATGAACATCGGCATGACCGTGCTGCAGAACCAGCTGGCCGAGCAGCGTACACCGCTGAGCAGCCAGCAGGCCGAAGCCGTCAAGCAGCACCCCACAGAGGGCCGGCTGATGCTGGAGCGGCTCATGGTGCGTGACCGACTCTGGCTGGACAGCGTGCAATACCACCATGTGGTGCTGCAGCCCGCGCCGCTGGCACAGTTGCAGCCGCTGGAGCGTCTGGTACGCATTCTGGGCACGGTAGACCGTTATGCTGCCCTGATCAGCCCGCGCAAGACCCGTAGCGGCCGCTCGGCCACCGAGTCTCTGCAAGTGCTGCAGCAGGGCGGCCAATACGCCGATGAGGTCAAGCAGGCCTTGATCGATGTCGTGGGCCTGTACCCGCCCGGCACCTATGTGCAGCTGGACAATGGCGAAGTGGCCGTGGTGCTGCGCCGCGGAAAAAGTCTGGAAGAACCCGAGATTGCCAGCGTGATCGACCGTGACGGCCACAGCATGTACCCGCCCATCTGGCATCTGGAGGGGCGCAGGCCGGCCATCACCTCCGCGCTGGCGCGTTCCTCGCTGACGCTGGATCTGGACCTGCGCTCCATGGCACAGCTGGGCATTCACAGTGCACGCGGCAACGCCGAGCTGTACCGCATGGTCAAGCTGCCGGGCAGCAGACGCTGACCCTTTCTAAACGCCTTGTGCAGCGATCAGGCCGGCATGGTGGCCACGCGTGAACGCCTCTTCCAGCACCGAATAGCCGGCCCAGTCCGAATGCGCAAAGCTCAGTCGCGCCGTCGCAGGCGTGGGCAGGCCCTGCACTCGCTCCCCATTCAATAGCAGATTGCGCTTGCTGGCACTGAACTTGACGGCTATTTCGCTCAATATCTGCTGATCGCCAGGACGCGGAATCGCCATGGCATGGCCATAGCGGGTGATTTCCATGCGTGTGGCCTGCTGCAGCAGGTCTGGGTGCGGCTCGCTCAGCGTGTTCACGATGCGCTCGCGCCAGAAGGCAAACGGCTGCTGCATCAATTGCCTGCGCCCATCGGCCCAGTCGCCCAGCGCCTGGTAGTAGCTCAGCACCGTAGGCTGGCTGCGGATGCGGTCCAGTCGCTGATTGCCCGCATCCACATAGCCCAGCCCGCCCGCATTGCCATCGCGGTACAGCACATTGTCCCAGGCGGGCTCGGCGCCGGGGTAGTCGGCCAGCGGTCGGTCGATATGGATGTTCGCCACCAGCCAGGGAGCCCAGTCCAGGCGAGCCGCCACGGCACGCAGAAAATCGGGCGCATTGCGCAGCACTCTTGCAGCAACAAAGCTGGGCAGCGCCACCACGCAATGGCGCGCCAGCCAGCGTTCATGCTGCTGGCGGCCATGGTGATAAACCTCGATCTGCACACCGCCCGCGTCCTCGGTGACGGCAAGCACGCTGCAATCGGTCTGCAGCTGCGTGGCTTTCAGTCCCGCCGCCAGTTGCTGCGCCAGCCAGCCATTGCCCTGGGGCCAGGTCAGCACCTGCTCGCCATCCGCTTCGCTCTCATGCCCGGACTGCAGGCGCGGCGCGTGGAAACCATGGCGGCTGGCGAAATAATGAATCCCCGCCCAGGCCGAGACGCAGCTCAGACCGGCACCGAAATCATCGCGGCAGCTGTAGTCCAGATACCAGAGCAGACGCTCGTCATCGAGGCCCTGCACCGCCAGCCATTGGTCGAAACGCTGTGCATCGAGCACCGCATGAGAGGCAGGCAGACCCGCTTCGCGCTGCCAGACACGGATGGAAGGCATGGCAAAGGCCGCCGCCTGAGCCGCTGCCTCGACCTGCTTTTCAAACAGCGCATATTGCTCCAGCGTGCGCTGGCTCACGCCCTGCACGGGCAGCAGTCCCTCATGCCAGCCACCCTGCCAGTACAGGCGCTCCTGAGGGCTATGGCAGAGATAGCGCTCGTCATAGCGCCAGCGGCCAGCGAAGCGCTGGCGCACGCCCAGCTCCTCCAGCCAGTCCTGCACCTCATGGGCATCGTCGCCGGGAACGGGCAGATAGTGCGCGCCCAAGGGGCAGGCAATGCCCTTGACTTGCCCGCCCTGGCTGTTGCCTCCCATGGCGGCCTGGGTATCGAGCAAGGCTGCGCCCTGCACGCCAGCCAGTTCAAGCGCGCGTGCCGCCGCCAGCCCGGCCATGCCCCCGCCCGCAATCACTACCGGCGCCTGGTGTACCACCGCAGGTGCAGGCAGCTCCAGCCCCTGTGCCAGGCGCTGCCAGAAAGGGCGCAGGCCATGACCGCGCTCCAGCGCCACGCCGCTGAAGCCGCCAGGCAAGTCCTCCAGTCTGGGCGCTGGCTGCTTGCAGCCGGCCAGGCCCGCTGCGCCCAAAGCGCTGGCGGCCGCCAGCCCGAGCCAGTCGCGCCGCTTCAGATCGGCCCGCATCAATGCTCCACCTTGCCCCACTCGCGCTCATAGGTGTTGACCAGCACCTGATTCGAGAGGCGATTCACCTCGGTCGGCAGGCGCGCCATATCGAGAGGGAAGTCAAACATCAGGCGCAGCGTGGGCAGGGTCAGAAAACGCATGCCGGCGGGCAAAGCCTCGGGCTCGCGCCAGGGACGGTGGCTGGCCAGCACAAAACCCCATTCGCCAAAACTGGGCACATGCACGTGATAGGGCCGTGCCCTCAGACCCACGGACTCCACGGTCTGCACCACGGTCCAAAAGCTCTGGCGCGCAATCAGCGGCGAGGTGGTCTGAATCACGGCATAGCCGCTGGCCGCCAGACGCTTGTCCAGCAGCGAATAAAAACTATTGGTGAACAGCTTGCCTATGGCGAAATTCGTGGGATCGGGAAAGTCCACCACGATCACATCGAAGGTGTCTGCAGTCTCCTGCAACCAGTGAAAGGCGTCGGTGTTGACGATGCTCACGCGGGCATCGTTGAGTGCATTGCCATTAAGCGCCGTCATCATGGCGTTGCTCTTGAACAGATCGGTCATGGCCGGATCCAGCTCCACCAGCACCACGGACTCCACGCCCGGGTACTTGAGCACCTCGCGCACGGCCATGCCGTCGCCACCGCCCAGCACCGCCACCTTCTTCGGTGCGCCATGCGCAGCCATGGCGGGGTGGACCAGCGCTTCGTGATAGCGGTACTCGTCGCTCTGGGCAAACTGCAGATTGCCGTTCAGGTACAGCCGCGCGCCCTGGCGTCCCTGGGTCACCACGATGCGCTGGTAGGGCGAGCTGCTGGAGAGCACGATGCGGTCCTGGTAGAAATGGTCGTCGGCCAGCCGGGTCAGCTGATCCGCGCCCGCGATGCCGCCGCCCAGGGCCAGCAGCACCAGCGCGCAGGCCCAGGCATGGGCACGCAGATTGCGCAGCTCATGCTTGAACAGCACCAGGGCCCACACGGCAATGGCCGCATTCATGAAGCCGAACAGCAGACCTGTGCGCACCAGGCCCAGCTTGGGCACCAGCACGATGGGAAACGCCAGCGACACGGCCAGGGCCCCCAGATAGTCGAAGGTCAGCACCTTGGAGACCAGATCCTTGAGCGATGCATTGCGCTTGAGAATGCGCATGACAAGCGGAATCTCCAGCCCCACCAGCGTGCCCACCACCATCACCATGCCGTAGAGCAGAAAGCGGAACGCGCCCGGCGCATAGGCATTGGCGAGAAACAGCACGGCCGGCAAGGCACCGCCGACCAGTGCCACCATCAGCTCCACACGCAGAAAATGCGCGGGCAGTTGGTCTTCGAAATAGCGCGACAGCCACGAGCCTATGCCCATGGCAAACAGATAGGTGCCGATGATGGTGGAGAACTGCAGCACCGAATCACCGAGCAGATAGGATGCCAGCGCACCTGCCGCCAACTCGTAGAGCAGGCCGCAGGCCGCAATCACGAAGACGCTGGCCAGCAGCGCCACATCAATGGGCCTAGGCCCCAGGCCAGCGCTGTCCTGCTCGGCCACCATCGAAGTCATCAAAGGTACTTTCTATCTAGTTCAGCACACCATCGGCCTGCACTCCTCAGGAATCAGCACTTCCCATTGGACTCTGAAGCTCAGACCCGGCGCGCTGCAAACGAGGGACTGCCAGCAAGCGCCGCCGCGCAGCGATGCAGTCGTCCCCCTCCCGCGTAGCGAGAGAGGGGGAAGGCGCGGGCGCCTCAGGGGGTGTTTAGTGAATCGCCGCAGCGACGATGATGCTGATCCCCAGGCACATGGCCGCCACCACCATGGCCAGTGCCTTGTTGTGCTTCTCCACGATCTCGGCCCACATGTCCACGGGCGTGATCTTGTCGATGATGATGAAGCACAGCCAGAACACCACCACGCCCACCAGGGCGTAGATGATGGAGCCGAAGAAGTTCTGGGCGCTGAACCAGTCGAAATTCATGATGTCTCTCCTGTAATGAGATGGGGGGCCTGCCTGTGAGAGCAGCGACGCTTATTTATGGCTGCCACCGGAGGTGTAACCACCGTAGGAGCCGCTGCTGGAGCGGCTGTACGTGCAGTTGGGATCTGTGCGCGGGTCGCAGTTGGGACTGGACATGCAGGCACGCAGGAACGGCAGGATGAACAGCAGCAGGAACAACCAGAACAGAATCGTGCCCCAGCTGAAGCCGCTGCCCGACAGAGGACTGACCTGGGAGCGATCCTTGAGCTTGGCCGTGCCGAACGCCTTGGCCACCGTCTCAGCCGAAACGCGCTGGCCATGGGTCCAGGTCGTTTCCTGATTGGCGGTCTCCAGCGCCAGCGTGGACTGCTTGCCGCCATTGGCAAAGTCCACATTGCTGGACTTGGCGCCCTTGAAGACGGGCCAGTAGAACTCGCCCTCTGCATATTCCGTCTCCGCCAGGTAGGCGTAGTCGCGCTGGTATTTGCGCTGCAGATAGGTCGCAGTGGCGCCGTTCTTGCTGAGCTTGGGAGCACCCGTGATGACGCGGGCCGTGCTCCAGCCGTCTTCCGAATCGACAATGAACGAAAAGCCCGCCTTCTTGTTGTAGAGCAGGTACTCGTCCCAGGTGAAGCTGTCGTCCTCATCTTCGCCCAGACCACGCCCGCTGCGCCTCTGAAAACCCACGACCTGCCATTTCAGGCCGTCGAGCGTGCCTTCGCTGCCCAGCGGGATCAGAGGCTTGACCTTTCTGCGCTGCTCGGCATAGCTCAGCTCCGCCCCCATGCCCTTGGACATGTCGATCAGGCTGCCACAGCTGGGGCAGCTCAGGGCCTTGGTGGTGTCGAAGCGCACGGGCACTACGGCACCGCACTTGGGACAGTTGAAGTGGCGCCCCTGGGCTTTCTGCTGGGCGCTGCTGCGCAGGCCCTGCATCTGCAAAGCCTCCAGCGCCACGGCTGCCCCCAGGCTGAAGGCCGGTGTCTTGTCGCTGAAGTCTATGGAGAGAATCTGGTTCTTGTCGCTGCGCAGCTCCACCAGCTTGAAGCTCTTGCCGAGCTGGGGCAGCTGGGGCAGCTCGCCCTGAGCCGCCATCAGTTGCGCATCCTGAATGCTGGTGACGGTAAAGGATTCCGTGCCTGCCTTGAGCTCGCGGCCCATGCGCCATTCGCGCTGCTGGAACTCTTTCACGTTCCAGCCCGGCGGCTGCCAGTTCACGGCAAAGACAAAGCTGCCGTTGTCCTCGCTCAGCCAGGCCAGCTCGCCGTTGCTGAGCGCAGCCACCCACTCCGACCAGTTGCCGGCCGCGCTTTTGTACTGGGCGCGGCCCACGATGGTGAAGGGCTCGGGCTTGCCGTTGCGCTTGACCATGCCCGAGGCGCCCAGCTGCAGCGGGCTGTAGTCCTCGAACACCTCGGCCATGGAGCCAATGCGCTTGAGCGTCTCGCCATCGCGCAACACGGTGCTGCGGCAAAACTCGCAGACGGCAAAACTCGATTGCGCACTGGCGAAGTGGACCGGCGCGCCACAACCAGGACAGGGAGCGCTGTAGTCGCGCTGCGATGGGCTGGAAGCCATATTTTTTGCTATTGAATTAAGAGCTTCTTGCGCTTGAATGGAAAAGGCCTGAAGGCGGCCTCGGAGAAATGCAGCAGCCGCGCCCTAGCGATGCTTGCTCTTGCCGCTCTTGCGGGCAGCGCCCTCTGCAGGCTTGGAGCCATCGGTCTTTTTCTGTCCCAGCCTGGATTCCTTGCCGGCGATCAGGCGCTGAATGTTTTCGCGATGACGCCAGACCAGCAGGATCGCCATCACGACAATCGCGGCAGTGATGGGCGTTTCCGCATCCCAGACAATGCCACTGCACAGCACGTAATACACGGGCGCGAACACCGATGCCACCAGCGCGGCCAGGGAGGAGTAGCGGAAGAACACGGCCACTATGACCCAGGTCAGCGCCGTCGCCAGACCCAGCCAGCCGCTGATGCCCAGCAGCACGCCCAGCGCCGTGGCCACGCCCTTGCCCCCCTTGAAGCCAAAGAACACCGGGTACAGATGGCCCAGGAAAGCCGCCAGGCCGACCAGCGCGACCGTGCTGTCGCCCAGCCCGAACTGCGCGCCGAAGGCTTTGACCAGCACCACGGGCACCAGGCCCTTGAGCGCATCCAGCAGCAGCGTGACAGCCGCTGCCGCCTTGCTGCCCGAGCGCAGCACATTGGTGGCCCCGGGGTTGCCGCTGCCATAGGTGCGCGGGTCGTTCAGGCCCATGACGCGGCTGACGATGACGGCAAAGGACAGCGAACCAATCAGATAGGCCGCGATGACGGCGATAACGGGATAGAGGGCGTTCAAAGGAATTCCTCGGCCAGAGACTGGCCCTAAGGCTCGCCAACCAAGGTCGACGGCACCGATTGTTGTCACGACTTGCGCAACCCGGATCAGGCACGGCGGTTTGTAGACCGTCATGCCCGTTGTACATCCTGGTTGGCGTAAGTCCTTGTTGTTTGCTTTTTTGCCAGCCGGCGTCTGCCCCGGCTGACCAGCCCCTATTCTGCCAGCGCGCAGTGCACCGGCCGGGCATCGAGCAGACGGGTACAAACCTCAGGCGCCAGCTGCACCAGATAGCCGCGCCGCCCGCCGTTGATGGCAATGCGTGGCAGCGCGAGTATGGTTTCCTCGATATAGACCGGCATCTCGCGCCTGGTGCCGAAGGGTGAGGTGCCGCCCACCAGATAGCCGCTGTGGCGGTTGGCCACGTCGGGTTTGCAAGGCTCCACGCTCTTGGCCCCGATCTGGCGCGCCAGGTTCTTGGTCGATACCTTGCAATCGCCATGCATGAGCACGATGAGCGGCTTGGCATCCTGATCCTGCATCACCAGGGTCTTGACCACTGCGTGCTCGTCCAGCCCCAGCTGGCGCGCTGACTCTTCAGTGCCGCCATGCTCCACATAGTCATAGGGGTGCTCGGTGAACTCCACCTTGTGGGCCCTGAGCATCTGCGTGGCTGGAGTCTCGCTCACATGGGCGTTTTTGTCTTTTTTTGCCATGATTCAATTTTGATAGCTAGTGGCGCATGCCCGATATGGGCCATCCGCCATTTTCCCTCAATAAAGCGATCAGACAGCGGGATCGCGCATCTCCCAGCGGATGCGGTCGATCTCGGCCAGCAGCTCGGCAGACAGCTTGGTTCCCCAGGCATCGAGATCCTCGTCGAGCTGGGCTACCGAAGTCACACCGATGATGGTGCTGGCCACCTGCCACTTGGTGTAGCAAAAGGCCAATGCCAGCTGCGTGGGAGTGAGGCCGTGCTCGCGCGCCAGCGCGTTGTAGCGGCGCGCTGCGGCCAGCGCATCGGGGCGACCCCAGCGCTGTTTCTGCACGGATTCATACCTGGCAATGCGTGCCTCCTTGGGCGCACCCGCCTCGGTCGGTGCAAACTGATCGAACTTGCCCGTCAGCAGACCGAAAGCCAGCGGCGAATAGGCCAGCAGCGACACCTCGAGGCGGTGACAGCTTTCGTCCAGCCCGTTCTCATAGCTGCGGTTGATCAGGCAGTAAGGGTTCTGGATCGCAGCCACACGCGGCAGTCCATGCTGCTCTGCCAGGCGCACGAACTCGTGCACGCCATAAGGCGTCTCGTTGGACAGGCCGATGTGGCGGATCTTGCCCTGCCTGACCAGACCGGCCAGCGCCTGCAGCTGCTCGTGGATGGGCGTGAGCGAGCTTTCCTTCTGCGGGTCGTAATACATGGTGCCGAAGGCCGGTACATGACGCTCGGGCCAGTGAATCTGGTAGAGGTCGATCACCTCGGTCTGCAGGCGCTCGAGACTGGCGTCGCAGGAACGCACGATGTCCTGCGCCGACATGCCCGAGCCTTCGCGGATCCAGGGCATGCCGCGCGAGGGGCCGGCCACCTTGCTGGCCAGCGTGATCTGCTCGCGCATGCCGGGGCGGGCCTTGAGCCAGCGGCCGATGATGGATTCCGTCGCGCCAAAGGTGGCCTCACGGGCGGGCACGGCATACATCTCGGCCGTGTCGAAGAAATCCACGCCGCGCTCGACGGCTCGATCCATGATGCGCCAGGCTTGAGCCTCATCGACCTGCTCGCCGAATGTCATGGTGCCCAGACAGATGGGGCTGACACGCAGATCGCTCTGCCCCAGAGCGACGGGATTCATGGAAAGACGGAAAGTGGATGCAGCAGAAGTCATGCTTCCAAGTTTAGAGCCTGACAGTACAAGATCAGGGCAGACTCCTTGTTTTTGCTGACACAGCTGTCCCGTGCACGACGGGCCATGCTGCAAGCGCAGCAATAATCAAAACAACGGAGACAATATGACAACGCACAACCCCACGCTGACCGGCCAGCTCACCGATATCCCGCCCTATCAGCCGCGCCGCCAGTGGCGCTCACAGATGCTGCCCGTGCGCAATATGCACTACCACCAGCGCAGCTGGGAGCCCGAGCCAGTTTCGGGAATCGATCCCGAGTTGCCCGTGCTGGTGCTGGCCCATGGCTGGATGGATGTGGCCGCCTCCTACCAGTTTGTGGTCGACGCCTTCAGCGACGCCTTTGTCCAGGGTCGCCGCATCGTGGCCCACGACTGGCGCGGCTTCGGCCTGAGCCGCAGCGCCGAGCCCTGCGACAGCTACTACTTCACCGACTACCTGGCCGACCTGGATATGCTGCTGGAGCAGATTTCGCCCGATCGGCCCATCGACCTGGTCGGCCACAGCATGGGCGGCAATATCTCCTGCATGTATGCGGGCGCGCGGCCCGAGCGCATACGCCGCTTTGTCAATCTCGAGGGCTTCGGCATGGCGCCCACAAGGCCCGACCAGGCCCCCGGACGTCTGGCCCAATGGATGGATCAGCTGCGCGAGCAGCGGGCGGGCGCCATGGGTCTCGCCCCCTACGACAGCGTGGAGGCCGTGGCCAATCGCCTGCAGAAAACCAATCGCCGCCTGCCCCGCGACAAGGCCCTATGGCTGGCTCATCACTGGTCGGCCCCCGATGCCCAGGGTCGCTGGCATATTCTGGGCGACGCCGCACACAAGCTCTCCAACCCCTATCTGTATCGCGTGGATGAAGCACTTGCCTGCCTGGCCGCCATCAGCGCACCTACCTTGTCGGTCGAAGCCTCGGACGACAGCCTGGGCCATTGGCACCAGGGCCGTTACACGCTGGAGCAATACCACGAACGCATTCGCCACATCCCGCAATGCGAGATCGCCCGCGTGCAGGACGCCGGCCATATGCTGCACCACGACCAGCCCGAGGCCGTGGCCAGGCTGATCGAGGACTTTCTGCGCTGAAAGACTGCTACTGCTGAGACTGCGACTACCGTTTGCTATCTATACAGGAGCTTGTAGCGCATACATTCATTGATTTTTAACATTATTTAAATCTGAAATCAATGTTACACATGCGCTACAAGCTCACTTATTTATAGCTATTCACGCCCTGTCCGGTCTGCAGCTCCAGCACATGGCGCCAGCGCCTCGGCTGCATCTGCAGCTTTCGGTAGCGGCCGTCGGCCCACTCCGCACTCATGTCCGCATAGCGGGCCGACAGCGCCAGCCCGCTCTGCCCGGTCTGGTAGATGAACTGCGAGGACTCCGGATCGCCCAGGTCGTAGATGGCACGCAACGAGGGCGCGTGGCGGCTGACAAAACGTCCGGCCAGCGGTCCTTTGGCATCGGAGGGCGGCGGGTTGGCGTTGTACTGCCCGACGTTGACGCTATAGGTGTCACCGCCCGAGGCCACGCTCACATTGAAGACCCCCGCCAGTGCCGCCACCGAGCCCAGAGGCTTGTGCGCGCTGAGCGCCGGGTGCGCAGCGCCCCAGCGCCATTGGCGCGGATCATTGCCGTAGGCCGACTGCAGCTTGTCCAGCGTGCGGGTCAGCGCCTGTCCGGCCTGTTGCTCGCAGCTCAGCGGCGCGCACCACCAGGCGTCATTGCGCGCGAGGATTCCTTCCAGACCGGCACGGAAGTCACGCTTGCCGTAGCTCATGACAAAGCGCTGCTCGCCAATACGCTGAATCACCAGGCCGCGCGTCAGCTCGTCGACCCAGACCGAGAAGATCAGCGGCTCGGGCCTGTCCCGCTCCATCAGCCCCTCAAAGCCCGCCAGCAGTTGCTGTGCCTGCGCTGCCAGGGCGTGGCTCGATTGAGCCTTGCGCAGCACGGGCAGCAAGGCCCGGGTGGCCAGGGACTGCACATCGTTCTGAATCGCCGCCATGCTGGCCACGTCATGCTCGCTGCCTGCCGCCAGCAACTGCTCTATGCGCTGGTGGCGGTAGGGCAGGCTCCAGTCCTGGGTCAGAAAATGCGCATAGCCGGCTTCCGTCACGCGCTGGTTGGCCGTGGCCACAAAGCCACGCGTTCCGCCATCGTCCTGCGGCGTCTGCTCGTAGCTCAGCCAGCCCTGCCAGTCATAGCGCGCATCCCAGCCGGGCGCCGGCGCCACGCCGCGCAAGTCATTGCCGGGCGCACGCACCGGCACCCTGCCTGCGGCCTTGAAGCCGATATGTCCCTGCACATCGGCCGCCACAATGCTTTGCATGGGCGAGTGGTAGATGGAGAATGCCTCGAACAATTCGGACACGGTCTGCGCCCCGTTGGCCCTGATACCGGCCTCCACCGTGCGGTTGTCCGTGTCCAGCGCCGCCCAGCGCAGGGCCAGCGCATAGCGATCGGTATTGATGACCTTGCCGTATTGCTGCTGCGCGTCGCTGATCACCGGGCCGTGGCGCGTGCTGCGCAGCGTCACCCTGACATCGCTCTGGCCCTTGACCTTGAAGACTTCCTCGCGCACGACAAACTTTTCCCAGCCCGTGGGCGTGCGGTACTGGCTGGCATCGGCCGGGTTGATCTGTTCCAGATACAGATCCTGCACATCGGGGTTGGTGTTGGTAAAGCCCCAGGCCACCTGCGCCGTGCGGCCCAGCACCACGAAGGGCATACCGGGCAAGGTGGCCCCTGTCACATCCAGCGCGCTCAGGGCGCTGCCATCACCGGCCCGGCCCTCTGGCGACTGAAGACGCGCGAAGTACCAGATGGCCGGAGCGCTCAGCCCCAGATGCGGATCGTTGGCCAGCAAGGGCTTGCCGCTTCGGGTCTTGCTGCCGGCCACCACCCAGTTATTGCTGCCCAGTCCGTCATTCGTGCCCATATCCCTCGCCATGGAGGCCGCCCATTGCTGTAGGGCAGATTCAATCTGCTGCACCGGGACAGAGAGCTTCTGCGACGCATCGGCCTCGCGGTACACGCCCAACTGGCGGTAAAGCTGGGCTAGATCAACCGCCGTCGCGGGCTGCTCGCCCGGATAGGCCGGCATCAGCTGCCACAGTTGCTCGGTGCTCAGGACCTGCAGCAGATTCAGCCGCGCGAACTCGTTGCCCCAGTTGCCGCCCAGATCCAGCGCCATCATCAGCGCCCAGCCCACAGAGTCTTCAGGCTCCCAGGTCGATGGCCCTCCTGCTCCGGCCCTGGTGCCCAGCAGCAGGAACTCCGGCGCTGCAGCCTGCGAAGGCCTGGCGTAAAAGGCGGCTATACCCTGGCTATAGGCCTGCAAGGCCTCCTGCACCGAGGGCGGCAGCGCCGCGTACTGGCGACGCGCCGCACCATGGATATCGAGAGCACGCATCAGCTTGTCCAGCTCCAGCGTGGCCGGGCCCAGAATCTCCGACAGCCGCCCCTGCATAAGGCGGCGGTTGAACTCCAGCTGCCAGCCGCGCTCCTGCGCATGGACAAAGCCCAGAGCCCGCCAAACATCCTGCGGCGACTGGGCGCTGATATGCGTGACATCGGACTCGTCGCGCCTGACCCACACGCTGCGCTCAAGCCCGGCGAGGACCAGCTTGCCGTCCATGCGCGGCTGGGCCCGCACGCCATAGACCGCCAACGCGGCCCCGGCCAGCAAAACCAGCCCGCAGGCCGCAGCCGCCAGATGCCATGTGCGCCTGAGCCAAGGGTGGGCGGAAGGTTCTGCCGCCAAAGTGATGTCTCCCATATCGCCTCTTGTCATGCGTCCGGTGCGCAACATCCACATGCTGATCGCGTCCAGCCATGGGCGACAATACCTGTTTGGGCCACGGCCCGTAGAACGTGTTTACGATCTCCTCGCGCCGCGACAGTGGCTTTGCGGGATGGAATGCTAGGCGCGATACCGCAGCAATAGCTCTGCTATTGCGAGGATTCGCAACAACGCAGACCGCCCCTGACCGGGCGTCCGCAAAGACACTGTCCCGAAGGGTTGGAGCGAAATCGGGCGATTTACTGCGCGCTGTCTCTTGCTTGCACCCCGGTGCAAGCGGCGAGCCATCGCTTCGAACTCATCCCGATTGCGCTCCAACGCGGCTGCGTAGAGATCGTAAACACGTTCTTAGTAAAACGACTTACGCAGATTCGGATCAGGCATGGCGCTCCATGCCTGTCGTGCTTCCCTGTTTGCGTCAGTCCCAAGGAATTCAACGCATGTGGCCCTTCAGTCTACTCAAGAAACTCAGCCAGGACCCCGCCGTGGGTCAGACCCGGGGCGACTATATCGGCTGCTATCTGCTGGGCACGCATACCAGCGGGCGCGACGATGACATCAGCTATATCTCGCTGGCCACCACGCGCGAGCAGCTGGAGCTGGATGCGCGCCAGTATCTGCAGGAGTTCCTGGAGCAGCATCCGCAGCTGAACGAAGCGGAGCGCCTTGCCCTGCAGGACCTGCTGGAGCACTGGAATACGCGCGCCGATGCCCACCTGGCCCAGGACGGCGGCAAGCCCGGCCAGCCCCTGGCCGTGCAGGGCGGCAGCGAGCTGTTCCTGCGCACCGGCATGCGGGCACGCAAAAAGGAAAAAGGCGTTTATCTGGAATAGGCGCGCGGGCGGTTGCCGCAGCCCTGCCGCTACTGTGTGAAGTTCATATCGAAGCCGGCTTCGGTCAAGCGCACCTCGCCGCCTGCTTTTTGCAGCCAGCCCCTGGCGACGGCCCAGTCCAGCGCAGACTGACGCTCGCCGTCGAAGATGCCATGCTTTTGCAGGTCGGCAGCAAGCGCTTTCTCGCTCATTCCTTCACCGGCACGCAAGCTTTGCTCCACCACCAGGATGTAGACCATCTTGTGGGCTGCGATCTGAATGCTCTGCTCTGTCATGTTCACAAGTCCTTGTTCTTGAATGAAGGGAAAGCCGGATGCCCGCCAGGCTCCAGGCCTTGCGCCCTGGCCTGCGGCTTGTGTTTTATGCCGCGGGCCATACCCACTCTGGCAGTGAGTTTGTAGCCATCTCTCTAGTATTTCCGATGCGTTTCCTCTGCTTGCCGGCTCCGCAACCATGGCGCCGGCACTTCAGTTTCAGAACTGTGTTTCAGGGAGGTCATCATGGCTCGCCACACGCCCATAGAACGCTATCGCAATATCGGCATCTCCGCGCATATCGATGCCGGCAAGACCACCACCACCGAGCGCATACTGTTCTATACCGGGGTCAACCACAAGCTGGGCGAAGTCCATGACGGCGCTGCCACCATGGACTGGATGGAGCAGGAGCAGGAACGCGGCATCACCATCACCTCGGCAGCCACCACGGCCTTCTGGTCGGGCATGGAACACAATTTCCCGGCCCATCGCATCAACATCATCGACACCCCCGGCCACGTGGACTTCACCATCGAGGTCGAGCGTTCCATGCGCGTTCTCGACGGCGCAGTCATGGTCTACGACTCCGTGGGCGGCGTGCAACCACAGTCGGAGACCGTCTGGCGCCAGGCCAACAAGTACAAGGTGCCGCGCCTGGCCTTCGTCAACAAGATGGACCGCGTGGGCGCCGATTTCTTTCGTGTGCGCCAGATGATGGTGGACCGCCTCAAGGCCCACCCGGTTCCCATCGTCATCCCCATCGGAGCCGAAGCCGATTTTCATGGTCTGGTCGACCTCATCAAGATGAAAGCCATCTTCTGGGACGACGAGTCGCAGGGGGTGAAGTTCGAGTACCAGGAGATCCCCGCTGCGCTTCTGGCCAGCGCACAGGAATGGCGCCAGAAAATGGTGGAGGCCGCTGCCGAGGCCAATGAAGCCCTGACCGAGAAGTACCTGGACAGCGGCGACCTCGATGCCGAGGACATCATCACCGGCCTGCGCCTGCGCACCATCGCCACCGAAATTCAGCCCATGCTCTGCGGCTCGGCCTTCAAGAACCGGGGCGTGCAGCGCCTGCTCGATGCGATTGTCGAGCTCATGCCCTCACCGCTCGATGTTCCTGCCATCGAAGGGCATAGCGAGGACGACAGCGCCAGCACCACGCTGATACGCCATGCCAGCGATGACGAAAGATTCGCCGCCCTGGCCTTCAAGCTCATGACCGACCCCTTCGTGGGCCAATTGACCTTTGTACGCGTTTACTCGGGCGTATTGACCAAGGGCGATCTGGTCTACAACCCGACCCGCGGTAAAAAGGAGCGCATAGGCCGTATCGTGCAGATGCATGCCAATGCACGCCAGGAGATCGACGAAATCCGCGCCGGCGACATTGCGGCCTGCGTGGGCCTCAAGGACGTGAGCACGGGCGAGACGCTGTGCGATCCGCAAGCGCCCATCGTGCTCGAAAAAATCTCCTTTCCCGAACCCGTGATCGCCCAGGCGGTGGAGCCCAGGAGCAAGGCCGACCAGGAAAAAATGGGCCTGGCACTGGCGCGCCTCGCGGCCGAAGACCCGTCCTTCAGAGTCAGCACCGACGAGGAATCGGGCCAGACCATCATTGCCGGCATGGGCGAGTTGCACCTGGAAATCATCGTCGACCGCATGAAACGGGAATTCAATGTGGCCGCCAATGTGGGCAAGCCCCAGGTGGCCTACCGCGAAACCATTCGCAAAACAGTCAACGATGTGGACGGCAAGTTCGTGCGCCAGTCCGGTGGCAAGGGCCAGTACGGCCATGTGGTGCTGAGCGTGGAGCCGCTGGAATCGGGCAAGGGCTTTGAATTTGTCGATGAAATCAAGGGCGGCGTGATTCCGCGCGAATTCATCCCTGCCGTGGAAAAAGGCCTGCGTGAAGCCATGAACTCGGGCGTTCTGGCCGGCTACCCCGTGGTCGATGTGCGGGTGCGGCTGACCTTCGGCTCCTACCACGATGTGGACTCCTCGGAGCAGGCCTTCCGCATGGCCGCCATCCTGGGCTTCAAGGAAGCCTGCAAGAAAGCCGACCCGGTGATTCTGGAGCCCATCATGGCCGTCGAGGTGGAGACGCCCGAGGAATACGCAGGCGCCGTGATGGGCAATCTGTCCTCGCGCCGCGGCGCCGTGCAGGGCATGGACGATATCGCAGGCGACGGCAAGACCATCAGGGCCGAGGTGCCGCTATCGGAAATGTTCGGCTATGCCACGCATCTGCGCTCCATGACTCAGGGTCGCGCCACCTACACCATGGAGTTCAAGCGCTACGCACAGGCCCCGCAGCAGGCAGCAGCCGCAGCGACCGCGACGACCGGCCACCGGAAACAGGGCTAGGCGGATCCAGGCAACTCTGCCGCGGCTAGGCGGCGGAGTTGCCGGACTGCTTCAGACAGGCGACTCAGGACGCATGCAGCCACTGCATGGCCATGGCATCTTCGGTAAACGGGAAATGCCTGACCTCGGCATGCGTGAAATGCCTGCCGACGAACTCGGCCATGCCCGCCAGATGACTGTCGGTCACCAGAGCGATCTGCTCCACCTGATGGCGATGGTCTCTGACAAAGCCCATATGGGCGCTGAAGCCGGCCCAGTTTTCCCAGCCGGGAAAGTCCTTGGACTGAATCATCACCCCATGCAGTTTGGGATGCTCGGCCAGGAATTCGTCCACATCCTGGCTGACGCCGTCGAAATCCTGCTCGGTCAGGGGCCCATGGGGCTCCAGCAGCAAGATGCCTTCGGGTTTCATGAGGGAGTAATTGAGCATATGCAACTCCTGCAGCGAAACCTCACTGTACGCCTGCGCTCGCGGGAATGCAGCCCTAGACAGCACCCGCAGCACAGGTTTTCCTCGGCTCTTGCCGCCGCTCTGTACGGACTTGCTGAAACGCGACTGATTCGCCTACCGGCAGCCCATGGCCCGGCTCAGGCTCTGCATCTGCTCGCCCAGCGCGGTACGCAGATCGGCGCGCATGGCATCGCGTGTCAACAGTTCTTCGGCATAAAGTGCCGCCCAGTCAATCCCCACGCCCAGCACCACACCAGCGACCGCTCCCGCCACCGCCCCCACGGCCGTGCCGACACCGGGAACGACAGAGCCCACGGCCGCACCGGCTACCGCTGCCCCGGCCTTGCCCAGACCCTGCTTGGCAGCGGCCTTGGCCAGCACCTTGCTGGCGGCCTTCATCGAGGTCTTGGCCATGGCTTTGCCCGCGACGGCTGCGGCAAAAGCACCGCCCCCCGTGCCCACCAGGGCACTGGCCGTCAACCGCTGGCGTGCATCGCCCAGCAGCTCCAGCGCAGGCAGGCTGGCAACCTCGGCACGCACCAGACATTGCTCGGGACTCAGGGCCAGATGATGGCGTGCCAGGGTTTCCTCGATGCGCTGCTGGCCCTCGGCCAGAGCAGCGCCGCTGGTCAGTGCCTGCTTCTGCAGAGTCTGCACCCAGCCCTCCAGCCCTGGCGTGGCTCCCAGGGTATCGCTCAGCTTGTTCTGCAGAAACTGACTCACATCGCCCGTGAGCAGACTGAGGATGCGACCCCACTCCGCCCCCAGACTGAAATACCAGTCCAGATAGCGCTCGACGGCGGCATCCAGCTCCCGGCTCATCTCCGGGATGCTCTGGCACAGGGCCTGCCCGGCCTGGGCCCGCCCCAGCAGTTGCAGAACCTGCTGACGTGTGGCGTCCAGCGTGCCGAGGCGATAGAGTTGCTGCCCGATGCGCTCGCACTCGGGCAGGCGCTTGAGCGCCAGCGGGCTCTCCTGCGCACGCGCCAGACCGTCAAGGGCGGCCGTGGTCTGCACCAGAATGCCCAGCACCAGCACGGCAACCAGGGCCAGCAAAGGCGCGGCCGGCGAAGGCGCGGCCGGCGAAGGCGCGGCCGGCAAAGGCGCGGCCGGCGAAGGCGCGGCATTGCGCACTGCCCCCGAAGGCCTGGCCTGCAGCAGCAGCGCCGAGGAAGCCGATGCCCCCTGCATGGCGCGCCCCAGACACAGCAACACGCCTACCGGGCCGAACAGCGCCAGCAGCAACAGGCGCAGCACGGGCAACTGGGGCAGGTCGGCCATGGCGCCACTCGCCAGCTGCACGGCCAGCAGGGCATCCAGCCCAGAGGGCGCTGCGTGAATCTGGGCCAGCGCATGATTCAATGCCTCTGGCTCCATGCCTGGGGCCAGCCCCCGCCCCAGATCCTGCTGACTGGCCATGGCACAGAGCCAGCTGCCGCCCCAAAGCACCAGCAGCAGCCAGGTGGCAGCGCGCTGGGCCCAGGCCCAGGCAAAGGCCGGCGATGAAAACTCTCGCTTCAGGCCCGCCTGCATGCCACAGGCCAGCAAGACATAAAGCAAGGGTGCCAGCGCCAGCAGCGCCCATTCCCAGGGCGCCAGAAACCAGGCCTGCCAGAGTGAGCTGGTGCACAGCAGCAAGGCCAGTGCCAATGCCTTGCAGGCCGGCCACCAACCGCCGCCAAGCCAGCGACCGATATGCCCCTGCGGCGCGAACTGCAAGCGCAGCAGCTTTTTGAGCAGCATCAGGAGCAGCCAATGCCCCCAGGCTGGCAACAGCACCAGCAACAGGACTGCGAACAGCCAGCCCCAGGGCGGCAAGCGCGTCAGCAGATGGGAAAAGCCGGCCAGGGCCGCCAGCCACAGCCAGCCCAGCAGTACCGCGCGCAGCAGAGTCCGCGGCCGGGTCGGCCCAAGCTCGGTCGCTGGCGCGCCAGCACGGTTCATGGTTCGCGGCTCTTGCCCGCTGCCCCCCGGCCTGCAGCAGCAATCCCCCTGGCGATGCGCGCGTTGTAGACCGTGAGGCGGCTCAGGCCCAGTTGCCCGGCAATCTTGGCGTCGGATGCGGTGCCGAGCAAAGCCACGGCCTCGTCGCTCCAGTCGAAAGCGCTGCTGGCAGCAGCTCCTGTCACCGAGTCAATACCGAGCTCGGTGCGCTTGGCCACCACGCTGGCCTTGCTGATGCCCAGCTGCTTCGCCACCTCGGCGTCCGCTTCCCGGCCCAGCAGAGCCAGCGCTGGCTGTGTCCACTGGAAATGCCCGAAGGCGGGAATGCCCAGCGCATTGCGCTTGAGGTTGACCGTCTTGGCCGATGTGCCCCAGCGCTGGGCCAGCACGGCGTCTTTTTCCTGACCCAGCAGGGCCAGCATTTCCTCGGTCCACGGCAGTGCAGCCTTGCCCATGCGTGCGTCCTTCCAGATCTCAAAAATACAAGCCAGATTGGCATTCAGCCCATATGTAGTCTACGTTAACAGCTATTAAAACTGAATCTCCTTAGGCACAGACACGAGGCGCAGGCCATGCTGGCGGCTCAACCTCAGCGGCAGTCTGTCGTCAGACATGTCCCCAGTAGATCAGCGCATCCCGGCCTTCCACAGACAGCGATACCTGCGCGCCCACGGGCAGCAGCACCTTGGTGGGCACATGGCCGAAGGGCAGGCCTTGCAGCACGGGACGCTTGAGCTGCATGCGCAGCCAGTCGACAACGGTCTGCAGCTTGAAGCCCTTGTCGTGGGTGGTGAGCTTGAAATCGGTGAACTGGCCAAAGATGATGGCTTTTTGCTTTTGCAGCACGCCCGCCAGCAGCAGCTGGGTCAGCATGCGCTCGATCTTGTAGGGGTGCTCTCCCACGTCTTCGATGAACAGAATGCCGCCGTCGACCTGCGGGAAGTAAGGCGTGCCCAGCAAGGACACCAGCACCGCCAGGTTGCCGCCCCACAAGGTGGCCCCGCCAGGAACATAGAAGTCCTTGAGTTGCGGCTTGCCATTGGGCAGCTCGCCAATCCTGGGCATCTGCCAGCCCGCGCCCTCGCCCTGACCGCTGAGCAGGTCCTCGAAGCAGTCCAGCATGATGTCGTCCACGGGCTCGCCGGTCTTTTTGCTGTCCACACCGAAGTCGGCGTTGAGCGCGGGACCCGCCCAAGTGACCGAACCGGTCTGTGCCAGCATGGCCAGCTGAAAAGCCGTGAAGTCGCTGAGGCCGACAAACTTGGTGCCGCCCGCAATCGCCTTCGCCACGGTCTTGTACTTGATGCCCGGCAGGATGCGCGTGAGACCGTAGCCGCCGCGCGAAATCAGCGCCACATCGGCTCCGCTGGCCGCTGCACGGTGGATAGCAGCCAGACGGGTGGCGTCGTCACCCGCAAAGCGCTGGCTGCTGGCCAGCGCATCGGCATCGACCTCCACCTCGTGGCCCAGGGCCTCCAGCTGCTTGATGCCGCGTTTGAAGGCTGCCTTGTCGCGCACCGCCCCCGAGGGCGAATAGATATAGACATGCTTGCCGCCATGGCTGTGATCATGGCCGCAGCAGCTGCCATCGGCGCTGTGCACATGGTCGTGATGATCGTGGTGACCGTGCTCATGGCTGCAGTGCTCGTCATGCACATGAGCCTGGTGGTCCGGCTCCTGCCCGTGCGAGTGGGCGTGGTGGGGATCTTGCTGCTGGGGTGCTGTAGTGGATCCAGGGGATTTGCGCGAGGTTGCCAAAGCCTTTTCATGCGGCCATCGGCCGCATGCTCCGTGAAAAGTGGGTGAATCCGCAGATTCAGAAGTTCATACGACTTCCGCAAAACAGGTTCAGGCCGGGCGACTGCCTCAGAAGGCGAGCCCTTGTTGCATTCTTGTTTGCGTAAGTCCTAGTTCAGATTCTTGCTCCGCCGGTCTGACCGATCGGGCTACGGCGCAAAGTATTCCACAGCCGCTGCACCACCGCCCTGCTGTGCTGCAGGAACCGGAGCGCCAGGCCGGGTTTGCCGCCAGACCCCGGCCTGCACCGCCAGTTGCGGTACGGCCTGCAGCCAGGCTGCCTGCCATTGCGCAGCAGACACGGGCTGCTGCGTGGCTGCGGGCTGCAGCCACAGCCTGCCGGCCTGCGCCCATTGCTGCAGCAGATCGGCGGGCGGCGCTGCCAGCTCGGTCTGCAGACGCGGCCAGGCCTTGAGCGCGGCCCGATGGCCGGGCTGCGCAAACGGTGCATTCCAGGCGCGGTCCTCTTCGGCATTGCTGCACCCTTCCAATTCGGCCATGGCCCTGGCCACATCCCAGCCGGGCTTGCGCGCTGCCTGCTCAAACCATTGCCGACGCGGCTCTGGCTGCGCATTCAGCGGCCAGGTATCGATCAGCCACGCGCCGGCAAAGCGCTCTGGCAGGGCTTGCGCTGCAGCCAGACCCAGGCGGCCGCCATCGCCCTGCCCGACCAGGACCAGCCGCCGCAGGTTGAGCGCTTCGATCAGCTCGGCGATGACCTGCAAATGCCACTGCGCGCTGTGCCGTTTGTCTTTCTTGGGCTGGTCGCTGCGCCCGAACCCTGGCAGATCGGGCACCACCACACGATGACCGGCGGCCAGCAAATCGGGCAGCAGATGCCGAAAGCCATAGCCCCAGCCCGGGCTGCCATGCAGGCACAGCCAGGTCAGTGCTGCATCCTCAGGCCCTTCGTCGACCACCGCCAGACGCAGGCCCTGCAGCGCCGGCAGGTCGCTACGCCACTGCGGCCGCCAGGGCCAGGCAGACAGGTCGGCAAACGCCTCATCGGCATTGCGCAGCGCCCAGTCCCTGAGCGGATGCGGCTGCTGCGCCTTTTTTTCCTGGCGTCGCTGCTGGAAGAACTCGGCCATCAGCGCCGAGCATTGCGCGGCCAGCACGCCGCGCAGCACCCGCGTCTGGTGGTTGATGGCGGGGTAGCCGAAGACATCGAGCACCGAACCTGCCGCACCGGTCCTGGGTTCGGCCGCACCATAGACCACGGCATCCACACGCGCATGCAGCATGGCACCGCTGCACATGGTGCAGGGCTCCAGCGTCACATACAGCGTGCAGCCCTCAAGCCGGTAATTGCCCAGAGTCCGAGCCGCTTCGCGCAGGGCCAGCACCTCGGCATGGGCCGTGGGGTCCTGGGCAGAGAGCGGGCTGTTATGACCGCGGCCTATGACCTGCCCGTCCTTGACGACCACGGCCCCCACCGGTACCTCGCCACAGGCGGCGGCGCAGCGCGCCTGCTCCAGCGCCTGGCGCATGAAGTGCTCGTGCACGGAAGCATCAAAATCCATATCTATATGTGCCTGGCAGACAAAGGCTTGACGGATATCCCTTCCAGAAACACCGATACCGCTCAATGACCGCTGATCACCAGTTCCTTGCGATCGCCGGAGTCATAGCCGTAGAGCGTGACCCGCGGGCTTTGCAACTCGCCCTGCGAATCAAAGGCAATCGTGCCCGTCACCCCCTCGTAGCGCGTCTGGCGCAAGCGGGGCAGATAAGCCTCGGCCTGGGCCGAATCGGCACTCAGCATGGCCTTGGCCAGCACCATGGTCGCGTCATAAGCGTAAGGGCTGTAAACCTGATACTGGCCAGGAAAATGCTGGTCGTACTTCTGCTTCCAGAGCAGACCGCCGGGCATATTGCCCAGGGAGCTGCCGCTCATCACGCAAACCACGTTCTTGAGCGCCGGCACCTTGTCGGCCATGGCAGGCAGGCGCTCCGAACATTGCGCATCACCGCCCAGGAACTTCACCTGATTCATGGCCAGCTGCGACATCTGACGCAGCATGAGACCGGCCTGCGCATCGAGCCCGCCGAAGAAGATCGCATCGGGCTTGCGGCCTTTGATGGCCGTGAGAATGGACGAAAACTGCGTGGCCTTGTCGCTGGTGTACTGCTTGTCGACGATCTGCACATCGCGCTCGGCCGCAGCGGCTTCAAACAGCTTGACGATGCCCTGTCCATAGGCCGTGCGATCGTCCACGATCGCGATGCGTTTGACGCCCTGGTGCTTGACGGCATAGTCCAGCAGGGCATTGACCATGGCCCGGTCATTGGCGATGACGCGGAAGGTGTCGTCATAGCCTGCCTCGGTAATCGCGGGGTTGGTGGCTGCGGGGGTGATATTGGGAATGCCGCAGTCGTTGTAGATCTTGGCAGCCGGCAAGGTCGTGCCCGACTGAAGATGCCCCACCACGGCCGCCACCTTCTTGTCGCAGAAGCGGCGTGCCAGCGCCGTGGCCTGACCGGGGTCGCCCACATCGTCGCCGGCCTCCAGCTTCCAGTGCACGGGACGGCCGCCCAGTTGCAGCTTGCGGGCGTTGAGCTCGTCAATCGCCATGCGCACGCCGTTCTCCTCATCCTTGCCCAGGGCAGCGATGGGACCGGAGACCGGGCCGCCATGGGCAATGCGCACCACCAGAGGCTTTTCCGCATCCGCAGCGTAAGCGGACGACAGGGATGCGGCGACCAGGGCCAGGCTCAGGGCAGACGAGGTGCGAACACAGCGGCGCTGGGCCGAGCGATCAGTCATGGACATGCTTTCTCCTTGATGAAGCGGAAGGCTGTGGCACGCAAGCCTACGCCAGGCCAAAGCCTCAAGCGTAGCGGCAAAGCCTGCGATACCAGCTCGATGTGCAAGCGAAGGGGCAAACCCTGGAGTCTAAGGACCAGAACTCCATTGGAGCAATTGCTAGCAAGCCCGAGCAGGCCCGACTCTTCCTGCGTTGAGCACAGACTCCGGCTGCTGGGGATATTTCGGATTTCGGCTGAAGCTGCCGACCATGCTCTTGCACCATCGCCGACTCAGCGCCTTGATTGTGCCGCGTTGACAGGGATGGTGCACGCTGCGCCGGACTTTCCTGGCCGCAGGGAAAGCTTTTTTTTGGAGGCCGGCAAGTTCACCACGGCCACAGGCACCCGCAGACCGTGCAGGCCCGGTACGGCTTTCGCGACCTCTGCGGTAACAACCAAGGATCTGTGACCTACCTGCACGGTGTGAGCAGGTCCCGTGGTGGGAGCATGGCCACGCGCAATCTATCGGGCCAGCACCTGATTCAGCGCATAAATCGATTGCGCCAGCGCGCGAATATCAGCCTGCTGATGCAGTCTTTCCAGCCAGTGCGCAGGAATGCCTCTGCGCCCCCAGAACGCCCCCGCGATCTGGCCGGCAATGGCCGCTGTGGTGTCGGCATCGTCACCCAGATTGGCTGCCTCCAGAACGACGGCTTCAAAGCTCTCAAGCCTGTCAAAACACCACAAAGCTGCTTCCAGACTGTGCACCACATAGCCCGAACTCTGGATCTGCTCGCGGCTTTTGCCGCGCCAGCTGCCTTGTGCAATCTCGGCAATGCGTGGGCTGCCAAACGGCAGCGCGGCCAGATCCAGCACCTGCGCCTTGTTGGCGCCCAGCAGGGCACGGCTCAATGCCACGGCAAACAGACGGCAGGCATCCAGGCACTCCGCAGCCGCGTGCGTGGTGCGAGAGCTCTGCGCCGCCCGCTCCTGCACCTCTTGCTCGTCATGGGCATACGCCATGGCCACCGGGGCCAGCCGCATCAGCGAGCCATTGCCGGCGCTGCGCGCATCTTCACTTCCCGCCAGCGCATTGCCGGTGCGTAGGTATTGCTGTATCGCCTCGCGTGTTGCCATGCCGATATCAAAGCAGTGACCGGTGGAGCTCCAGTAACCCCACTGATACCAGTTGGCGTAGCGCGTCATCTGGTCCCCGGGGTCGCAACCTCCCTTGACGACCAGGCTCTCGGCCAGGCACAAAGCCATGGACGTGTCATCCGTCCATTGTCCGGCCCTCAGTGAAAACGGCCCGCCCCCCACCATATCGGTCAGCGGCGCATAGCTGCCGCGCGTCCGAAACTCCAGCGTCGTGCCCACGGCATCGCCGCAGGCCAGGCCCAGCAGAGCGCCTTCAAAACGGTCCAGCGTGCTCATTGTCCGGCCCTCAGCTGCGCACGCGCGGCCATCAGCGCGAAACCCAGCAGGTTCTGTCCGCGCCATTTGCGCGGCTGCTCGGCGTCGGGATTGGCCGCGCCCATGCCGATGCCCCAGATGCGGTCGCGCGGACTGGCCTCGACCAGTACACGCTCACCAGTTCTCAGCAGAAACTCCCCCATGGCCGGGTTCTGCGAGAGCTTGGCCACACTGGCGCGCACCACGATGCCGAAGCACTCCGCCTTCCAGCGTGCCTCGTCAAAATTGCGCACGCTGCGCCCTATCTGCTTGGCACTGGCCGGAGACGGCGCAGTCAGCACCTGAGCGCGCGCCTCTTCATCCCCGAACAGCCGCGCCTTGGCGGCCATCATGAAATGCTCTGCCGTGGCAAAGCGGTCTCCTTCGACGGTGAATGGAGCAGGAAACCACTGGCTCAGGCAGCCTTTTCCCGCTGAGCCATTCTTTTCGGGTTGATGGCCCCAGAAGCAAAGGTATTTGGGGCGGTAGCCTTGGTCGAGCTGGGCCACCAGATCGGGTACGGATCGAATTTCGTAATCTCGGTTCATGTCTGTTCTTCTTGATAATGGTTCAGCCACCAACGGGAAAAGCCCGCCAGCGTGGCGTGAGTGGAGTCAATGGCCTGCAGACCCGGCCCGGCATTGGGCGACCCGCCTTGCTCGCGCAGCACCAGTGCCTTGTGAATCCGCTCGCCCACGCCTTCGAAATACGGCAGAAAGTCATCGACAAATGCCAAGGGCTGCAACTGGGTCAGGGCTTGAGCCTTGGGGCTGAGGCCCGGATCAGTACGGCTGCTGGTGGCGATCACACGCGATATGGGAAAGCCCAGCTTGCGCAGATTGGTCTGCCGAGCCTCGGCGAACTGCGGCTTGATCGCCGACACACAGACCAGCTCGTAACCGGCGGCGCACAGCTGCTCGCAAGCCTGTAGCGCTCCTGCAATCGCGGGAATACCGGACCAGAACTGCGCATCAAAACTGGCGCGAAAACAGTTCAGAGCCTCGCCCTGCAAGTTGGCGACACCCCATCGCTCCATGGCCCAGTAGGCGTCAGGTTGCTTCAACACCGGACGCTCGCCAAATACCCGCTCCCAGGCTGAGGCATAGGCGAGGTTGTAGTCCAGCAGCACGCCATCTGCGTCGATAGCTATGATTTTTGAAACTTTCATGACGGTAGCTTCAGCAGATACCGGGCCGGGACGACATCGGTCAGCCACACGCCGTTGTCGGAGCGGTAGAACACATGGCCCTCGCCCTGCATACGCGCGGCGTCCACCTGCAGCAAGGCCAGCTTGCCGTGACGACTGCCGACCTGAGCAGCCACTGCCTGGCTTTCGGACAAGTGGACATGATGGCGTGACTGCCGGTTCAGGCCCTCATGAAAGATCGCATCCAGAAAACGCGTGGCCGTGCCGTGGTAGAGCACTGCCGGAGGGCGCCTTGCCTCAAGACCCAGTTCGACCTTGATGGAATGGCCCTGATTGGCGCGTATGCGCTTGCCATCTGCGCTGAAGGAATAGCGCTGCTTGTTGTTGTCAGCCACCATAGTCTGCAAATCCTCCAGACTGGTGGGTCGGCCGGAGCGCGCCAGACAGGCCAGCAGTTCATAGGTGTGGGCCCAACCCGCATCGTCGAGCTTGAGGCCTATGGTCTCGGGACTGTGTCTCAGCACCAGACTGAGGAATTTGCTGCGTGCGGTGGTGTTTTGATTTTTCATTTTCTTGTTCTCTATGTTTGAAGCTGTCGACCTGGCTCATGACAGGTTCTAGCGCTGCCGAGGCCCGGCCTGGGCGTACTTTCCGCGGTGCCACAGCCTGGTCGCAAACCCAGGCCCGGCTTTGTCGGCATTCGTCTGCATGCTTGGACTGTGCTCCAGCTACAGATATAAGTTGTACAATACAACCCAACATTCATCCAGTCAAACCTGATTCATGACCGTTACACAGCGTCACACCAAGCCAGCGCCGGACTTTCCCCGTCCCTACACCACGGTGGATGTGGTGATCTTCACGATTGCGCAAGCCCGCTTGAATGTATTGCTGGTGCAGCGCCCAGGCCATGAAGACGATCCATTTCCCGGCCTCTGGGCCCTGCCCGGAGGGTTTGTGAATGTGGATCTCGATGCCGATCTGCAGGCCTGCGCCGCGCGCAAGCTCAAGGAGAAGACGGGTGTGGACAGCCCTTATCTGGAACAGCTTGGCAGCTGGGGGGGCGCGGCACGTGATCCGCGTGGCTGGTCGGCCACCCATGTGTACTTTGCGCTGATTCCCGCCCATGAACTGCAACTGACCAAAGGCGCCAATGCGGCCGATGTGGCCTGGTTCGAAGTGGATGAATTGCTGCGCCGGCCCGCACTGGCGTTTGACCATGGCAGCATCTTGCAGGCTGCGGTGGAGAGACTGCGCAGCAAGGTCGAATACACCTCGCTGCCCGCTTTTTTGCTGAACGAGCCCTTCACCCTGCCCCAGTTGCAGCAAGTCTATGAAACCGTGCTGGGTCGCAGCGTGGACAAAAGCGGCTTTCGCACCCGCATGCTGGCAGCGAACTTTCTGGTCGAAGCCGGCCATGTGGAAGGCGTGTCGAACCGCCCCGCCATGGGCTACCGGCTGGCGGACCGCAGCGGGCCCGTGGTATTTCCGCGCACATTCAGCCCACGCGGCCATTGATACAGGCGATTACCCGCCGCTGTGCCGAAACCGGGGCTTGCTGAGATAATCCTGCCCCTATGTCTCTCCTGCCCCACCAGCTCGAACTCCTGTCCCCGGCGCGCGACGCCGATATCGGCATCGAAGCCGTCAATCACGGCGCGGACGCCGTCTATATCGGCGGACCGGCCTTTGGCGCGCGAGCGACTGCAGGCAACGACATCCGCGATCTGGAGCGGCTCATCAAGCATGCCCACCGCTTTGGCAGCCGCATCTTCATCACGCTCAACACCATCTTGCGCGACGATGAGCTGCAAGGCGCACGCGATATGGCCTGGCAGATCTACAACGCCGGCGCCGATGCGCTGATCATTCAGGACATGGGCCTGCTGGAGCTCGATCTGCCCCCCATCCAGCTGCACGCGTCCACCCAGACCGATATCCGCACGCCCGAGAAGGCCCGCTTTCTGCAGGACGCCGGCCTGTCGCAGATCGTGCTGGCGCGCGAGCTGGATCTGAAACAGATTGCCGCCGTGCGCGCCGCGACAGACCCGAGCCGCACCACCATCGAATACTTTGTGCATGGCGCACTGTGCGTGGCCTACTCGGGCCAGTGCTTCATCAGCCATGCCCATACCGGACGCAGCGCCAACCGTGGCGACTGCAACCAGGCCTGCCGCCTGCCTTATGAGGTGACAGACGCCAGCGGCCGCATCATCGCGCACGAAAAGCACGTGCTGTCCATGAAGGACAACAACCAGAGCGATAACCTGCGCGCGCTGATCGACGCCGGCGTGCGCAGCTTCAAGATCGAGGGCCGCTACAAGGACATGGGCTATGTGAAGAACATCACGGCCCATTACCGCAAGCTGCTCGACGAAATCATCGAGGAGCGCGAGTTCTCCGATCAGCCGCTGGCGCGCTCGTCGTCAGGCCGCACCACTTTCTCGTTCGAACCCGATCCGGATCAGAATTTCAACCGCGAGTTCACAGACTACTTCGTCAACGGCCGCAAGGATGACATCGGAGCCTTCGACACGCCCAAGACACCGGGTCGTGCCATAGGCTGGGTGACACAGGTCGGCGACAAATGGTTCGAGATCGAAACCAGCGACAAGACCGCCGAGCTGCACAACGGCGACGGTCTGTGCTACTACGATCTGCAAAAGGAACTGGTGGGCGTGCACATCAACCGTGCCGAATGCGTGAGCGCCAAAAAAGGCATCTGGCGCGTCTTCCCCAAAAACGAGATTGCCGAATTCAAGGATCTGCGCAAGGGCCTGGAAATCAACCGCAACCGCGATATGGACTGGGTGCGCACGCTGGAGAAAAAGTCCAGCGAGCGCCGCATCGGTCTATGGGCCGAGTTCAAGGAAGCGGCTGCCGGCTTTGCGCTGACGCTGACCGACGAGGACGGATTTGTCGGGGCTGCCGCCATCGCGCATGAGCACCAGAGCGCCACCGACCCAGCCAAGGCAGAAGCCACGCTGCGCGAGCAACTGGGACGCTTTGGTGCGACGGTTTTCGAGGTGAACGATATTTCACTGAGCCTGAGCCAGCCCTGGTTTGTACCCGCCTCGGTGCTCAACCAGCTGCGTCGCGATGCCGTTGCCGCATTGGAGCAGGCCCGCGCCGACGGCTTTGTGCGCCTGCCCCGTGCCAAGCCCGTGGAGCCGCCCGTGCCTTTTCCTGAGGACACGCTGACCTATCTGGCCAATGTCTACAACCAGAAGGCCCATGACTTCTATGTGAAGCATGGCGTGAAGATAATCGACGCCGCCTACGAGAGCAAGGAAGAAGAAGGCGAAGTCTCGCTGATGATCACCAAGCACTGCGTGCGCTTCTCGATGAGCCTGTGTCCCAAGCAGGCCAAGGGCGTGATCGGCGTCAAGGGCACCATCAAGGCAGAGCCGCTGCAGCTGATCAACGGCAAGGAAAAGCTCACGCTGCGCTTTGACTGCAAGCCCTGCGAGATGCATGTGGTGGGCAAGATGAAGAAGTCGGTGCTCAACCAGCATGCCAAGGAAATGAAAGAGTCTCCCATGCAGTTCTACCGCACACGCCCCACGCCTCAGCAACTTTCCTGAGCACGTTTGAGCCCACAAAAAAGCCCGCTACCGGCAACGGTTGGCGGGCTTTTTTACAACCTCAGAACCACTGGTAAAAACCCTCGATTCAGTCCCTTTACTCAAATCGTCTATTTTTTAGGCAATCCGTGCAAATCACCATCTGGCGCGGGTTTCAAGAATTGAAAGCATAGTTTTCCACAAGAGCGTCCACATGATGCGGGGATAAAACTGAGGCATCCATCACACACAACTGTATACATGAACAGTTGCATGTATCAGGCTTGTCGAACAGCCGATATCTTGCCGAAAGACAGCTTTGCACAAGCCTCTTGCAGCAACTTTGCCACTGCCGGCACCAGGGTGCTGAAGTTGGCAAACCCATGCAGCATGCCTTGCGCACGAAGGCTGGAAACGGGTACGCCGGCCTGCTGCAGGCGCAGGCCAAAGGCCTCTCCTTCATCGCGCAATATGTCCAGCTCCGCCGTCACCAGCACTGCTGCCGGCAAACCAGCGAGATCGGGGTACTGCATGATGGAGGCCAGTGGATGTGCAGGCATGGCAGGATGATAGTGACGCCACATCGCGGCCATGGCTTCGGTGGTGAGAAACGGCATCTGCCCATAAAGCGCATGCGATGGCGCATCCATATGCGCATCGCAGACCGGATAGAACAGCAGTTGCCGGGATATGCCTCTCCAGCCGTCTTCTTTTGCACGCAGGCAGGTGGCGACGGCCAGATTGCCCCCCGCGCTGTCGCCCGCCACCATCAGCTGCCGCGCATCGCAATGCAGCTCTGCCGCATGCAGTGCCACCCAGCGCGTGGCAGCATAGGCGTCGTCCAGCGCGGCAGGAAAGACATGCTCGGGAGCCAGCCGGTAATCGACCGACACAATATTCATGCCGGTCAGGCGCGCCAGGTGGCGGCACAGATTGTCATGCGTTTCCAGCGTGCCTATGCACCAGCCGCCGCCGTGAAAATAGACCATGACCGGCGCTGCCTGCGCGGTGCCGGGACGGTACAGGCGCAGCTTGAGCGGCTGGCCATCGCCACCGGAAATGTCGATTTCGCGCACCTCATGCATGGGCAGGTCGGCAGGCGGGAAGGCCATGTGGTCCATGAGCTTGCGGATTTCGGGCACCGGCATGGTGTTGAAGTCCATGGCGGGTGAGTCCTTGAACTGCTCCAGCACGGCAGCCATTTCTGGGTGTATCTGCATTGGGACTCCTTGAAATTGATGGAGCGCGCCCGACCAGGACAGGCCAGGACGGGCGCAAGACGGCACTCAGGCCACAAGCTCTTCGGTCTGGTGGTGGATATAGTCCTGCCATACCGGCGCACTCATCTCCTGCCTGAAGCGCGACTGCGACCACGGCCAGGTGTTGGGCACACCGTTTCTATCCAGGTACCAGCTGTTGCAGCCCGAGCCGAAGACCGAGCCTTTGGCGGCCTGCAAGCGCTCCTGGTCGTACTGAGCCAGGGCTTCGGGCCTGGCCGAAAGCCCTGCTACACCGGCTTGTTGACCACGCTCTATCAGTTGCGAGATGTAGCCCCACTGCATTTCCGAGGTATCGATCAGCGAGAAGTTGCCCACGGGAGAAGTCGGCCCGTTCATGAAGTAGAAGTTGGGAAAGCCCGGCACCGAGATGGACTTGTATGCCGTGGGCACATCGCTCCAGGCCTGCTCCAGCGTGGCTCCGTTCAGGCCCGTCACATTCATGGGGCGCACATAGCGGTCGGTCTTGAATCCCGTGGCCAGGACGATGATGTCCACCTCATGCAGCACACCGTCGCTGGTACGCACTCCCTTTTTCTCGACCTTGGCAATAGCGTCGGTGATCAACTCGGAATCGGGGTGCTGGATCGCCTTGTAATAGTCGGGTGAATAAATCAGGCGCTTGCAACCAGCCCGGTAATGAGGCTGCAGTTTTTCACGCAAGGCTGCGTCTGCAACAGAGCCATCCAGGTTGTCCTGGCAGATTTTCTGAATTTCCTGAATCTGCTCCGAATTCGGGTCCAGCACACCCTCGGTAAAGCGCTCCACATTGGCTACATAAGTGGGTTCGCGCTGCAGATAAACCAGCAGATCGCGGTTGCTGCGGAATTCGGCACGCTGCTCTTCGCTGAAAGCCGGATTCTCGACCGGGAAAATCCATTGGGCCGTGCGCTGAAAATGCCGCACCCTGGCACGCGACGCCAGTGCGGAGACAATTTGCACGCCCGTTGATCCCGTGCCGATGACGGCGATCCTCTTGCCGTCCAGCGGTACAGAATGATCCCAGCGTGCACTGTGAATCGTGTCCCCCTCGAACTCCTCCAGGCCCTTGATCTGCGGATAGTTGGGGTGGTGCAGCACACCTGTGGCGGCAACCACCACCTTGCCCTGATATTGCTTGCCATGCTGATCCTGCAGCGTCCATGCATCGCACGCCCATTCGGCACGCGTGATTTCGGTACCGAACTGCGAAAAATCGGCAATACCGTATTTTTTGAACACGCCTTCGAAATACTGCTGAATCTCGGCTCCGGGCGGAAGTACCCGAGACCATTCGGGGTTGGGCTCGAAAGAATAGGTATAGGCGTGCGATGGCACATCGCAAGTCAGGCCTGGATAAGTATTATCCCGCCAGGTCCCCCCCAATGTCCCGGCCTTTTCCAGAATAATGAATTTCTTCCCGCTATTCTTCAGATGAATACCAGCCAGAATTCCGGACATTCCGCAACCAATCACTATGACGTCATATTTCATTGGAATTCCTTAAATATTAATTACTTTTGCTGCAGAGAATCCACCATCTACCGGAAGATTGACCCCGGTAATAAATGAAGAAATATCGGAAAGCAAAAATGCCACGGCATTACCCACCTCTTGCGGCCTGCCCGCACGCTTGAGCAAATGCATGGCCTCGAAAGCCCGGCCTACAGGCAGTTCATCAAGCATGGTGGTCATGGGTGTATGGATATAGCCGGGGCTGATGCTGTTGACCCGCACGCCGTAAGGACCGAGATCCGATGCCAGACTGCGCACCATCTGGATCACAGCCCCCTTGGAGGTGCAATAGGCCAGATTGGTCGGGTTGCCCAGCATTCCGTTGATGCTGGCGATGGTGACGATGGAGCCCTGACCACGCTGTTTCATGTGGCTGGCCACAGCACGAGCACTGAGCATGGTCCCCGTCAAATTGACCTGGAGTACCTGCTCCCACTCCTGCAAGGGCATGCTCTGCAGATCACCCACGCGGGAAATGCCAGCAGAAGTCACCAGCCCATCAATCTGCCCATAGCGGTCCAGCATGTAAGCAACCAACTCATTGGTCAGCTTCTCGCTGCTCACGTCAAGCTTGCGAAATTCGCAGCCCTGCGGCAAATCCTGGCTTTGCTGAAGATCGGCACACACCACCTTGGCGCCGCTGGCTGCCAGGGCCTGGGCGCTGGCCAGGCCTATGCCCGAGGCACCACCTGTAACCAGAACCACTTTTCCTTCCAAACCACTGATGAATGGATTCATTTTCAAACCTCAATACTGGCTGACCGCCACCAATTGGCGATGAGGATTGAGATTCTTTGTTCTTTTCAAATTCAAATCACTCTGATTTTTCCTCTTTACAAAATAAGTTTGTGTTTACAGCCCCTAGTGGAAACCATTAATTCATTCGGACGTACTGTGCCCGGATTTTTTATATGTCAAGCAGGTCTTCCCATTTAATCAATCAATAAAGACTGTAAACACCTTCAATAACTGTCAAGCGGGAATTCGTGAGAAATATAGATAAGCCGAAAATGCTTTAATCCATTCGTATTTAGCCAATGAGGAAATCATGAAAGTTGCAGTCATCACCGGTGCAGCCAGTGGAATTGGTGCAGGCCTTGCCAAAAAGGCAGTCACTCTTGGAATGAAGGTCGTGGTTGCAGACCGCGACCAGGCGGGTCTTGAGAAAGTCGCGCTGGAACTGGGAGATCAGGCATTGGCCGTGGCCACCGATGTCACCAGCCAGGCGTCGCTGGATACACTGGCCGACAAGGCCTATGCAGCTTTTGGTCAGGTCGATCTGCTGTTCAACAACGCAGGCGTTCTCAGCACCGGCAATAGCTGGGAGATCAGCGATGCCAAGTGGCAGCAGGCCTGGCAAGTCAACGTCAACGGCATTGTCAATGGCCTGCGCGCTTTTGTGCCGCGTCTGCTCAAGGCCAACCGGCCTGCCCGCATCATCAACACAGCATCGGTAGGCGGTTTTCTGCCCAGCGCCATGATGGCCCCCTACTCCGCCACCAAGTTCGCAGTGGTCGCGCTGACCGAAGGTCTGGCTGGCGAACTCGCGGCCATTGATCCGCAAATCAAGGTCTCGCTGCTGGCACCAGGCCCCGTCAGGACAGCCATCTTCCGAGAAGCACCTGACGCGGCGTCGGCAAAATTTCACGGCATGATGACCCATTTGCTCGACGAAAACGGCATGGACACCGAGGAGTTCGCCAACCGCGTCTTTTCTGCCATTGACCGTGGTGAATACTGGATCGTGCCTCAGCCGGAAATGTTGGACCCGCTGCTCAAGGCCCGCAACAAGCTCATCGAGACCCGAGCCGACCCAGTACTGTCCTGGACGCAGGAGACCGCAGAGTGAAACCAGAGCCTGCTTTTGCAGGCCCTGGCAGCATTTGCGGGGCACACCCGGATATCAGGTGCCCCAAAGCTCTCTGGCCACCTGCTCGAACTGGCGTCGCATCACGTTTTTCTGCACCTTGCCCGTCGCCGTGGACGGGAAGGCCTCCACAAAATGGACCAGTTTTGGCACTTCAAAGCCGCTGAGATGATTGCGGCAATGGGCCAGTATCGACTCCGAATCCACCTGAGCCCCCGGCTTGCGCATGACAAAGGCACAGACCGCCTCGCTCCAGTGGGGGTGCGGCAGACCGAACACGGCGGCGGCCGCCACCTCCGGATGCGCCAGCACCACGGCTTCAACCTTCACGCTGGCCACGTTCTCGCCGCCGGTCTTGATCATGTCCTTCTTGCGATCTATGAACTCCATCCGTCCCTGTGCGTCCCACATGCCCAGGTCGCCGGTATGGTGCCAGCCGAACTTCTGTGCCTCTGCCGTCGCCTTGGGGTCCTTGAAATAACCCAGCATCACATTGGGGCCGCGATGCACGATCTCGCCGACCTGACCCGCTCCCAGCAGATTGCCATCGTCATCCATAACGGCGGTCTCGCAAGTGCTCAGAGAGCGCCCCCAGAAATTGGCATCGCATTCGGCGTTGAGCAAGGGGTGGAAAGTCATGGTGGCCGGATATATCTCGGTCTGCCCCGTGGCTAGAGAGATATTGCGGCACATGCGCTGCGCAATCTGGGCGATCAAGGGTTTGGGAATGGGCGCCATGGCATAGATGCACTGCCGGATGGTGCTGGGCGCGAAACCCGGATCGGCCAGCACTGCGGCATACATCAGGGGCAGTCCGACAAAGATCGTCACACCTTCCTTCATCACCAGTTGCCCTACCTCCGCCGGCACAAACTGCCGCGTGAGCACGGTGCAAGCGCCTGCCGCCAGCGCAGTCTGCACCAGCGCATGCTGGGCGCAATGAAACAGAGGCAACCAGCCGCTGAGCACATCGGCCTCGCCATATTTCATCTCCTCGATATTGCCCTTGACCGCCGCATATACCGACAGATGAGAATGCACCACGCCCTTGGGATTGCCGGTGGTGCCGCTGGTGTACATGAGCAAGGCCGCCTGGTTGTCGTCAATATCAACCTCGGGCAAAGCATCGGACTGGCCTGCCTCGGACTGTGCCAACGACATGCCCGGCAGTCCTGGCTGTATTTGCTGCGTTTGCAGGCGCGTGATGATGAGCGGCACCTGCAATTGCTGCAGAATTTCGGCCAGCCCGGGCAGGGCCAGCAACTCCTGATCGACCACCACTGCCGACACCTCTGCATGCCGCAGGATGTAGTCGATGCTCGATACCTCCAGCTTGATATTGACGGGCACCCACACCTGCCCCGCCTTGTGAATGGCATTGCAGGCCACCACCATGTCTATGGAATTGGCGCACAGCATGCCGATCTGCTTGCCCGTCCCCAGCGTCGAGAGCAAATAATGCGCGAAGCGCGAACTTCGCGCATCCAGCTCGGCATAGCTGATGCGCTCAGCACCATCGACCAGCGCCGTGCGGCTGCCAGACTTGCGCGCACTGCGGTAGAGCAGATCACCCAGCGCAATGCGCCGGATGCGCCGTGCCTCCTTCGTCAGACTCATCTCGATCATGGTTTGTCTCCTTGATAGTGTGCAACCCGGAACCCATAACCCACGCTTTTTCTTGTTGTGTCTCTAATCCTGCTGCGGCATGGCCATCGCGGCGGCAGCAACCATGGGCGAAAGCTGGCCCTGCGCCCCGCCGTCACAGGCAATGACCGTGCCGGAGATATAGCTGGCCGCATCACTGCCCAGAAACAGGGCCAGCTGGGCAATGTCCGCGGTCGTTCCCATGCGCCCCAGCGGCACCATGCTGCGTACCAGAGCGTCTCCTTCAGCCCCCTGCGGGGCCAGCCGGCGCATGCCTTCCGTGCCCTCGATGGGGCCGGGGGAAATGGCGTTCACACGAATGCCCTTGGCGCCCCACTCCAGCGCCAGTACCCGCGCCAGATGGTCCACTCCCGCCTTGGCGGCGCAGACATGGGCCTGGTACATCATGGGCACGGTGGACTGCGGCGCGGTGATGAAGATCAGGCTCGCCCCGGGCTGGCGCAGATGCACCAGAGCCTGACGCGCGACATGAAAGCTGCCCAGCAGATCGATGTCCACCACCACCCTGAAAGCGTTGGACGACATCTGCTCCGCAGGTGCGAGGAAGTTGCCTGCCGCACCAGACACCAGCACGTCGAGCGGCCCGTGGCAAGCCACGGCCTGCGCCAGCGCCGCTGCCACCGCCTGTTCATCGCGCACATCGGCTACCACGCCAAAGGCCTGCGCCCCCAGCGTCGCCAGGGCCGCGTCCACATTGGCCTGCTTGCGGCTGACGACCGAGACCCGGGCTCCTGCCATCGCGTAGTGCTGGGCAATGCCCAGGTTGATGCCTGTGGTGCCGCCAAACACCATCACATGGCGGCCCGAAAAATCGAATTGCACATTCATGAACAGCACTCCTCTGCTCGCAACAAGGCTTTCTGGATCTTTCCTGCCGGGGTCAACGGCAACTCGGTGCGAAACACCAGCTGGCGCGGCAGCTTGTAGTCAGCGAGCTGCTGGCGGCAATGCGTGAGCAGTTCCTCCTCGCTCACGCTGGCACCGGGTTTGATCACGATGTAGTAGCGCCCCACCTCGCCCAGCACGGGGTCCGGCACGCCTATGCCGGCGACCATCAGCACGCCTGCATGACTGGCAATCACGCCCTCCACCTCGCTGGGATAGACGTTGAAGCCGCCCTGTATGAACATGTCTTTTTGCCGCCCCTTGAGGTGGATCAGGCCCTGCTCATCCACAAACCCCAGATCACCCGAATGAAGCCAGCCGCCGGCAAACACCTCTTCGTCCTGCTGCTGCCCAACATAGGCCGGAATCACCCCAGCACCACGAAACCACAGCTCCCCCACCTCGCCGCTGCGCAGCTCTTCGCCATCGGCCCCGGCCACGCGCAGCTGCGCCCCTTGCAGCGGCTTGCCTATGCTGTGCAGCAGGGCTTGCTGATCCGCCTGCCAAGGTGTCATCGCGATGGCCCCGGAAGTCTCGGACAGACCGTAGAGATTCATGATGTTCACGCCCGGAAACTGCTGCTGCAGCCGCTGCAGCAACACCGGCTCCACATTCGATCCGCCCACCACAATCAGGCGCAGCCGGCTCATATCCACCTCGGCCAGAAGCGGATGCATGAGCAGCAGCGTCAGCATGGTGGGCACGCCCACCAGCCAGGTCGGCGGATGCTTTTGCGCCATCCTCAACACGGATTCGGGGCTGAACATGGGCACCAGCTCGCAGCAACCGCCCGCCAGCAACATGGTCAGCACGCCGCAGGTAATGCCGCCCACATGGTTGAGCGGCATGGCCAGTTGCACCATATCCTCCGCCGCAGCCTTCACATGCGCATGCTGCGCCAGCGCTGAGCCCAATTGAGAGCGATGCGTCAGCCCCGCTGCCTTGGGCCTGCCCGTGGTGCCGGATGTGTAGATGATCATCAGCAGGTCATCCGGTGCAGGACCGTCGCCTTCATGCAAGGCTTTCGCCCCGGACCGCAGCGCTTGCTCGAATCCTTCATCCACCCACAGCAGATGCTCCAGCGCCGCAAAACGCCGACGGGCCTGCGCCAGATAGTTCTGGTAGTCGAAGCCGGCAAACTCGCGCGGCGCAAGCACGGCCTTGACCTGGCTGTCCTGCAGCATGAAGTCCAGCTCGGCATCGCGGTATCGGACGCTGAGGCCCACCACGACCAGCCCCGTCTTCGCCGCAGCCAGATAGCTCAGCACCCAGGGCAGACCGTTGGGCAGGATGATGCCGATGCGATCACCGGGCCGCAGACCCAGCGAGGACAAATGGGCGGCCCAGGCGCCGGCCATCACATCCACCTGCTGCCAGCTGTAGCTGCGCCCCTGGTCGATATAGGCATTCCTGTGGGGATGGTCGGCCACGGTCTGCGCCAATGCCTGGGCCACGGTCTGGGGAGTAGTACAAGCGTTCATCTGCAAGCTCTCCCCGATTCAGGCTGCCAGGTGCAGCATCTGCCTGGCTTCCCTGGGAGTGGCGACTTCACGCCCCACATCGCGCGCATAGCGCGCCAGCTGCTCGATCAACGGAGCGTTGGATGCAACCTTGCTGCCGTCCGGCAGATAGAAGGTGTCTTCCAGACCGCTGCGCAGATGTCCGCCGAGCTCGGCCGTGCGCAGATGGGTGGGCCAGATCTCGCTGCGCCCGATCAGCGTGGTCTGCCAGGGCGCATCTTTGATCTTGAGCCTGAGCAGTATGGGCAGCAGATCGGGATCGGCCGGCATGCCCGACTCCACACCCATCACGAAGTTGTATTCGGGCAGACCTCGGTACATGCCGGTTTCCACATACATGCCCACGCAGCGCACGATGCCCACGTCAAAGCACTCGAACTCGGGCAGCGTGCCGGTCTCGGCCATCACATCGAGAAAGTCCTGCACCTTGGCGGGCTGATTGTCGAACAGCATGGGCGGCCAGGCCCAGCTTCCGTTGCTGCGGGTTTTGAGATAGTTGAGCGAGCCCGCATTGCAGGCCGCCATCTCGGGACGCGTGGCACGCAGACAGTCCAGCGGCCCCTGGTAATCGGGGCCGACCACGCCGGTGGTCTGATTGATGATCAGCTCAGGGCAGGCTGCACGCATGGCATCCACGCAGGCCCTGGCCACTGCCGGATCCCAGCTGGGCAGATGACCCTTGCCCTCCTCCTGGCGCCTGAAGTGGACATGAACCACCGATGCGCCTGCGTCGTAGGCTCGGCGCGCCTCCTGCGCCAGTTGCTCTGGCGTCACGGGCACATGATGCTGATTCGGATCGGTCAGTACCCCGGTAATGGAACAGGTAATAATGGCTTTGTCGGACATATCGCTCCTTGGATAGAAGCTGATAACGCTTCATTCACAAGCGTTTCAGGCTGATTTCGCTCAAATTTCCCGGCAACGGCTGAGGCCGCTGCAACAGCCGCGCTAGATACGCCACTGGCGCGCGGCCAGCTCTTTCATGATTTCCTCGGTGCCGCCGCCAATCGTCAGCACCTTGACTTCGCGGTAGATGCGCTCGCTCAGCGTGCCGCGCATAAAGCCCATGCCACCCAGAATCTGCACCGCCGTATCGGCGCAGAACTGCATGGTCTGGGTGGCGTGGTTCTTGAGCACGCAGACCTCGCCCACCCAATCCGCACCGCTATCGCCGCCATCGGCACGTGCGCAGACGGCGTTGAGCCAGGCTTCGGTGCTGCGCAGGCGCTGCTGCATATCCACCAGCTTGTGGCGTATGACCTGATGCTGATTGAGCGTCACGCCAAAGGTCTGGCGCTGCTGGGCCCAGGCCAGCGCCTCGTCATAGCAGGCCTGAGCAAAGCCCAGTGCACCACAGGCAATGCCCAGGCGCTCGCCGTTGAAGTTCTGCATGATGGCGCGAAAACCCTCGCCCTCGGCGCCGAGCAAATGGCTGGCCGGCACGCGCACGCCATCAAACAACAGGTGGGCCGTGTCCGAGCATTGCCAGCCCATCTTGTGCAACGGGCTGCGTCTCAAACCCTCGCTGCCGCCAGGCACCAGGATCAGGGAGATGCCGGATGCACCTCTTTCCTCGCCCGTACGCACCGCCACCGTGATCCAGTCCGCACGCATGCCCGAAGTGATGAAGGTCTTCTCGCCCTCGATCACATACTCGTGGCCATCGCGCCTGGCCCTGGTACGCAGCGCCGCTACGTCCGATCCGCCGCCTGGCTCGGTAATCGCCAGCGCCGCGATCTTGCGGCCCAAGAGCACATCGGGCACCACCTGCTGCTTGAGCGCATCACTTCCCAGAGCCACCACGGGCGGCAGGCCGATGTTGTGCGACAGCAGACTGGCCAGCACGCCGCCACTGCCGCCGTAGCGGCACAGCGCCAGCCACAGAGCTGCGCGCAGGCTGTGTGTAGCCGCAGTACCACCGAGCTCCTCGGGGTAGCCAATGCCGAGCAGCCCCAGCTCGGCGGCCTGGCGATAGAGCTGGCGCGGGAACTCGCCCGCCTCGTCCCAGGCCGTGACATGGGGGGGCGATTTGCTCGCGCGCAAAGCGACGCACCAGGTCATAGAGCATTTCGCGTTCAGCAGCATCCGTCATGCAGGACCTCCAGACATGGGCGCCAGTTTCAGCAGCACCTGACCCGGCGCCACCTGCTGGCCGGCATTGACCAGCACGGCCTCGACCCGACAGTCGGCCTTCACGCTCAGACTGTGCTCCAGCTTCATGGATTCGATGACCACGACCACATCGCCGGCCTTGAGCGCCTGCCCGGCCACCGCCCCCAGTTGCACCACACGGCCGTTGAACGGCGCGCGCAGTTCTGCAGTCTGGCCCGCTGCTGCCGCATTCTCGGGCGGGGCATAGCTCACATCTTCGAGCCACCAGTCCACGCCGCCGGCCTGCAGATGCCAGCGCGAGCCGCCCTGCCCGGCGGGCAGTTGCACGGCCTGCACGGTTTGGGTCAGGCCCTCACATCTCGCTCGCCAGCCATCGCCCAGCAACTCGTCGACCTGCAGCAGCGCAGGCTCGGCGCCATGCCGCTGCAGCAGCCAGCTTTGTGCGGTCTCGGGCCTCAGGGTCAGCTCCTGTGTCCGGCCCCGGTGCTGCAGCTTGCGCAACTGGGCATAACTGCAAGCCAGCGGCCCCGGCCTTTGGCCCACGGCGCACAGCGCTCCCCAGTGCTGGTGCGCCAGAGCTTCCTTTTCTCGCAGCAACTGCTGCAAGCGTGGCGCATCGCCCGCCAGATAGGAGATCAGAGCCTGGCCGCGCCTGAACACCTCGTCGTTCAAGCATTCAATCAGAAAGGCGCGGTTGGTAGGCAAGCCCAGCACCCTGAGCCGGCCCAGCGCATGAATCAGCCGGTCGATGGCTTGCTCCCGCGTTGGCGCATGGACGATCAGCTTGCCCAGCATGGCGTCGTAATAGGGCGTGACTTCGCTGCCGGTGTGCAATGCGTGGTCAAAGCGCAGCGGCGCGCGGCTGAAGATGGCAGCCTCGGGGGGCGAGAAATGCCGCACCACGCCGGCATGTGGCTGAAAGTTCTCGTCTTCGGCGCACAGCCGCACCTCGATGGCGTGGCCGTCGAGCCGAACCTGCTGCTGCGTCAACGGCAAGGCTTCGCCACGCGCCACGCGAATCTGCCACTCGACCAGATCCAGGCCCGTCAAGGCCTCGGTCACAGGATGCTCGACCTGCAGTCGGGTGTTCATCTCCATCAGATAGAACTGCCGGCCTTCGACCAGAAATTCCACCGTCCCAGCACCCACGTAGCCTGCGGCCTTGGCCAGGGCCACGGCACAGCTGCCCATCTGCTCACGCAGCTCGGCGTTGACGGCCGGACTGGGGGCTTCCTCAATGATCTTCTGGTGGCGACGCTGAACCGAGCAATCGCGCTCCCCCAGGTGAATCACATGGCCATGCCCGTCCGCAAACACCTGCACCTCCACATGGCGCGGATGCATGACGGCACGCTCCACCAGCAAGTCACCGTTGCCGAAGCCAGCCAGAGCCTCCGAACGTGCGCTGTTCAGAGCGGCATGCAGCTGCTTGGCACTCTCCACCAGCCGCATGCCGCGCCCACCCCCGCCAGCCACGGCCTTGACCATGACGGGGTAGCCAATCATGGCGGCTTCGTCGGCAAAGCGCGCGTCACACTGGTCGTCGCCTTCGTAGCCCGGCAGACAGGGCACGCCATGGGCCTTGGCCAGTTGCTTGGCGGCGGCCTTGCTGCCGAGCTGGCGAATCGCCGCCGGCGGCGGGCCAATCCATATCAGGCCCGCTTCCTGGACGGCCTGGGCAAAGCCTGCATCCTCGCTGAGAAAGCCGTAGCCGGGGTGCACGGCATCGGCCCCTGTTGCCTTGGCGGCCGCCAGCAGCTTGTGCATGTCCAGATAGCTCTGTGCCGATGTCAGCCCGCCCAGTGCATAGGCCTGTGTGGACTGTTGCACATGGAGGCTTCCCGCATCCGCATCCGAGTACACCGCCACGGTATCTATGCCCATGCGCCTGGCCGTAGCCATGATGCGCAGCGCAATCTCGCCACGATTGGCAATCAGAATGCGCTTCATGATGTGCCTCCTGCAATGCAGGTCCAGGGAGCGGGCTGCTTGCTGGAAAAGGCCTTGAGCCCCGCCCCTGCCTCAGCGCTGCGCAGTGCACTGGCAAAGGCCTGCGCGCCCTGGTTCAGCGATGCATCCAGACTTTGCCCCCCAATGGCTGCCAGCAGCCTCTTGGTGGCGGCCACCGCCTGCGGTGCGGCCTGGGCGCAGATCTCGAGCTGCTGCTGCAGCTGGCTCTGCCAGTGGACAGCGTCTGTGGCCTGGATCACGGTCTGCACCAGGCCGACCTCCTGCGCCTGACTTGCGGTCCAGCGCTGACCGCCCAGCAGCCATTGGCGCCCAGAACCGTCGCCCAGCCTGCGCAGCACAAACGGCGCAATCTGCGCGGGCACGATGCCCAGCGTCACCTCGGGTGTGGCAAAGACGGCCTGCTGATCCGCCACCACCCAGTCGGCCACGCAGACCAGCCCCACACCGCCGCCCATGGCTGCGCCCTGCACGGCAGCGATCAGCAACTGGGGCAGCTCTGCCAGCTGCTGCAGCAGATGACCAAACTCGCGGTTGACCTGAACCAGCGGGTCCTGCGCGCCCGCAGGCAGCGGCGAGCCTATGCTGCTGGCAAAGCCTCCCAGGCTCCCACCCGCACAGAAATGCCCGCCGTTGCCGAACAGCACTACCACGCGCAGCAGTGAATCCTTCTGCGCTCTGGCGGCGTGATCGCGCAAGGCTTGCACCACCTCATCGGTTAGCGCATTGCGGGTTTGCGGCGAGTTCAGTCGCCACCATTCCACAAAGCCGCTGCCCAAGGGAAGGCGTTCGATTTCAAGCACCTGGGTCATGCGCCGCTCCTCAGTGCGCCTGGCGCTTGATCAGCCCCATGGTCTTGCCGATGATGCCCAGCATGACCTCGTCGGCACCGCCGCCTATCGAGCCCAGACGCCCGTCGCGGTACAGGCGCGAGACGCGGTTGTCCCAGGTAAAGCCCATGCCACCCCAGAACTGCAGACAGGTATCGGCCACTTCACGCGTCAGCCGCCCCGACTTGAGCTTGGCCATGCTGGCCAGTTGCAGCGCATCCTGGCCCGCCATATATATCTGAGCGGCACGATAGGTCAGTGCTCGCAGCGCCTCGACTTCGGTCTGCAGCTCGGCCAGCTTGAACTGCACCCATTGCTGATCGATCAGGGTGCTGCCGAACATCTGCCGCTGCTGTGCCCACTCGATGGTCTGCTGAATGCAGTCCTCCATGGCGAGCAGGCCGCTGGCCGAGGCCCAGAGTCGCTCCTCCTGAAACTGCTGCATCTGATAGATGAAGCCCTGCCCCTCCTGCCCAACCAGATAGCGCTGCGGCACGCGCACCTCGTCAAAGAACAGCAGGCCCGTGTCCGAGGAGTTCATGCCGATCTTGCGCAGCTTCTGCGCCACTTCCACGCCTCTGGTCAGCTTGCCGCGCGGGCCCTCCCGCAGCGGCACCATGATGAGACTTTTGTTCTTGTGCACCGGTCCATCGCCGGTGTTGACCAGCATGCACATCCAGTCCGCCTGAATGCTGTTGGTGATCCACATCTTCTGGCCGCTGATGATGTAGTCATCGCCATCCTTGCGGGCATGGCTTTTGATACCCGACACATCGCTGCCCGCACCGGGCTCGCTCACGCCTATGCAGCCCACCATATCGCCCGCGATGGCGGGCGCCAGAAACTGATCGCGCAAGGCATCGCTGCCAAAGCGTGCCAGTGCGGGCGTGCACATATCGGTCTGCACGCCAATGGCCATGGGCACGCCGCCGCAGCGGATATGGCCCAGAGTCTCGGCCATCATCAGGCTGTAAGAGTAATCCAGCCCCGAGCCGCCATAGGCTTCTGGCTTGGTCAGGCCCAGCAGGCCCAGATCGCCCAGCCCCTTGAACACCTGGTGCGCCGGGAAGATCTCCTCCTGCTCCCATTCATCGACATGAGGATTGATCTTCTCGTCGATATAGCGCTTGAGGGTCTTGCGCACTTCCAGATGTTCATGGGTCCATTGCATGGCTTGTCTCCGTCGAGTCCTGTTTGGAAGAAAAGGGAAAAGGTGCGGCACTACATGCGCGCGACCCCGAACTGCACGGGGCGCACCGTGCGCTGCTGCGCTTCGTGCAAGGTCTGCAGGCAGAACGAGAGCACTTCGCGGGTGTCGCGCGGGTCGATCACGCCGTCATCCAGCAACAGCCCGCTGGTCACCAGCGCATCGGCCTGGGCCTCGAACATGGCCACGATCTGGTCGTACTGCTTTTGCATCAGCTCGGCATCGACGGGCAAGCCCTTGCGTGCCATGGCGGCCTCGGTGACCTGACGCATGGTGCTGGCGGCCTGCTCGCCGCCCATCACCGCCGTCTTGGCGCCGGGCCAGCTGAAAAGAAAGCGCGGCGCATAGCCGCGGCCGCACATTCCGTAGTTGCCCGCACCGAAGCTGGCCCCGCACTGGATGGTGATCTGCGGCACGGTGGCATTGGTCACGGCCTGGATCATCTTGCTGCCGTGCTTGATCATGCCGGCCTGCTCGCTGTCCTTGCCCACCATATAGCCCGTGGTGTTCTGCAGATAGATGATGGGATGACCGAGCTGGCACATCCATTGGATGAAATGCGCAGCCTTGTTGGCACCAGCCACATCGATGGGACCGTTGTTGGAGATCAGGCCCACGGCATGGCCCCCGATATGCGCCTGCGCACACAGCGTGGCCGCACCGTAGCCGGACTTGAACAGCAGCAGCTCGGAACCATCGACCAGCCGCGCCATGACTTCATGCATATCCACTGGCTCGCGATGGTGTGCCGGCATCAGCCCCAAGAGCTCATCGGCCTGGTAAAGCGGCTCGACGATTCCTGAACCAATAGCCTCCCGTTTGGATATATCAAGCGCTTCAGACCTTTTCCACTGGGACAGCTGAGACACCACGGCGCGTGCCATGCCCAGGGCTTGGCGGTCGTCCTCCGCGAGATACTCGCCCAGCCCCGAGACACTGGTGTGCATCTCGGCACCACCCAGCTCTTCCTCGGTCGCAATTTCACCGGTCGCCGCCCTGAGCAAGGGCGGTCCAGCCAGAAAGGCACGCGAGCGACCGCGCACCATGATGACCACATCCGACAACCCCGGCATATAGGCACCGCCAGCCGTGCCCGAGCCATGCTGCACGGTGATGACAGGCAAACCTGCGGCCGACAACCGCGCCAGGTTGCGAAACAAGGCACCGCCCATCACAAAGCCCTCGACGCGGTAGCGCATGAGATTGGCGCCTGCACTCTCCACCAAATGAATAAAGGGCAGCTTGTTCTGCAGCGCGATCTCCTGCACGCGCAGCATCTTGTCCAGGCCTTTTTCCTGGATGGCTCCCGCCTCGATGCCCGAGTCGCTGGCCACGACCATGCAGCGCACGCCGCTGACAAAGCCGATGCCCGCCAACATGCCGCCTCCTGGCACGGATTTTTCAGGGTCTGCCCTGTCCTGCAGATAGCCTGCCAGTGAGCACAGCGGCAACCAGGGGGTACCCGGGTCCAGCAGCAAGGCCACTCTTTCGCGCGGCAGCAACTGGCCGCGCTTTTCAAACTGCGACTTGGCCCGCTGCGATGCCTGGGCCGCCCGCTGCTCCAGCTCACGCAGCGCGGCGATGCGCGCCAGCGTGGCGGCCCGGCGCTGCTGCGCCTGCTCGCCGGCTGCATTCCATTGCGATGCAAAGACGCTCATGACTGAAACACCTTGGGAGTCTGGTAGAGAGAAAAGCCGTCAAATGCACGCACTGCGCCGCGTTGCTGCACCTCGGCACTGGCGGCCACCGGCCCCATGCCCATGCGCACCTGGGGACGGGCGCCATCGACGCGCAGCACCGTGCCGCTGATGAAACTGGCTGCGGGACTGAGCAAAAACACGATGGAGGCGGAAACCTCGGCCTCGTTGCCAAAGCGCCCCGCCGGCACGGTAGCGGGCATCTTGCGCAGCATGGCTGCCGCTTCGGGTGGGTAATGATCCATGCCGCTGGAGGCGATGTAGCCGGGTGCGATGGCATTCACACGCACGCCATGGGGCGCCCATTCCGCAGCAGCCGTCTCTGTCAAGCTGACCATGCCTGCTCGCGCCGCGCCGCTGTGCCCCATGCCTGGCATGGAGCCCCACATATCGGCCACCATGTTGACGATGGAGCCACCATGCTCTGCCATGTGTTGCACAAAGCATTCGCGCGCCATGAGGAAGCCGCCTGTGAGATTGGTGTCCAGCACGGCCTGCCAGCCCTTGGCTCCGATGCTGGCCAGGGGCGCGATGTACTGCCCACCCGCGTTATTGACCAGGGCGTCGATGCGCCCGTGGCGGGCCAGAACCTCGGTCACCAGCGCTTTGACGGCAGCCTCATCCCGTATATCCGCGCTGTGCCGGCTGACTCTATCTTCCGATACTCCGGCCTGCTGCAACTCGGCTTGAACAGCAGCCAGCTTGTCCTGATTGCGTCCCACCAAGGCAACTGTGGCGCCCAGGGATGCCAGCTCGTGCGCAACGCAGCGGCCGATGCCCGAGCCGCTACCGGTCACCACAACCACCTGCCCCGCAAACAATGCGGCACGGAATACGGATCGGTACATCAGCGCTCTCCAATGAATAAGGCCAGGGCTTGCTCGGTCAACTCATCCAGCGTCAGCCCGCGGCCCTCGGCAAACCATTGAGCCGTCCAGTTCAACGCACCGAAGATCAACAGGCGCGCAATCTCGGGACTGGCCTTGAGCTTTCCCGTGTGATGCAGCGCCTGCAGTGCAGGCATCCACTGCGCCTCGTATTCGTCTTTTTGCGCCCCCACATCCAAACGCTGCTCCTCGCTGAGCAGCCGCCATTCGTAAAGCATGACGGGGATGAAGTCGCTCTCGGGGCCGACCATGATCTGCAGGTGATTGCGCACCAGGGCCCTCAGGCGCTGCACACCGCTGGCACGCGCCGTCAACCCATCGAGCGCAGCGGCCTGACTCGCGGCAGCCTGCGCCATTCCGTCACGCATGACCGCATGCAGGATGGCCTCCTTGCTCTCGAAAAAATAGAACAGGGAGCCTGGCTGCATGCCTGCGGCTGCGGCGATGTCGCGTGTGCTGGTGCCGTGAAATCCGCGCTGTCTGAACAGTTGCGCCGCGACCTTCACCAGCTCGCCACGACGCATGCTTTCATTGCGCTCATCGGCCGATTTGGGTGGCCTGCCGCGACCGCGCTTTTTTGCTATGACTGCTTCATGACTTGTTTGCATGAGACGCAGCATATCGGCCTTTGCTATTTTTACCAATCATTTGCTTTGTAAAAATAACTAGGGCTTGTACGCAAGGGTTTTCAAGCAATCAGCTCTCAACCGGCCTGGCACGGTAAAGGCCTGGCGAGCTGCCCGTCCAGCCCTTGAAGGCACGCTGAAACGCCGCTGCGTCGGCAAACCCCAGGTCTGCCGCCAGCTCCGTAAAACTGACTTTGCTGGTTCCCAATCGGGAGACCGCGATATCCCGGCGTAGCTCATCCTTGATGGCCTGAAAGGAGGTGCCCGCAGCCGCCAGCTTGCGCTGCAGCGTAGGGGCCGACATGTTCAGCTCGGCGGCCGTGGCTTCCAGCCCCGCCCACTGCGGACGCGACTGCAGCAAATGGGCATGCACACGGGCATCCACACCTTCTCCCGTACGCGGCGGCATGATGGCTGCCGCCGGCCAGCTGGCCACAAAGGTCTGCAGTGCCTGCTCGTCGCGACTGCAGACACGGGCGAGCTTGCGCGCATCAAACCAGAATGCCGAAAACGGCAGACCGAAATGCAAGGGCGCCGGAAAGGTATCGCCGTAGTCGTTGGCGTAATCAGGCTGGCCGAAGGCAAAGTCAAAGTGCTGCACCTTGAGCGTTCCGCCCATCAGCCAGGCAGTAAGCCGCCACAGCACGCGCAGGGAAAACTCATAGAGGAAATTGGGCAAGGGCTCATCGCCCACAGGGCGCAGCACAATGCCCGCCAGCGCTCCATCACGCACCAGTTGCACATCCACCTGATCCTGCAGCAGCACATGGGCCTGGCACATGCGCTGCAACGCGGTCTCCATTCCATGCCCTGACAGGGCCTGACGCGCAATCAGCTCCAGGCTGCCGCGCTTGAGCGGTCTGGAGAACTGGCACATGGCCTCATCCCCCAGCATCTCCACCACTCGCCACATCAGCGCCACATACTGGTCTGCCGTGACTCTGGCGCCGTCCTGCGCCAGCAGCAAAGGGGCTATGCCGGCACGCAGCAGCAGCTCCTCGCAGTCATGGCCGCGTCTTCTCACCCCGGCAGCAATACCCCGCACCAGCGCCATGGAGATCGTGAAAGGAATGATGGAAGCAGCAGCCATGAACAGATCACATTGAGGTCTTTTGACATACGAAAGATGCGCTCGGCAATGGGTTTGCGCATCGGTAATTCCTACGATGGCTCTCATTGCCCAACACCTGTTTGCCACTTTCCCAAGGAGCCCCCATGAGTCGCAATGTGTTTGTTGCCGGCGTAGGCATGATTCCATTTGCCAAGCCCGGAAAGAGTGATCCCTACTTCCAGATGGGCTCCAGCGCCACGTCCCTGGCGCTGGCAGATGCAGGCCTCGCGTATGACGCAGTGCAGCAAGCCTATGTGGGCTATGTTTACGGTGACTCCACCGCCGGGCAGAGAGCGCTGTATGAGGTGGGCATGTCCGGCATTCCCATCATCAATGTCAACAACAACTGCTCCACCGGCTCCACCGCACTGTTCCTAGCACGTCAAGCCGTGGCCAGCGGCGCTGCCGACTGTGTGCTGGCCCTGGGGTTCGAGCAGATGACCCCTGGCGCACTGGGCTCGGTCTTTAGCGACCGGCCCAGCCCCTTTGACCGATTCGAAGCGGAAACCGATGCCCTGGTCGGCGATAACGGCGTGCCACTGGCCCTGCGCTACTTCGGCGGAGCAGGCAAGGCGCATATGGACCAGTACGGCACGCAGCTTTCCACCTTTGCCAAGATCCGCGCCAAGGCCAGCCGCCATGCAGCGCGCAATCCCCTGGCCCTGTTCCGCACCGAGGTGTCAGAGGAGGAGGTCATGGCCTCTCCCGTGATGTGGCCGGGCGTCATGACCCGGCTCATGGCCTGCCCACCGACCTGCGGCGCGGCGGCGGCCCTGCTGGTGTCGGAAGCCTATGCGCTCAAGCATGGCCTGGACCACAGCGTGCGCATCCGCGCCCAATCCATGACCACGGACAGTCCCAGAACCTTCGAGGCCCACGACATGCGCGAAGTGGTGGGCTTCAGCATGGCACAGGACGCTGCGCGCCAGGTCTATGAACAGGCCGGCATCAGCCCCCAGGACGTGGACGTAGTGGAGCTGCATGACTGCTTTGCACAGAACGAATTGCTGACCTACGAGGCCCTGGGCCTGTGCCCTGTGGGCAGCGCGGAAAAGTTTGTCTGTGACGGCGACAACACCTATGGCGGCAAGTTTGTGACCAATCCCTCGGGCGGCCTGCTGTCCAAGGGCCACCCGCTGGGCGCCACCGGCCTTGCCCAGTGCACGGAGCTGGTGCAGCAACTGCGCGGCCGCGCCGATCAGCGCCAAGTTGCCAATGCCCGCCTGGCGCTGCAGCACAACCTCGGCCTCGGTGGCGCCTGCGTGGTCACCCTCTACGAGCGCGTTTGAAGGAGCTGCCAATGATTGACACCCAATGGATAGGGCATGCCCTGCCCTCTTCCGAGCTCAGCCTGGACCGCAGCCGCCTGCGCTTCTTTGCCAAGGCCATCGGTGAAAACAACGCCATCTATACCGACCTGGAAGCCGCCCGCGCAGCGGGCTACCCGGACCTGCCCGCGCCCCCCACCTTTTTGTTTGCGGCGGAGATGGACAGCGGCGCGTCCGACCTGCTCCTGCAAACCCTGAACATCCCGATCGCCAAGATCCTGCATGGCGAGCAGAGCTTTTGCTATCACCGGAGCGCCTGCGCCGGAGACCGCATCACAGTGCAGTCCAGGATCGATGACGTCTACAGCAAGAAGAACGGCGCACTGGAATTTGTCGTGAAGTCATCGCGCGCTGTCAATCAGAACAACGAGTTGGTGGCCGAGATGCGCTCCGTCATCGTGGTTCGCAACTAGAAAGGACCGGCAATGAACACCCCCCGCTACGACGAGGTCCAGGTTGGAGATGCACTGCTGGCCCTCGAACTGTCCCCGATCAGCCGCACCACGCTGGCCTTGTTTGCCGGAGCCTCGGGCGACCACAACCCGATTCATATCGACACCGACTTTGCGCGCAAGGCCGGCATGCCCGATGTGTTTGCCCACGGCATGCTGGGCATGGCCTGGCTGGGGCGGCTGCTGACCAACTGGGCGCCGCAATCCAGGCTGCGCCGCTTCGACGTGCGCTTTCAGGGCATTACCCATCTGGCCAATGCGATCTCGTGCACGGGCCGCGTTATGGAAAAACGAGATGCGGACCGCAGCGTCCGCGTCGAGGTGCAAAGCACCAACCAGCATGGCCAGACCAAGATCGCGGGCGATGCCTGGATCAGCCTGCCCTGAGAACGTATTGATTCGCCCAAGGAGACAGCAATGACAGGAAAACTCGACGGCAAGGTAGCCCTGGTTTCAGGATCGGGCCGCGGCATAGGCCGCAGCATCGCCCTCAAGCTGGCCAGCGAAGGCGCACGCCTGGTCATCAACGACCTCGATGCCGAACCCGCCAATGAGACCCTGGCCCTGATACGCGAGATGGGCGGCGAGGCCGTTGCCTGCGTGGGCAATGTCACCCACACCGACTTTGCCGAGCGCTTTGTTGGCGCCGCCGTCCAGCAATACCAGGGACTGGACATCATCGTCAACAACGCCGGCTACACCTGGGACAACGTCATCCAGAAGATGAGCGACGAGCAGTGGTACGCCATTCTCGACTGCCATCTGACGGCACCGTTTCGCATACTGCGTGCGGCCCAGCCTGTTATCAGGACCTTATCCAAGACCGAGCTGGAAGCTGGCCAGCGCGTCATGCGCAAGGTGGTCAATATCTCATCGGTAGCGGGCCTGTTCGGCAATGCGGGCCAGACCAACTACTCCGTGGCCAAGGCCGGAATCACGGGCATGACCATGACGCTGGCCAAAGAGTGGGGACGCATGAACGTCAATGTGAACTGCGTGGCATTCGGACTCATCAAGACCAGGCTGACCAACTCCGCCGCCAATGGCGAGACGGCCCGCATCGAAGGCCGCGACATCAAGGTAGGCGTGAACCCCGGCCTGATGGCAGCCATGGAACAGACGATTCCCCTGGGTCGCGCCGGCACGCCCGACGAAGCGGCGGGTGCGGTCTACCTCTTTTGCCAACCCGAGTCGGACTACATCAGCGGCCAGACCTTGATGTGTACCGGCGGCCTGACGGGGGTCTGAACATGCTGCTGCCCAAACCCTTTCAACATGCCTGGATGAATGCAGATATCGATGCTTTCAGAGAGCAGGTAAGCCGCTACATAGAGCGCGAACTGGCACCCCATGTACCCGCCTGGCGCGCCCAGGGTTACGTGCCGCGCGAGATCTGGCGCGGCTTTGGCACATATGGCTTTCTGCTGCCCGAGATGGACGAGCAATGGGGTGGCGGTGGCGGCAATCTGGCCTATCAGTTGGTGGTGCAGGAAGAGCTGACCAAGGCCGAGGTACATGCCATCACCAGCGTGCACACCATCGCCTCGCACTACCTGCTGGCCTATGGAACCGAGGAACAAAAGCAGCGCTGGTTGCCCAGGCTTTGCAGCGGCGAATTGCTGGCCGGCATCGCCATGACCGAACCCAGCGTGGGCTCCGACCTCAAGGCCATGCGTACACGGGCCCAGCGCGATGGCGAGCACTACGTCATCAATGGCTCCAAGACCTTCATCACCAATGGCTACACGGCCAATTTGCTGGTGGTGGCCGTGCGCACCGGAGATGCCGGAAGCGGCGGCGTATCGCTGGTGGTGCTGGAGACGGAAAACCTGCCTGGCTTTCGCGTGGGCCGCAGGCTAGGCAAGATCGGTCAGCATATTTCGGACACTGCCGAGCTGTTCTTTGAAGACCTGCGCATACCCGTCAGCCACCTGCTGGGAGGCACCGAGGGGCAAGGCTTCAAGCAGCTGATGAGCCAATTGCCCTATGAACGCATGCTACTGGGGGTCAGCGCCGCTGCAGCCATCGAGATGGCTGTTGCACTGACCGTGGACTACACCCAGCAACGCAAGGCATTCGGCCAGACGATTGCAGATTTCCAGAACACGCGCTTCAAGCTGGCCGAATGCGCCACCACGGCCCATGTGGTGCGCAGCTTTGTCAACGACTGCATACAGCGCCTGCTCGACGGCACTCTGGATAACGAGGCCGCCTATATGGCCAAGTGGTGGTGCAGCGAGCAGCAGTGCAAGGTGATGGATGAATGCCTGCAGCTGTTCGGCGGCTACGGCTATATGGAGGAATACCCCATCGCGCGCCTGTGCACCGATGCCCGGATCCAGAAGATCTACGGCGGCGCTAACGAAATCATGAAGGACCTGATCGCCAGACGCCTTTTCGCCCAATAGCCTCGCATTGATTGCTTTCTCTGTTTCAAGAAAGGCCAGCCATGTATCTCACGCAAAGCTTGCGTCGCGCCGTGCAGCAGACGCCCCATGCCACAGCCAGCATCTACAACGGTCGCAAACGCAGTTTTGCGCAGCTGGGAGACCGCGTCGCCCGCTTCGCCGGTGCGCTGCAAGCGCTGGGCTCCCAGGCTGGCGACCGGGTCGGGATTCTGAGCCTCAACTCAGACTGGTATCTGGAGTACTACATGGCCTGCTACTGGGCAGGCGTGGCCGTCAACCCCATCAATATCCGCTGGAGCGCCAACGAGATCGCCTACTCCCTCGATGATTGCGACACTCGCATTCTGCTGGTGGATGACAGTTTTTCGCCTTTGACACCGGAGCTCCTCAAGCTGTCCCGCTCCCTGCAAACGCTGATCCATCTGGGCGATGGCCCTGCCCCGCAGAACATGCTCTCCTATGAAGCGCTGGTGGCAGACAGCAGCCCGGTTGAAGACTCCATGCGCAGCGGCGACGATCTGGCCGGCGTCTTCTATACCGGTGGCACCACTGGCTCTCCCAAGGGGGTCATGCTCTGCCATCGCAATCTCTATACCAATGCCATTTCGAGCGTGTCGTCACAGATCGTGCGCGCAGGCAGCATTGGCCTGCACGCAGCCCCCATGTTCCATCTGGCTGACGGTGCTTTCATGAATGCCCTGTTCGCCGCAGGCGGCTGCCATGTCATGGTGCCGCGCTTCGATCCTCTCGCTGTACTGCAGGCCATCGCCAGCACCGGCGTGACCGATACGCTGCTGGTGCCCACCATGATTCAAATGCTGGTGGACCACCCCGATCTGCACAAATATGATCTGAAGTCGCTGCGTCAGATGGCTTATGGAGCCTCACCCATCTCCGAGGGCCTGCTGGACCGGGCCATGCGGACCATCCCCGACGTGGATTTTGTGCAGGCCTATGGCATGACGGAGGTATCCCCCATCGCCACCATTCTTTCCCCCGAGATGCACCGCGAGCCAGGCCGGGCCAAGGGCCGCCACCGCAGCGCCGGACGCGCCACGGCCTGCACCGAGGTGCGCATCGTCGATCCCGAAGGGCGGGAGGTGCCACGTGGCGAGGTCGGTGAAATTGTGGTTCGGGGCCCCGGAGTGATGCTGGGCTACTGGAACAAGCCCGCCGAAACCGAAGCCGCCATCCGTGATGGCTGGATGCATACGGGCGATGGCGGCCGCATGGATGACGAAGGCTACGTCTTTGTCGTGGACCGCATCAAGGACATGATCGTTACCGGTGGCGAGAACGTCTACAGCATCGAGGTGGAGAGCGTTATTGCCACCCATCCTGCCGTGGCCTCGTGCGCCGTCATAGGCATTCCCCATGAGCATTGGGGCGAGCAGGTCCATGTCTTCATCGTGCTTAAGCCCGGACAGAGCCTGGAAGCCCAGGAGCTGATCCATTTCTGCAAGGAGCGCATCGCCGGCTACAAATGTCCCCGTGATGTTTCCTTTGTCGAGGCCATGCCGCTATCCGGTGCAGGCAAGATCCTCAAGACCAGCTTGCGGGCCCCGTTCTGGGCCCATCATGAAAGAAAGGTCACCTGATGTCTGATCTGGTTCTCTGGGAAGTTCGTAACGGCGTAGGTCATATGGTCCTGAACCAGCCCGAGCGGGGCAACGTGATCAGCACGGCCATGGCTCACAACCTGAAGGCAGTGGTAGAGCGGGCCTGCAACGCGGATATCGGTGCCCTGCTCATTTCCGCAAGCGGTAAGCAATTCTGCGTCGGGGGCGATATCAGCGAGTTTGGCGAACATCGCGAGCGACTGGCACCGCTGATCGGCGCCATGCTTGATCTGCTCAACCCTGTCATGCATCAGCTGGCCAGCTTGCCGCTGCCAGTCATCAGTGCCGTGCAAGGCCCTGTCGGAGGTGGCGGCATCGGGCTCGCACTGTGTGCGGACCTGGTACTGGCCAGCCGTCACATGTTTTTGCGCGGAGGGTACTCCGCCATCGGCCTGAGCCCGGATCTTGGTGTATCGGGCTATCTCACCCGCCGTGCCGGTGCTGCCAGGGCCAAATACATTCTGATGAGCAACCGCGCCGTCGCGGCAGAGGACTGTCTGCGCATGGGCCTGGTCGACGAGCTGCACGAGCCCGAACAGCTGCTGGCGGCGGCAACCGCGCTGGCCGAAGAGCTTGCCGGCGGCCCCACAAACTCCTTGGCGGGCATCAAAAGCCTCTGTGACTCGGCACATCGGCAAGATCTTCAGCAGCAACTGGGTGCCGAGCGCGAAGCCATGCTGGGCTGCGCCCGCTCCGGCAACAGCCTCGAAGGCGTGACTGCCTTTTTGCAAAAGCGCAAGCCCGTGTTTCAGCGTCGCTGAATCGTTTGCCTGTTTTTTAGGCGCAACAGGCAAAGCCTTGCCAGTCAAGGCTTTGCGCATTTATTCCGATATTTACCCACAGGCCAGACCACATGTTCTGGGGATAAGCACGAAGCTGGTGTGTAATTGCCGACATGCCCCGATTGATTGCACCCAGCAAGGACGAAAGTGCCCTGCTCCCTCCGTTTCTGGAATTGCCCGAACATGCAATCCACATACCGCAGTCCGAAACCGAATTTGAAGCCGCCTTCAAGGCCATGAATGCCGAGCCCGTGCTCGGCTTTGACACTGAAAGCAAACCCATCTTCAATATTGGCCAGCAAGACAGCGGCCCTCATCTGGTGCAGCTTGCCACGGCCAGTCAGGTCTGGCTGCTGCAACTGCATAGGCCCATGGCTCTGGAAGTGTCGCGCATGGTGCTGGCTGCAGAACATATCTGCAAGGTCGGCTTCGGGCTCGATAACGATAAACACTCCCTGCCCCGCAGGCTGGGGGCACCGCTGATCAATATTCAGGATCTGGACAGCCGCTTCAAGCGGCTCGGCTATGGCCCATCAGTGGGTGTGCGCGCCGCCGCAGCGCTGGTGCTCCAGCAAAGCTTTCGCAAGTCCAAGCGCACCACCACCTCCAACTGGGCTGCCACAGAACTCAGCCCGGCCCAGCGACGTTATGCCGCCAATGACGCCCATGCTCCGGTCGTGATCTATGCCCGCCTTCCCGCCTGGGAAAGCACACAACCAGTCCTTCCCCGACGCGGCCCCAGGAGTCCGAGGTCGTAAACGTTCAGCCCTCAGATCGCGAAAAGAAGCCAATCGTCAAAGCACCATAGGCTCTGCGCCCGACAGCGGGATTCAGGCAATCATTCTCCATTGCAGCTCGCTCTCGTCCTGCGCAGAGCTCATGACACAATCCCGCCCTGCCTTCTTGGCCTGGTATAGCAGCGCATCGGCCCGAGCCAGTGCCTGCTCGAAATCCTGTGCGGAACTGAGTGCAGCAATGCCAAAACTGGCTGTTACCTTGAGTTGCGCAGCCAATCCTCCGAGCACCTGGCTTTGCAAGCGCTCACGCACACGCTCCACAATGGCTTGCGCTTCGAACAGCTGTACTCGCGAGAGCAGCAAGACAAACTCCTCTCCGCCGAAGCGGGCAACCAGATCGCAGTCTCTGACCTGCTGAGTCAGCAACTGAGCCAGTTGCTGTAGCACCTGATCGCCGGCCGCATGGCCCCAGTTGTCGTTGATGTATTTGAAATGATCGATGTCCACGGCAACCACGGCCCAGGGCACCAGCCGCTGATCGGCCAAGCGCGACTCTGCGGCCTCCATGAAGGCGCGGCGATTGAGCAGGCGCGTCAAAGAGTCACGGTTGCGCTCTTCGCGCAATGTCGTCATCACATCCCTGACCGAGCAGGCCAGCAGTCCTACCGCAAACCACATCGCAAACAGAAGCGCTATGGCCTGGGTGAGCAACCAGTATCCAGATCGGGTCAGCTCCTGCACTTCGTGAACGGGCAACAGACTTACGGCCGCCGGCCTGAACAAGGCATAACAGACGTTGAGCCCATAGGCCCAGCGCACGCCACGCTCCAGCCAGTCCTTTGACGAATCGGCCTTGAGAAACGCCGGCATGGCCAGGGCCAGCTGCAAGGCCATGGCCAGAGCCAGGCACTGCACGCGGACCCACAAATCATTCTCGATCCGGGAAAAATAGAACAGCACGGACAGGGCGACGACAGCGATCAACAGGCCGCCGGCCACGCTTGCCCCTGCCGACCCCAGCCGCAAGGACATGCCCTGCGCCAGCGACCAGGTTCCCAGCAAATACAGGCATGCCGTCATCAGGGCGAAATGACTCAGTTGCGCATTGCTCATCAGGCTTTGCGCAGCCAGAGCTGTCGCGAGCAGCACATAACCGCCCACCAGCCAGAGCAGGAACAGCGCACGCGGCTGTCGGCGCTGCACATACCAGCAAGCCAATAAGGCAAACCCGAACAACACCACGCAAGCCGGCGCAATCAAGGCAAAGTACAAATCTGCAGGCTGGCCCAATTTAGGTTCTCCGCGCAGGAAACTGTGAATTCAACGTCGTCCATTCTCCGGCGAGAAGTATCTCCAATATTCCAATACAGCGCTCGCTTTCACTCTGGCATAAGCACATAGCCATTAGGTCGTTCTCCTGAGTCAACGTCCTGCCCATAATCAATGACGCCAAAGCCCGGGCTGTGGCGTTCGAATAACTTGCCAAAGAGACACACACATGCGCATAGAGACACTCGCCGTACATGCCGGCTATTCCCCCGACCCCACCACCAAGGCTGTGGCCGTGCCCATCTACCAGACGGTGGCCTACGCGTTTGACAGCGCCCAGCATGGCGCCGATCTGTTTGATCTGAAGGTCCCGGGCAATATCTACACGCGCATCATGAATCCCACCACCGACGTGCTGGAAAAGCGCGTCGCGGCGCTCGAAGGCGGCATTGCAGCGCTGGCCGTGGCATCGGGCATGGCAGCCATCACCGCCGCCATCCAGACCCTGGCCGAAACGGGTGACAACATCGTGTCGGCCAGCACGCTCTACGGCGGCACCTACAACCTGTTTGCCCACACCTTCCCGCAGCAAGGCATCGAGGTGCGCTTTGCCGATCCACGCGATCCGGCCAGCTTCGGCAAGCTGATCGATGCCAGGACCAAGGCGGTATTCATCGAGTCCATCGGCAACCCGCTGGGCAATGTGACCGATATCCGCGCTCTGGCCGATGTGGCCCACCGGCAAGGCGTGCCGCTGATCGTCGACAACACCGTGCCCTCTCCCTATCTGCTGCGCCCGTTCGAGCATGGCGCTGACATCGTCGTGCATTCGCTGACCAAATACCTGGGCGGCCACGGCACCAGCGTTGGCGGGGCGATCGTGGACAGCGGCAAGTTCCCCTGGGCGGAGCACAAGGCCCGCTTCAAGCGCCTGAACGAACCCGACGTCAGCTATCACGGCGTGGTCTACACCGAAGCACTGGGCCCCGCCGCCTTCATCGGCCGCGCCCGCGTCGTTCCGCTGCGCAATATGGGCGCCGCCATCTCGCCGCAGAACGCCTTCCAGATTCTGCAAGGCATCGAAACCCTGGCCCTGCGCATGGACCGCATCTGCGAAAACACGCAGAAGATTGCAGAAACGCTGCAAAAACACCCCAAGGTGGAATGGGTGCGCTATGCAGGCCTGAAAGACCACCCCGACCATGCCATCGTGCAAAAACAGTCTGGCGGCCGCGCATCGGGCATTCTGTCGTTCAGCCTCAAGGGCAGCGAAGGCCGTGCGGCCGGAGCACGCTTCCTGGACGCCTTGCAGCTGTTCACGCGCCTGGTCAATATCGGCGATGCCAAGTCGCTGGCCACCCACCCCGCTTCAACCACGCACCGTCAGCTGGATGCGGACGAACTGGCCAAGGCCGGCGTGACCGAAGGCATGGTGCGCCTGTCCGTGGGCATCGAGCATATTGACGATCTGCTGGCCGACCTGAACCAGGCCTTGGAACAGGTCTGAAGCGGGCTGAGATTCCGGCGCGCGACCTCAGGCATCGCGCGCCAGTCGCAGCCCCGTCATCTGCCAGCGAGCCGTTGCGGGAAAGAAGTTGCGATAGGTCAGCCGCGCATGACCGGCAGGCGTGAGGCAGGAGCCGCCGCGCAGCACATACTGGTTGACCATGAACTTGCCGTTGTACTCCCCCACAGCCCCCTCGGCCACGCGAAAGCCCGGGTAGGCGGCATAGGACGAATGCGTCCACTCCCAGACTTGGCCAGTTGCCACCCCATGATGAGCGCCCGAGACTTCAGGATGCAGGCTGGCATGTCCCACCGGCGAGGACACAGGCCAGTCATGCGCACCCATTGCCACCTCCCACTCCATCTCCGTCGGCAGGCGCGCACCGGCCCAGCGCGCATAGGCATCAGCCTCGAAATAGGAGATATGGCAGGCAGGTCTCAGTGCATGCAGAGCCGTCACGCCATACAGGCTGAACTCCTGCCAGCCCGCATCACCCGCAGCATCTTCAGCTTGCCTCCAGTACCAGGGGTGGCTCAGTTGCTGGGCCTGGCACCAGTCCCAGCCTTCGGCCAACCACCATTGAGGCTGGCTGTAGCCGCCATCCAGCACAAAGCGCAGAAACTCGCCATTGTTCACGGGCCTCGATGCAATCTGCGCAGCTTGCACATAGACACTGTGCCTGGGCATTTCATTGTCAAACGCAAAGCTGCCCCCGCCATGACCCATGCTGTAGATGCCCGCCTCAAGTGGCAGCCATGTGAGATCAGCATAGGCCTGCACGGAGTTCTCCTCTGCTACCCCATCTGACGCATAAGCAGGCCAGAGCGGGTGACAAGAAAGCAAATGCTTGATATCGGTGAGCATCAACTCCTGATGCTGCTGCTCGTGCTGCAAGCCCAATGCGACGAGCTGAGCAACGGCCTGCTGAGTCGTCGGACTTTTCTCTTTCATGGCGGCCATCAGCGCCAGCATCTGCTCATCCACCACAGCGCGATAGGCCATGACCTGCGCCAGAGCCGGCCTGGTCAACAAGCCCCTCTGGGCTCTGGGATGGCGTGCACCCACCTGCTGGTAATAGGAGTTGAACAGCATGCGAAAACTGCCGTCAAAAACCTGATGCCCTGGCTGGTGCACGGCCAGTACAAAGGTTTCGAAGAACCAGCTGGTATGGGCCAGATGCCATTTGGCAGGACTGGCATCCTGCATGGATTGCACGCAGGCATCTTCTGCAGACAAGGGCGCAGCCAGCTTTTGCGTGCAGGCCCTCACCCGCTCGAACTGCTGCGCCAGCACTATCCAGTCCCCGGCAGCAGGTGTCATGCAAAATGGCCGCGCCATGGTTTCAGGCATGGGCATGAATGACGGCAAACCATTGCTGCTCATCGGTCCAGACCCTGGGCTCGGCAAATCCCGCGCAAGCCAGCATGGAGAGGAAATCGGACAGCGGGTATTTGTAGCTGTTCTCCGTATGGATGGTCTCGCCCTGAGCAAAATAGCGCAGACCCTGAGGCCAGCACACCATGACGGGGCGACGGGCGCGCAAATGCATCTCTATCCGCGATGTCCGGCTGTCGAAGCGCGCCTCATGCGCCCAGTCCTGAAGATTGAAATCGCTGCCCAGCAGACGGTTCACATGATTGAGCACATTGAGATTGAATTCGGCTGTGACGCCCTGCTCATCGTCGTAAGCGGCTATCAGAACCGGTACCGGCTTGGGCAGATCAATGCCAATCAGCAGCCCGCCGTCGCCCCCCAGAAGTGAATGCATATGTCCGAGCATATGCAAAGCCTGCTGCGTGTCGAAGTTGCCGATCGAGGAGCCAGGATAGAACAGCTCACGCCGCGTCTGTGGCACGCCTGACGGCAAATGCCAGTCCCCCGTGAAATCCGCCGCAACCGCACGAGCCGTAAGTCGCGGGAAGTCGTGCTCCAGCCTGGCCACAGCGGCCTGCAGAAACTCGACCGCAATATCCACTCCCAGAAACTGCTGCGGCCCCACGCTGCGGCACAGGCGCCGCACTTTTTCGCAATTGCCCGCGCCCAGCTCTATCAACACCTGGCAACCCGCCATGGCTTGGGCGATCTCCAGGTCATAGCGGGCCATGATGGCAGCCTCGGTTCTTGTGGGGTAGTACTCGGGCAGCTCGGTTATCTGCTCAAACAGGGCGCAGCCATGCGCGTCATATAGGAACTTGGGAGAAATCTGCGCCTGCCGCTGCATCAGCCCCTGCGCCAGCTCATAGCGCAGATGCGTCGGGGGGGTATACGCGTCCAAGAAGCTGCAACCATCGTCCTGAAGCGGTGGCGGTCTCAACGAGGACGCCAGAGGCAATGGAATGCGCCCTGCGCGTGATGCAAACTCTATCGATGCTGCCTGCCTGTCCGGTGTCGCGCGCATGCTGATCCTCCTGATGAGCTGATCGCGCGATGCAGCCATTGCCCGCGCCATCACTGCCAAGCCTGCTTTAGACCCTCAGCCTAGCGCGGCCGGCAATCGGCAGAAGTAGGGCTGAAGCCAGCGATCCTTTTACTGCATGCGCATGCAGCAATGCTGACAAAGTCAATACTGGTCAAAGAATTCAGCAAAAAAAATCGGTACCCCGCGCTGGCGGAATACCGATCTAAACATACACCCTAGCCTCCGAAGTCATCAGGCCATGCCGACCTGCTGACTCCGATGCACCGCAGAGCCTGCGGTGCGTGCCTCGCCTGCGGGAAGAAGGCCGCAGACAAGAACACTCTTTGCCGTGAAGCTATCAGAAGCGATAGCCCACGCCCACACCCACCAGCCATGGGTCAACCTTGAACTTGGTGTTTTCAAACACGCCTGCACCTGTGATCTTGGTACCCAGATACACCTTCTTGATGTCGAAGTTCAGTGACCAGTTCTTGTCCAGCGCATAGTCGAAGCCAACCTGCAGCGCGCCGCCAAAGCTGTTCTTCTTCACGGTCACGGCACCATCCAGGATGTCCACGTTCGAGAAGCGTGTGTAGTTCACGCCGGCCCCCACATAAGGCTTGAAGGCCCCAAAGTTGGTGAAGTGGTACTGCGCCAGCAAGGTGGGGGGCAGATGCTTGAGCGAACCGATCTTGCCGCCATTCAGGCGCACATCATGCTTTTGAGGATAGGTCAGCACCAGTTCTGCCGCGATGTTGGGCGTGAAGAAGTAGGACACGTCCAGCTCAGGCATCCACTTGTTGTTGATGCTCACGCCTGCGTCTCCGGCAGCGCCACCGTTGTCGCTGTCCAGATGCAGAGCACGCACGCGAACCTGCCAAGGGCTGGAGCCGTCAAACGAAGATTGGGCAAAAGCGGTACCGGCCGTCAGGGCGCTGGCAACAGCAGCAATCGCGATCAGAGTCTTTTTCATGGGTTCTTTCCTTGAAGAATTGGGTGAGTGCAATGCTTTGCATCCCTTGGCATCCATTGAAACAAAGCCACTGCCACACGGGTTTGTCCCAGGTCAACCCGCACACCAACACCGCAAAGAAAAAAGCGGACGTTGCCCATCGGCCACGTCCGCCCAGGATACTGATGAAGCGCAAAAATTTGCGTCAGCAGTGATGGTAGTCGTCAATTCGGATGAGCCACCCTGGCTGGTCGCAGCTTGTGCCACAACTCCACGCACACCACAACCGCACCGCCAATGACGGCCCCAACCAGCACATGCACCAACACCGGTCCCAGCGCTGCAACAATACCGCCAGTGGGCACAATCACCTGCTCTATCCAATGTTCGACCGGCTCTATGCCGTGCACCAGCAAGCTACCGCCCACCATGAACATGGCAGCCGTGCCCACGATGGACAGCCCGCGCATCAGCCACGGGGTAAAAGCAATCAGACCACGGCCCATGGCCTTGGCAGCGCTGCTGCTCTTGGCCATCAGCCAGCCGCCCACGTCATCCATGCGCACGATCCCGGCCACCAGTCCATAGACGAACACGGTGATGGCCAGAGCTACAGCGATCAGCACCGAGGCCTGCTCCCAGATGGGTTTGGCGGACACCGTACCCAGCGCAATCGCCATGATTTCGGCCGACAAGATAAAGTCCGTGCGCACGGCCCCCTTGACCTTCTGCTTCTCGTACTCCATCGGGTCCATCTGCTTTTCACGCGCGGCACGCACCGATGAAGGCGCAACACCTTTATGGGCCGCCTCCTCGGCATCCACCACGGCGTCATGCGCATCATGCTTTTGATGCTTGTGAAACAGCTCCAGGATCTTCTCCACGCCCTCAAAACAGAGAAACGCGCCCCCCACCATCAGCAAGGGCGTGATCAACCAGGGCACAAAAGCGCTGATCAACAGCGCCGCCGGCACCAGGATGGCCTTGTTCATCAATGAACCTTTGGCCACTGCCCAGACCACGGGCAGCTCCCGGTTGGCCTTCACTCCCGTGACCTGCTCGGCATTGAGAGCCAGGTCATCGCCCAGCACGCCGGCCGTCTTCTGCACCGCCACCTTGGTCTGGGTAGCCACATCGTCCAGAATTGCCGTGCTCTTGCCTGCCGCGGTCTTGGTCATCAAGGCCACGTCATCGAGCAAGCTAGCAATATCGTCTAGCAACATCAAAAGGCCGGCACCTGCCATCGCTTCTCCCGCTGGTTTGCAAAATCGCCATCATGCCTGCAAACCGTGCCACGATTGCGACAGGAAGTTGCCAATCAGCTGCGCGCTCGGCACGGCACTGGCTTTGCAGCGACAATGAGCGCCCTCATCGAACGGAAACCCTGTGACTCAAGCCATCGCCCATGCCGAACTGATTGCCAGCTACCGCAAACTTGCCGCAGAGGCCGCCAAGAAGGCGGAACTGGTCAAGGCCGCAGCGGGCAAAGGCCCCAAGACCATTGCAACGGTCAGCGAAACCGCTGCCAAGGCCGCGCGCCGCCGTGATGTGATGGCCGCCAGGCTGGCCAAGCTCGGCGTCGTTCTGCCCGACTGAGCCTCAACAAGCAGCCTTCTTCGGGCAGTCTTCCTATTTGCTGGTCTTGAAGCCCTGTGTCGCCGCCCAGGCAGCCACATCGTCGCGACGGATGGCCGCTGCCATGAGCTGTGGAAAGGCATCGGGGGTGCAGGCAAACGAGGGCACGCCCAGTGCCGCCAGCTTGGCCGCCAGTTCCGCATCATAGGCCGGCGCACCCTCGTCGCTGAGCGCCAGCAACGTGATGAACTGCACGCCTGCTTCCACCAGCTCGTTGGCGCGGCGCAGCAGGCCCGACTCCACACCGCCCTCGTAAAGGTCGGAGATCAGCACCAGGATGCTGTTGCGCGGCTCGCTGATCAGCCCCTGGCAATAGCCGACCGCACCATTGATATCGGTGCCGCCGCCCAGTTGCACGCCAAACAGCACATCCACGGGGTCGTCGAGCTTTTCCGTCAGATCGACTACTGCCGTATCAAACACCACCAGCTTGGTGGCCACGGCCGGCAGGCTGGCCATCACCGCACCGAAGATGCTGGAATAGACCACCGAGTTGGCCATGGAGCCGCTCTGGTCAATGCACAGAATCACCTCGCGCTGCGGGCGGCGCGCCTTGCGTCCATAGCCGATCAGCGTCTCCGGAACAATGGTCTTGTACTCGGGCTGCCAATGGCGCAGGTTGGCGCGTATGGTGCGATTCCAGTCGATTTCTGCATGGCGCGGGCGTCGGTTGCGCTGGCTGCGGTCCAGCGCCCCGGCCACGGCACTGCGCATGGGCTCTTCGAGCTTTTTCATCAGCTCGTCCACCACCTTGCGCACCACCAGCCGCGCCGTGGCCTTGGTGTTCTGCGGAATCACCGAGCCCAGCGAAATCAGGTCCGCCACCAGATGCACATCGGGCTGCACATTCTCCAGCATCTCGGGCTGCAGCAGCAGCTCGCGCAGATTCAGACGCTCCATGGCATCGCGCTGCATGACCTGCACGACCTGGCTCGGAAAGTATTTGCGGATATCGCCCAGCCAGCGCGATACCGAGGGCGAGGAGTTGCCGCGTCCGCCCTTGCGCGATGCCAGCTTGCTGTCTTCCTCATACAAGGCGGCCAGCGCCTGGTCCATCTCCTGCAAGCGACCCGTCACACCACCGCAACTGGCGTCAGCGGGGCTGCCCAGCACCATGCGCCAGCGCTGCAGCCGCGTGGTGGGCTGCAGCTCTTCGGACTCCTGTTGCGGCTCGGTCGCCAAATTTGCTGTTTGATTCATCGTCACACCTTGGCCGCAGCCGCATCAAAATCGGTAGCTGCCTGGGCTTGTCCCATCAGCGCCTGGGGCAGATTCAATCCCAGCAACTCATTGAGCACGGGCAAGGCCCGCAAGGCACGCGACTCATCCCAGGGCGCGGCGTCGTCCGCAGCTCCCACGGCAGGACCAGGTGCCGCAGCGCCCCCCACAGGAGTTCGCTTGACCTTGTCGCCCAGGCTTTGGCGCTCGTGATTGCTGAAGGTCGAGAAGCTGCGCCGCACCAGCGGCAGAATCTGGGCAAACTGCAGCTCGCCCAGACCGCTGAGCCAGGCATCGACCGCCCCCCAGATGGACTCGTCATGCAGCAACACCAGCGCCTGCTGGTTCAGAAAACCGTCCAGCCAGGCCGCCACATCCATGGGCGCCGCACCCAGCGAAAGATTGCGGTTGAACTGACGCACGATTTCAGCGCTTTCCAGCAACTGCTCGTCCAGCAGCAAACGGCAGGCCATGCCGCGCAGCAGTGCCGCTGCGGCATCCCCCATGGCCAGGCTGCGCAGTGCCAGGCGCCAGGCATCCACCGCCTGCTGCGCATCGCCGTCGCTGGTGCGCAGCCGCAGTGCCTCGTGGGCCGCCAGCACCTTGGTCTTCATGGCGGCCGCAGCATCCTCATCCATGGCCATGCAGGCGACAGGCAGGCCGATGGCGGCGCGCAGCATCAGCGAATCGATCACGCCGGCCAGCAGGGCTGTATCCGTCTGGCGCACACTGCCATAGCGATAGACATTGGCCAGTGGCGGCAAGGCCTGCAGCAACTGGGCCACATCACCCGTGGTGGCTGCACGCTGGGCCAGTGTGGCAATCAGGGCCTCGACCAGCTGCGGCAAATCGGCCAGCAGCGCATCGTCGATGGCCTGCGCGATTTCGGGCAGCGAGGTCTCGGGCGTCAGGCTGGAGCGCAGCCTGGCCGTGGCGGCCTGGGCCACGGTCGCGCCGTGCACGCTGGCCTCGATGATGCGCACCGCCAGCTCGGGCTCCCACTGCAGTTGCCAGCTTTCGCGGAAGGTACCCCGGTTGCGCTGGGCATCGGTGGCGCGCACGCCCCAGTCAATGCCGAGCAGGCGCAGACGGTGCAGAAAATGGCTGCGTGCCAGATCCATGTCCTTGCGCAAATCCAGCGCCAGCAGCTTGCTTGCCGCCTCGGGCTTGAGGCGCAGCGACTTCTGCTGCTGCTCGATATCGCGCTGCAGCGGCACCTGGGGTACATCGGCGGGCACCTGGCCCAGCACATGACCAACGGTCAGCTCCTCATCGATCAACCTGAGCGGTGCGTCCTCGCCCATGCAGATCACGGTGACTATGGCCTCGTTGATCTCCTCCAGGCTGGGCATGGGCTGGCCGCGCAGCGCCGCCAGGCCCTCGGCCAGGCGCGTGGCCTCGATGATGTGAGCGCTGGAGCAGTCCAGATCCTTGTCGCGCAGCAGATGGGCCACGCGCGTCAGCCAGCCCGCCGTGCGCAGCGTGGCTGGAGAAACCACGTTTTTGATAGCTGCTTGCGCTTTACCATCAAACGTTTGAGGCTGATTTGACTCAAAACCCGGGGACGATTGATAGCACTGCCACAGATGCTGGTACCAACCCGGAGAAGTCACACCCGCGCCATAGCCGCTGCTGCTGGCCAGGTTGCGATAAGTCCAGGGGGCCCAGGTCGCCATCACCTTGGCCTTGGGCAGGCCCTTGAGCAGGGCGCTGTCGGCCTTGGCCGTCACGCTGGCCTTGAGCGCCGGCACATGCCAGGCACCGCAGACCACGGCAATGCGCTGGTGACCGGCCTTGATCGCCTCGCGAATGCACTGGCGCATATGGGCCTCGCGCAGTGCTTCGCGCTTCATGTATTCCTCGCCGCGCCAATGTTCGCCGTCCCTGGACAGTTCTTCGCGAGCTGCCGTCATCACCTCGCCAATGCTTTCAAACAGTGCTTCGCTGTCGCCGCGCTCCTCGACCAGACGGTTCCACCAGCTCTCGCCATCGTCAAAGCCTGCGGCATGGGCCAGCCAGTCCAGCGGATCGCGGTGCAGGTGTTGAGGGGCCGGCGCCGGAAGGTCCAACTGCAACTCATGCTCGTCGCCATCCTGCATATCGGCCAGCGTCGCGGCCTTCGCGTCATCTGGCGCTTGTGCGCCATCCTGCTCCGAGTCCGAGACAGCCGCCGCCTGCACAGCATCCTCTGCCGCCTTCTTCAGCGCTTCGCGTCGTGCAAACTCGATGGCCATGCCATGGGTCTGCGGCAGGTCGATAAAACGCGTGGCAACACCCTGGCGACTGGCCCACTGCAATGCCTGCCATTCGGGTGAGAACTCGGCAAACGGATAAAACGCGGCCTGGCTGGGCTCATCCTGCATATAGACCAGCATGGCCACGGGCGGGCGCAGCTCGGCATTTTGCAGCATGGGCAGCAGCACCTCCCCTTCGGGCGGGCCTTCCACCAGCAGGCAATCGGGCTGCAGTGCTTGCAGCGCCTGCAGCAGACTGCGAGCACAGCCCGGGCCGTGATGGCGTATGCCAAAGAAATGAACAGAATCAGCGGAAGTGGCCATGGGCTGGGTCAATCAGAAATTCTTGAGGAGCGACTGCATTTCAATGCGGTTGGCACAGCCCAGCGAATCGAAGATTCGCGCTTGAGACGAGGCGTCTTTGTCGAAGACAGTAGCAGCGCTACGGCGAGACAAAGCAACGAAGTATCAAGGGCTGTGGCAGCCGCTCGCCGAATTACAGTTGCTCGCGGCAGGCGCGGTACAAATCCTTCCAGTCGCTACGCTCCTTGACCACGGTCTCCAGATATTCCTTCCACACCACCGTGTCCTGCACCGGGTCCTTGATCACCGCACCCAGCAGGCCCGAGGCCACATCGGCCGCGCGCAGTACGCCATCGCCGAAATGGCCGGCCAGCGCCATGCCGCTGTTGATGACCGAGATGGCCTCCGCCGTGGACAGCGTGGAGCTGGGCGACTTCAGGCGCACGGTCTTGCCGTCCTCGGTCTGGCCGTGGCGCAGCTCGCGGAAGATCTGCACCACGCGGCGCACTTCCTGCAGCGCAGGCGGCTCGGTTGGCAACTGCAGCGCCCGCCCCTGCTCGGCCACGCGCTTGGTGACGATCTGCACCTCCTCGTCCTGCGAGGCGGGCACAGGCAGCACCACGGTGTTGAAGCGGCGCTTCAACGCGCTCGACAACTCGTTGACGCCTTTGTCACGGTTATTGGCCGTGGCAATGACCGAGAAGCCCTGCACGGCCTGGAACTCCATGGACAGTTCCGGCACGGGCAGCGTCTTTTCGGACAGCACGGTGATCAGCGTGTCCTGCACATCGGCGGGAATACGTGTGAGCTCCTCGATGCGTGCGATCTTGCCCAGCTTCATGGCATTGACCAGCGGGCTGGGAATCAGCGCTTTCTCGGACGGGCCGTGGGCCAGCAACTGTGCATAGTTCCAGCCATAGCGCAGCTGCTCCTCACTGGTGCCGGCCGTGCCCTGAATCAGCATGGTCGAATCGCCGCTCACGGCCGCAGACAGATGCTCGGACACCCAGGACTTGGCCGTGCCGGGCACTCCGTACAGCAGCAAGGCACGGTCGGTGGCCAGCGTGGACACGGCAATCTCCATCAGGCGCGGATTGCCGATGTACTTGGGGCTGAGCTCAAACCCGTTGCTGAGCTTGCCACCCATCAGATACTGGAGCACGGCCCAGGGCGAGAGCTTCCAGTTGGGCGGGCGCGGACGGTCGTCCACCTTCTGCAGGGCATCGAGTTCTTCGGCAAATTGCGCCTCGGCGTGCTGACGTAGTACTTGGCTCATGATGACTTTCGGGTTGAATGCAGAAAAATTCGAAGGCTTAGGCGCGCAGCGCGGCATGCAGGGCCAGGCGCAGATCGGCGATACGGTTGAGTTGCTCGAGCACGCGCTCGTCATCCCAGGGGCGCAGGCGGGCGCGCTCCAGCCGCGCCTGTTGTTCGGGAGTCAGGCTGCTTTGCGCAGCAACGGTAGTGGCCTCTTCGGCCGCATCGGCCACCTTGGATACCAATTTTTGCCAGAGCCCGGCCAGCCCTGACGGGGCTGCTGCCTCGGGCTGCTGCTCTGGCACGGCAGGTTCCTCAGCCTGTGGAGGCTGACGCCAGAGCCGCACAAAGCGCGGCAGAACGGCCGGATGCAGCCGGCGCGCGCAGGCCAGCACGGCCTGATCGGCCTGCCAGCTATGCCAGCTGCCCGTGGCCTGCTTGCCGCCCAGCGCCTTGTCCAGAGCGTCCATCAGTTGCTCCGACATGGATTGGGAAAACACGCCAACCACGGGCATGCTGCTCTCGATGGTGTTGATGCGGTCCACCAGGCTGCCCTTGGCCTGCTGCAGCTGCGCCTGCCAGAGCGCCTCGCGCTCCTGCTGGCTCAGCCGGTCCAGCAGGGCCGGCAGCAGCGCTTCGGCCCGTGAATCGCGCTCCATGGTCTGCAGCAGCGCAATCCAGCGTACATCGGGCTGATCGCGCAGTGCCGCCAGCCAGCCCTGGCGCAGGGCGGTCTTCCAGTCGCTGCGGCGGCTCCAGTCCCAGAGCTGCTCGGGCGTCATCTCCAGGGTCTGCAGCCAGAAGTCAATCGGCGCAAGTTCCACCATCTGCTGCAGCCACCAGGCTTTCACGCCCTTGATATAGGCCGGCGGCTGCAGCGCAATGCCATCGCGCTCCCAGTCCTTGCTGCCCTCCTCGGGCGGCTCGATCTGCCATTCCCCCTTGGCATTGCGGCTCAGCATGGACTGCAGCCAGCCCATGATGCGCAGGCTGTGCGCGCTTTGCGGCAGGCGCGACAGCAGGCGTGCCGCGTTCTCACGCACCTCCTTGCTGCGATCGGTCAGCAGCTTTTCCAGCAGCGGCTCGTCCGCCATCGACAGCCCTACACCCAGAGCCAGCACCATGGGCGCACGCTCCTTGGCATTGAGTTCCTTCAAGCTGGCTTCCAGTCTGGCGCGGGCCTGGTCGGCATCGGCCTCACGTTCGCTGTGCAGCAGCGCCACGCGCTGCTCGATGGAGCCCTCCTGCCAGATCAGCTCGGCATTGGCTGTCTCCTGCACGCCGCTGGCATAGCTCCATTGCGGGTTGAGCCCGGCCAGCCAGCGTCCTCGCTCGCCCAGCACCGGCGTCAGCCAGGTACGCAGCTCCACCGAACGGCGGCCTTCGTTCAAAGCATCGACCAGGAGCGCATGAGGCAAGCGCTGTCCAGCCTGATCGAGTGCATCAAACATGGGAGCCAGCAAGCTCTCTGGCCCATGCTGCAGCACCTCACGCATCAGGCCATGCAAGCGCTCATCCTCGGGCGCGCGGCGAGACTCGTCGGCCGGCAATGCCGGGGGGCTCAAAGGTGCGCCGAGCCTGACCTGCGCACCGGGTTGCCAGCCCGCCCGCTCCAGGACGGCGGCGACGGCGCTGGCTCTGAGCAGTTGTGCAGCCGTTGACGCAGCCGGCTGCAGCCAGGCGGCTTGCATGGCTTGCAAACCGGGGCTGGCTGCGGCATCGACCTGCGCGGTCAACACCGCAGGTACGGCCAGCCTGTCCGCGCCGACCAGACTTGACTGCTGCAGCGCAGCCCATAAATTGGCGCTGCTCATCGCATCTCTCCTTGGTTCTGCCAAATGGGGGACAAGTCCTGGCTGTGGGCACCCTGCTGCCAGGCGCTGAGCAAGCGCCAGCGCCCCAGTTGCGGCCCGGACTCCCACTCGCCGAACAGTGCCAGAGGCGTGCCGCCGCTCAGCGCCAGCAGCCGCCAGGCTTCGTCGTCGGCAATCACCGCAGGCACCGGCGCCGGCTGGCTCTGCCCTGTGGGCCAGCCCACCAGCCATTGCCCCTCGGCATACAACAGCTGGGCATTCGCACACCACAGCGGCTGCACCGGCTGCAGCGCATTGGCGGCAATGCGCTCGCCCAGTTGCTGCAACGGCTCGCCCAGAGCCTTGAGCGTCAGGGCTGCGGCATCGCAGCTGTCGAGTGCTTCAACCCCATTGACGGCAACCGCCCGCAGGCTCGCCCTGCCCGGATAAAAGCTCAAGGCTGCGCGGTAAGCGCCGCCGCTCACCCAGGCCGTCTCGAACCCGCGACCGCCCTGGGCATAGTCCAGCATCAGGGCCGCGCGGCCGGTATTGAGGCCCTGCAGCCAGACGCGACGCTCCAGCAGACGACCCTCGCGCTCAATCAGGCGCTGGCCCAGTACGCGCCAATCGTCGCTGATGGTCTCGCCACGGGCCTGTACTTCGGCCTTGTCCATGGGCCAGCCCAGGGCAGCCATGACGTCGGCCTTCACCTCGGGGCTCAGCGAGTCACGCCGCTGCACCGCGTCCACCAGCAGTTGCCAATGGCCAAGCTGCACCAGCAGGTCACGCGGCCAGGTCGGGTGGCTGTCCACCAACTCCCAGGCTTCCCTGATACGTGCGGCCATGCCCGTGGCCTGGGCATCCACCATGCGTGCCGCCATGGTGTTCCAGTGCTGGCGCGTCTGGCTGTCGCCGGCCTGATTGGCCAGGCCGGTGCGCACCATGTCCTGCATCCATAGCGACAGCTCCTGCATGCCGCCAGCAACCTTGTCCCAGCGCTTGTCCTCGCGCTTGGCCTGCTGTCTGGCCAGAGCCTCCTGATCCGCCACTGGCGCAGCGGCAATGGCGGCCGCCTTGGCCTCTTTCTGCTCGGCTTTTTGCTGACGCCCACCCAACCAGTTGCTGACCCATTCCGGGGGCTCGCCGCCCTCCGGCACCTGGCCGCCTGCGCGCAACAGCATCAGCGCCAGCCCGTGCTTGCAGGGGAACTTGCGGCTGGGGCAGGAGCACTTGAAGGCCGGCCCGCTCAGATCGACCTGAGTCTGATACGGCTTGCTGCCGCTGCCCTGGCATTCCCCCCAAACCGCAGCATCATTGCTGCCTGTGTTCGGCCATTTGCTCAGGGACTGCAGTCCCTTGGCCGCCTTGGATGACGCAGCATCCGGCGACAGCGCCAAAACTTCCGCTTCCGTTGCTAATACACGCGACACCAATGTCTCCCGTCCCGAATCGACGCAATATCTTGATAGTTCGAGGCGTTTACGCACCAAGGGCGAGTGCGAGACTACCCTCGGAAAACCTCGTCCGCACTTTGCTGAAACAGTGCTTTCAGCGCGGCAAAAACTGTGGTTTGACAGACCGCGCAAACCGTTGCGCGCAATGCGTCAGCCTATCATCGCCATGGCACTGTGCCGATGAAAACGTGCAAAAAATCAGAACATAGAGAAGCTGGGTGACATGCATCAACCGGCTTCCTCGTCAAGCTGCGGTACCGCTGTTCCCGGTGAACATTCAGTCCACCGACGCTGCTGCAGATGCAAGTACCGACTCCGCCGCAGCCAAGCCACGACATTCCCGCTACTTTTGCTTACCAATGGCTCGACCCGGCTTCGGTGCTCATACCGCGCCAGCTGCCCGCAAGTGCACCTTGCTGCCTATCTGGCTGTCAAATTGCTACCGAGGGTCTGAATGCTCTGGGTCAAATCGACCAGGACACCTTCGACGCCATACACGCCCTGTGTCACAGCCTTGGAAGTCGGCTCTGGGTCGGAGAATTAGCCACTGACGAGGCTTCGGCTGGCAAGCCCGCGGCCAACAACACAGAAGACTGCAAGAGATTCTGTCTGGCAGCTAACGAACAGCGTCGAAAGTTCTCCAGCAAGAGCTGTTCGCTGACATCCCCCGCTGGAAGATCTGACTGGCGCCGGCCGGTCAGCACAAACAGCACATCAACACCTGCTGCGGCAACCGCAACAAGGTAATCGCTATCCGGCTTTCGTTCGTCTTTCTCGTAGAGCAGTTGCGCCTGCTTGCGCACACCGCCAAGTTGGCCAAACCCTTCCTGATTTAAGCCAAGGCGTTCTCGTTCCTCACGCAAACGCGCACCAATACCCATATGTGTAACTCAATATTGACAAATATACGCATTTGCGTACCATTGCCATACCAAAGCCAAGCTAGCGCCGCTTCACAGCACCGCACTAGAGGCAAAAAGCAGCAGCCCTTTGCACAGAGCTGCTGCACCTATTCACATCAATCGATAGATTTTGACATGAAGCAGCTACATCCTCACGCGCAGGCCCGCACATGACTTGAGAGCCAAGGCCTACGGTCGCCCAATGGACACGGAACAGTCCAGATAGCCGCTTCCCGATCAACAGCCGGTGCAGTGTCGGCAACGGATCTTGCCTGCCCTGACAACAGGCACTCTACGAATGTGTTCTGTAGCGCTCGACAATTTCAGCCTATGTCTGAGTCCGGCGTTTACGGACTTGATGCTGTCAAAGCATCAGCTATCCATGCACGACTGTCGCGGGCAAATCGGCGCAGCTGAAAGCATGCGCTATTCAACACCAACGCCAGGACCTGCATATCAGGCCCGACTGGAGTTTTGAGTCATGAGCCAGGACATTTTCGATCAGCGTGCCGATGGCAAGGCTTTTGCGGCAGCAGCTTCGTTGGTGCCGGCAACCGTGCCGCAAGCCCAGATTGCCTGCCACCAAGCGCAGTTGATCGGCTATGCGTTGAGCCACCATGTGCCGGACATGCGGCGAGGCTTCGATATCCTTACCAGCTATGGCCGCTGGCATGTAGATGCGAAGCCAGCCGCGCAGATGGCCGAGTTGATGCGCCAGCATCTGATGCAGCAACTGGAGACGATCTAGACCTACGCTTCCGACAGGACGCGGAAAGCAGTTCATCCGATCCTTGAAGTCGGCCTCCGGGAAGACCATGAACCATGAAAAAAGGCTCTGCAGAATGCAGAGCCTTTTGATTGCACTAGCAGTGCCAGGGAATCAACCCAGCCACTTGCGGGCGTTGCGCCAGACGCGCATCCAGGGGCTGAATTCGGACTTGTCGCCCGAGGTCCAGCTCATCTGCACATTTCGGAATACGCGCTCGGGGTGAGGCATCATCGCCGTGAAACGGCCATCGGCGGTCGTCACTGCTGTCAGGCCACCGGCCGAGCCGTTGGGGTTGAACGGATACTGCTCGGTAGGCTGGCCGTGGTTGTCCACATAACGCATGGCCTTGACCACTTGCTCGGCATTGCCACGGAACTGGAAGTTGGCATAACCCTCGCCATGCGCCACGGCGATGGGCAGGCGGGAGCCGGCCATGCCTTGCAGGAACAGGCTGGGCGACTCCAGCACTTCCACCATGCTCAGACGCGCCTCGAAGCGGTTGCTCTGGTTCTGCGTGAAGCGCGGCCAATCCTGCGCACCGGGAATGATATCGGCCAGCTCGGCGAACATCTGGCAGCCGTTGCACACGCCCAGACCGAAGGTGTCGCTACGACCGAAGAAAGCCTGGAACTGCTCGGACAGACGGTCGTTGAAAGTGATGGAACGTGCCCAGCCAATGCCCGCACCCAGGGTGTCGCCGTAGCTGAAGCCGCCACAGGCCACCACACCGGCGAAGTCCTTGAGCTGCGCACGACCGGACTGCAGGTCGCTCATGTGCACGTCCACCGCATCAAAGCCGGCTTCGGTGAAGGCGTAGGCCATTTCCACATGGGAGTTCACGCCCTGCTCGCGCAGCACCGCAACGCGGGGCTTGGCAGCCACGTTGATGAAGGGCGCTGCCACGTTCTCCTGAGGGTCGAAGGTCAGATGCACATGCATGCCGGGGTCGGCAGGCTCGCCCGCCGCAGCATGCTCGCTGTCGGCGCAAACGGGGTTGTCGCGTTGCTGGGTGATCTTCCAGCTCACGGCATCCCAGACCTGGTGCAGATCGGACAGGCTTGCGCCGAACACCTTGTTCGCATCGCGCCACACCTGCAGCTCGCCCTTGCCGGCGTCCACAGGGGACGAAGCAGGACGGGTCTTGCCGATGACATGGCTGCACTGGATCAGGCCATGTTCGCGCAGCACCTGCAGCACTTCGGCACGGTCCTCGGTCCTGATCTGCAGCACGGCGCCCAGCTCTTCGTTGAACAGCGCGCGCAGGGTCAGGTCTTCGCGACGGCCGGAGACCTGCTTGCCCCAGTTCTTGCCTTCGCCGCTATCCATGCGGCTGTCGGAGATGCCATCGCCTTCGGTGATCAGCATGTCCACATTCAAGGCCACGCCCACATGGCCGGCAAAGGCCATTTCGGCGGCCGTGGCCAGCAGGCCGCCGTCGCCCCTGTCGTGGTAGGCCAGGATCAGTCCCTTGGCGCGCAGTGCATTCACTGCATCCACCATGGCGATCAGATCCTTGGGGTCATTCAGATCCGGCACTTCGTTGCCCGACTGATTGAGCACCTGACCGATGATGGAGCCGCCCATGCGCATCTTGCCGCGGCCCAGGTCGATCAGCACCAGGGTGCTGTCTTCCACCTCGGCGTCGAGCTGGGGCGTGAGTGTGGTGCGCACATCGTCGATGGCGGCAAAGCCGGTGATGATCAGGCTCACGGGCGAGGTGACCTTCTTGGTCTGGCCGTTCTCGCTCCACTGGGTGCGCATGGACAGGGAGTCCTTGCCCACGGGAATCGAGATGTTCAGCGCAGGGCACAGCTCCATGCCCACGGCCTTGACGGTGGCGTACAACGCAGCGTCTTCACCGGCTTCGCCACAGGCGGCCATCCAGTTGGCCGACATCTTCACCTTGGACAGCTCGATGGGGGCGGCCAGCATATTGGTGATGGCTTCGGCCACGGCCATGCGGCCCGAAGCGGGCGCGTCGATGGCGGCCAGCGGCGTGCGCTCGCCCATGGCCATGGCTTCACCCTTGAAGCCCTTGTAGTCGGCCAGGGTCACGGCCACGTCGGCCACCGGCACCTGCCAGGGACCGACCATCTGGTCGCGATGGGTCAGGCCACCGACGGCGCGGTCGCCAATGGTGATCAGGAAGCGCTTGGAAGCCACCGTGGGGTGGGCCAGCACTTCGATCACGGCCTTTTCCAGCGGCACGCCGGTCAGGTCCATGGCGGGCAGCTCGCGCTCCACGCTGGTCACATCCTTGTGCACCTTGGGCGGCTTGCCCAGCAGCACGTTCATGGGCATGTCCACGGGGAACTTCTGGTCGCCGGACTCGACCGCCGTGTCCTCCAGCACCAGCTGGCGCTCTTCGGTGGCCGTGCCGATGACGGCAAACGGGCAGCGCTCGCGCTCGCAGAAGGCCGTGAACTGCTCCAGCGATTCGGGAGCGATGGCCAGCACGTAACGCTCCTGCGATTCGTTGGACCAGATTTCCTTGGGCGACAGGCCGGACTCTTCGAGCTTGACGGCTCGCAGGTCAAAGCGTGCACCGCGCCCGGCATCGTTGGTCAGCTCGGGGAAGGCATTGGAGATACCACCGGCACCCACGTCGTGGATGGCCAGAATGGGGTTGCCTGCGCCCTGCTGCCAGCAATGGTTGATGACTTCCTGCGCACGGCGCTCGATCTCGGGATTGCCGCGCTGCACCGAGTCAAAGTCCAGTTCCGCAGCATTGGTGCCCGAAGCCATGGAGCTTGCCGCACCGCCACCCATGCCGATGCGCATGCCGGGACCGCCCAGCTGGATCAGCAGCGTGCCCGCCGGGAACTCGATCTTCTTGGTGAGTTCGGAATCGATGACGCCCAGGCCGCCGGCGATCATGATGGGCTTGTGGTAGCCGCGTGTGATATCGCCGACTTGCTGCTCGTACTCGCGGAAATAGCCGGTCAGATTGGGGCGACCGAACTCGTTGTTGAACGCCGCGCCGCCCAGAGGGCCTTCGATCATGATCTGCAGCGGGCTGGCGATGTGCTCGGGCTTGCCCACTTCGCTGCCCCAGAGCTTGGAGACGGTGAAGCCGGTCAGGCCGGCCTTGGGCTTGGAGCCACGGCCGGTTGCGCCTTCGTCACGGATTTCGCCGCCGTTGCCGGTCGAGGCGCCGGGGAAGGGCGAAATCGCCGTGGGGTGGTTATGTGTTTCCACCTTCATCAGCACATGGTTGGTAGCCGCCTGCTTCTGGTAGCTGGGCGCGCTGACTGCGTCTGCCTTGGCATCGAACTTGGCGACAAATCGCTCGACCTCATGGCCTTCCATGATGGAAGCGTTGTCGGCATAGGCCACCACGGTGTGCTGGGGCGAGCAGGCTTCGGTGTTGCGGATCATGCCGAACAGCGACTTTTCCTGCTCCACGCCGTCGATGGTGAACTTGGCGTTGAAGATCTTGTGGCGGCAGTGCTCGGAGTTGGCCTGCGCGAACATCATCAGCTCCACATCCGTGGGATTGCGCTTGAGATCGTTGAAGGCGTTGACCAGATACTCGATCTCGTCTTCGGCCAAGGCCAGGCCCCATTGCTTGTTCGCGGTTTCCAGCGCTGCGCGGCCACCGCCCAGCACATCCACAAACTCCATGGGTTGTGCCGCCAGGGTGGTGAACAGCTGCTCGGCCTCTGCACGTGTCGCAAACACGGACTCGGTCATGCGGTCGTGCAGCAAGGCGGCAATCTGAGCCGTCTGCTCTGTCGACAGCTCGGGCTTGCCACCCAGCAGGCCGGACTTCATGTCCACGCGATACTCGGTCATGCGTTCCACACGGAACACATTCAGGCCGCAGTTGCGCGCGATATCGGTGGCCTTGGATGCCCAGGGAGAGATGGTGCCCAGACGGGGGGTGACGATGAAGGCCAGGCCTTCAGCGCTGCCCGTGTAAGGGTCTCCATAAGTCAAGAGCGCCGAAAGGCGCTCTTGCAATGCGGGCGCAACTGCGCCCTCGGTGGCAACCAGGTGCACAAAGCGTGCAGATACGCCGGTGATCTTGGGGTGGATGGCGACCAGATCGGTCAGAAGCTGTTGGGCGCGGAACGAGCTCAGGGCGTTTCCACCCTCAAACTGTGTCAGATGCAATGTCACGTGGCGGCCTGTTTATGTGAAGGCTGTTGAAAAGCGTCCTGGCCAATCCCCTGCCTGAGAGGACCGGGCCAAAGCGCTGAATTCGGTGAGCCTCGGATTTTACCGTGCCTCGGGGTTAGTCCGAATGCTCACACCCACAAGCCCTGCATGTTCAAGCGCGCAATGGGATAATTGCGCCCATGAGCATCACACTGAAGACCCCCGAAGACATCGAGCGCATGCGCGTTGCAGGCCGCTTTGCTTCGGATGTGCTGGACTACATCACCCCCCACATCAAGCCCGGCATCACCACCCAGCAGATCGACGATCTGTGCGCCAAGCGCATGGCCGAGCAAGGTACCAAGACGGCCTGCCTGGGCTATCAGCCTCCGGGCATGACGCCCTACCCGGCCTACGTCTGCACCTCGGTCAACCATGTGGTGTGCCACGGCATCCCCAACGACAAGCCTTTGAAGAAGGGCGATATCGTCAATGTCGACGTGACCATCATCACCGAAGACGGCTGGTTCGGCGATAACAGCCGCATGTTCATCATTGGCGAAGGCACGATTGCGGCCAAGCGTCTGTCCAAGCTGACCTTCGAGGCCATGTGGAAGGGCATTGCCCAGGTCAAGCCCGGTGCCACGCTGGGCGATATCGGCCACGCCATCCAGACCTATGCGGAGAGCAACAACCTGTCCGTGGTGCGTGAATACTGCGGCCACGGCATCGGCAAGGTGTTCCACGACGAGCCACAGGTGCTGCACTACGGCCGCCCCGGCGAAGGCGTGGTGCTGGAAGAAGGCATGGTCTTCACCATCGAGCCCATGCTGAATCTGGGCAAGCGCGACATCAAGGCCATGCCTGACGGCTGGACCGTCGTCACCAAGGACCGCAGCCTGACTGCCCAGTGGGAGCTGATGCTGGCCGTCACCAAGACCGGCTATGACGTGCTGACCTGGTCCGAGGGCTCGCCCACCCCGCCCGACTTCATCACGGCCATCCGCACCTGAGCGCACTGCTGCCGCTGACCTGCATGCCGCACCGGCCAAAGCCGGATGCGGCATATTTTTTGCTTGTAGACCTTGTGCTGCAAGCGCCATGCGCTCATCTTTTTGCCATCACAGGCCTCAAGCCCAAGTCAGTTGGGTTAAGGTGACGCTCAAGCACTTGCCCTGTTGAAACGCTTTTTTCTACTGCGCATGACCTCCTCTGCCCACTCCTACGCCAACTCTGCCGACGTCTCCGACCTCTCCTCGCTACAGGGACTGCGCGAGCAATACCGCGAGGCCAAGGCCCGGCAGATGGAGTTGCTGCGCAACCCCACGCTGGGCAGACGCAGCGTGCGCGGAGTGCTGCACCATTTCAGTGAACTGGCCGATGGTCTGCTGCGCACCCTCTGGCAACGCGCGCAGATGCCGCAAGGCGCGGCCCTGCTGGCCGTCGGCGGCTATGGGCGCGCCCAGCTCTTCCCCTACTCGGACATCGATGTGCTGGTGCTGCTGCCCCAAAGCAGTGCACCGCCGGCTGCGGAACTGGCGGCCAGCATCGAGCAGTTCATCAGCAGTTGCTGGGATGCAGGCCTTGAAATCGGCTCCAGCGTGCGCAGCATTGCCGAATGCCTGCAGGAGGCCGCACAGGATCTGACGGTGCAGACCGCCATGCTGGAGTCACGCCGCATCACCGGCAGCAAGGCCTTGTTTGCCGACTTCGAGCAGCAGTTCCGCGCGCAACTTGATCCCAAGGCTTTTGTCGAAGGCAAGCTGCTGGAGATGCGCCAGCGCCACGCCAAATACGACTTCACGCCCTATTCGCTCGAGCCCAACTGCAAGGAATCGCCCGGCGGGCTGCGCGATCTGCACACCATGCTCTGGCTGGCCAAGGCCGCAGGCTTCGGCAACAGCTGGCATGAGCTGGCCGAGCAAGACCTGATCACCCATTTCGAGGTCCAGCAGCTCGAATCCAATGAATCCCTGCTCAGCCTGATCCGTGCACGCCTGCATGCCGTTGCCGGCCGCCATGAGGACCGGCTGGTCTTCGACCTGCAGACTGCCGTGGCCGAAGCCTTCGGCTACCGCTCCACCACGCCGGAGGGCCGCAAGCTGGCCATGCGCGCTGGCGAGACCCTGATGCGCCACTATTACTGGGCCGCCAAGGCAGTGACCCAGCTGTGCCAGATCGTGCGCATGAGCATCGAAGAGCGCCTGAACCCCGGATCGCACGAGCTGATTCAGCTCAATGATCGCTTCTGTGAGAAGGCCGGCACCATCGAGGTGGTCAGCGACGATCTGTACGAGCGCGATCCGCATGCCATTCTCGAAACCTTTCTCATGTATGAGCAGCATGAGGGGCTGACAGGTCTGTCGACACGCACGCTGCGTGCGCTGTATGCCAGCCGCGACGTGATGGACAGCGCCTTCCGTCGCGACCCGGTCAATCGCGCCACCTTCATGAAAATCCTGCAGCAACCGCGCGGCATCACCCATGCCATCCGGCTGATGAATCAGACCTCGGTACTGGGCCGCTATCTCTGGCCCTTCCGCCGCATCGTGGGACAGATGCAGCACGATCTGTTCCACGTCTACACCGTGGACCAGCACATACTGATGGTGCTGCGCAATGTGCGGCGCTTCTTCATGGCCGAGCATGCCCATGAATACCCGTTCTGTTCCCAGCTCGCCGCAGGCTGGGACAAGCCCTGGATTCTGTATCTGGCTGCCATCTTCCACGATATCGGCAAGGGCCGAGGCGGCGATCACTCCGTGATCGGCGCCGTCGAAGTCAAGCGTTTTTGCCGCGCCCACCAGATCGACAAGGCCGATGCGGAACTGGTCGAGTTTCTGGTACGCGAGCACCTGACCATGAGCCAGGTGGCCCAGAAGCAGGACTTGTCCGACCCCGATGTGATTCGTGCCTTTGCCGAACGCGTTGGCAACGAGCGCAAGCTCACTGCCTTGTACCTGTTGACGGTGGCCGACATTCGCGGCACCAGCCCCAAGGTCTGGAGTGCCTGGAAAGGCAAGCTGCTGGAAGACACCTACCGCCTGACCCTGCGCGTGCTAGGTGGTCGCGCCCCGGATGCCGCCGCCGAAATCGAAGCCCGCAAGCGTGAGGCGCTGGTGCAACTGGCCCTTTCCGCCCAGCCCTTTGAGTCCCACAAGAAACTCTGGGAGACACTGGATGTGAGCTACTTCATGCGCCATGAAGCGGCCGACATCGCCTGGCATACCCGCCATCTCTCGCGCCATGTGGGCCAGGGCAAGCCCGTGGTGCGCGCCCGGCGGTCGCTGGCCGGCGAAGGCCTGCAAGTGCTGGTCTATGCACCCGACCAGCCCGATCTGTTTGCCCGCATCTGCAGCTACTTCGACCGGGCCGGATTTTCCATTCTCGATGCGCGCGTGCACACGGCCAACAACGATTACGCGCTGGACACCTTCCAGGTCGTCGCACCCACCATGCAGGAGCAATACCGCGAGCTCATGCACATGGTGGAAAGCGATCTGACGCAGACACTGCTGCGGGGCGGCCCGCTGCCCACACCCTCGCAAAGACGGCTGTCGCGCCGCGTCAAAAGCTTTCCATTCGCCCCGCGCGTCATCCTGCGCCCCGATGAAAAAGCCCAGCACTGGCTGCTGTCCATCTCCGCGTCAGACCGCGCCGGCCTGCTCTACATCATTGCCCGCATTCTGGCCCAGCACCATATCAGCGTGCACCTGGCAAAGATCAGCACCCTGGGCGAGCGCGTGGAAGACAGCTTCCTCATCGAAGGCCCTGAGCTGCAGGACAACAACAGCCAGTTGCGCATGGAGACCGAGCTGCTCAAGGCCCTGGCCCAGCCCGGTTGAAGCAGGCCCGGCAATTCGGGCTTTAGTTTGATGATTCGCTGCCGATAAGCAGTCACCACTACTACGGAAAGCCCATGCAGCTCGCCTCCAATGAAGTTGCGGCATCGCCGCCCACCACACGCAGTGGCCTGTTTCATATGCCGTTGTTTCGCCCCGGCACCGAGGTCACTCAGAATGGCCGACGCGAAATCGTCAGCCATGTCATCTTGCGCAGACGCGAACTGATGGTCTACCTCCGAGGTCACGACGACCCGGTCAAACCTGATCGCCTGAGTCTTGCCCCCACGGTGTTCACCACCGAACGCCGGCCTGAACCACTGACCTGGTTTCTTTGATCCCTCGAAACAAGAAAGCCGCTGACGCTCATGGCATCAGCGGCTTTTTCTATGGAACCCGGCTATCAGCCCAGCTTGGCCTGTGCATTGGCCATGATCTGGCCCAGTTGCACCGGTGCCGCCGGCTGCCACTGCGGATTGAACTGCAGGCCTGCAGCCTGAGGAAACAGCATGACCACCGTGGAGCCGAGCTGAAAGCGGCCCATCTCCTCGCCTCTAGCCAGCGTCACCGCTTCGGCACCTTCGTAATTCCAGGTCTTGATATGGCCTGGACGCGGAGGATTGATCAGGCCATGCCACACCGTTGCCATGCTGCCCACTATCGTCGCTCCCACCAGCACCAGCACGAAGGGCCCATGATCGGTATCGAACACGCAGACCACGCGCTCGTTGCGCGCAAACAAGCCGGGTACGCCACGTGCGGTAACCGGGTTCACCGAGAACAGATCCCCTGGCACATAGGTCATGCTGCGCAGCTTGCCGGCACAGGGCATATGAATGCGGTGATAGTCGCGCGGGCTCAGATAGATCGTGGCAAAGCTGCCGTTATCGAACTGACGGGCCAGAGCCGCATCCCCTCCCACCAGCGCAGTCGCACTGTATTGATGCCCCTTGGCTTGAAAGATCTGCTCGCCTTCTATCCTGCCGAACTGACTGATCGCACCATCTACCGGGCAAATCCAGTCCGCCTGCGCCAGAGGACGAACACCGTCCTTGAGCGCACGAGTGAAAAAGGCATTGAAGGTCTTGTAGGCTGCGGGGTCGGGATTGGCTGCCTCGGCCATGTTCACCTGGTAGCGCTGGATAAAGCGGCGAATGACTGCCGTCGTCAATCCGCCGGCCTCGGCTTGCGCCAGTTTTCCCATCAGCGCGGTCAGCGCCTGCTTGGGCAAGAAATATTGGGAAAGTACGGCGAGTCGATCAGACACAATGGAATTTTGCTATCAAAGTTATAGAGCTGTCGAACAGGATTCTAGCCAAGACCACGGCAGCGGCGGCTGTCTTTGGGGGCTACAGGCGTTTTACCCCATCCGGGCCACCGCCCAGGCGCGATATCTCAATGATGCAAGCGTCATGACAAAGACCCATGCCCCCGTCTCATCGCTGCGACGCTTTACCCCTTTATGAGGGCATAAGCGAAGGCGAGACGCTACAATTCCAATGTTTAGCTGAATGCTGTTTCACAGCACGGCTTGATTGGATATCGGCCTTTTGTTCGGTCTGCGCAAACAGCGCAGCGCCCTTGCCACATTGAGGCCTGAGCAGTTGTTCTGCTCAGGCCTTTTCCGTGGTGATGACGAGCAAGCGCCGCAACTGACCTTTTCTAAGAGATTGAACAAATGGCCAAGGAAGAACTGATTGAAATGCAAGGTTCCGTGACGGAAGTCCTGCCTGACTCGCGTTTTCGCGTCACGCTGGACAACGGTCACCAACTGATTGCCTACACCGGCGGCAAGATGCGCAAGCACCACATCCGCATTCTGGCTGGCGACAAGGTGTCGCTGGAAATGTCGCCCTATGATCTGACCAAGGGCCGTATTACCTTCCGCCACCTGGCCAACCGTGGCCCGGCCCCCACGACACCTCGTTCAAAATAAATAGCGCCTCATCATCAAAAATTCGCCACTTTCAAAAGATGCGCAATTTTTTGTAGTTAGAATAGAGGCTTCGGAGCGTAGCGCAGCCTGGTAGCGCATCTGCTTTGGGAGCAGAGGGTCGCGAGTTCGAATCCCGCCGCTCCGACCAAATGACAAGGGGTTAGATCGAAAGATCTAACCCCTTTTGTCTGTCTAGGCTTCTCGACCTTGCCGGCTTATGCGCGCCATCATATTTATTTGCGGCTTGGCAGACTAAGAACCGCCTTAACCCTCTTTGAGGCCGGCACGAAGCATCGATGCTTTGCGCCCTCATGGCAAGAAGGCTGACGCCTCCCTCCTAATTCGAGCTTGCACTCCTTCGGCCCAAAGTGACACATGCAAGAGCTCTCCGTGAGCGATGAAGCAGCCCGCATCATCCGCGCGACATGCCACCCGGGCGCGGCCTTGGCTGGCTCAAGGGAATAAGAAAAGCCGTCGAGGCAGAACCAGGGCCGCAGCAACCAGTTTTCGGCAGGCAGAAGACAAAAGAAAAAGCCCCGGCTGCTACGGCCAGGGCTTTGGAATTGGCGCCAGGGGTTAAGCCATCTTTCAGTGCTACAACCTGAACCTAGCGATGCGTATCTTGCTCTCGAAATATGACAGACAGATGGCAAAAAGCCCTGACCGTTTCCGGCCAGGGCTTTATTGGTTGCGAGGGCACGCAACCACCGATACTTATTATTCACTGGCAATATCGATTTGAAAATGGGTGTTCTGGCCAGCCCTTCCCTGAGCATAGCCTACCCAACTCGGCGGCTGGGCGTATCGTTGAAAAGTGCAAAATTAGGTCCGCCACCTACGGGACACCCTGACGAGCAATGCAACGCCTTTCGAAATAGGAATTTGTGCGACAGTTACCAGGGTCAGGACTCATTGATGTGAGAGGCGCGTTCTGATTTTGCTTTGCACGCCTATGGCTCCAGGCTCCGTGAGGAGACTGAGCATGAGCGACCTGTACTGGCTGACCGACGAGCAGATGGATCGTCTGCGTCCTCACTTTCCCAAGAGCCACGGCAAGCCGCGCGTTGACGATCGACGAGTTCTGAGTGATATCGTGTTCGTCAACCGCGACAGGTTGCGATGGGGGATATGGGCGTGTTTCTTCGCATGATGGAAGGGCTGGCTTCTGAAGGCGCCAAACCAGCGACGGTCATGACTGATACGACATATTTGAAGGCGCACCGCACGGCTTCGAGCCTGCAGTTTAAAAGGTGATCTCGGGCGGCTGATCGACCGTACCAAGGGCTGCATGAACACCAAGCTCCACGCCATCACCGACGCCAACGACCGCCCACTCAGCTTCTTTATGACCGCAGGGCAGATCAGCGACTACACCGCAGCCGCTGCTCTGCTGGACGAGCTTCCCAAAGCGAAATGGCTGCCCGACCGTCTTCTTCTCTGCCATCAGCTTGCCGCCACCGTCATCCTCTGGCTCTAATCAACGAGTCCTGGCCCTAGGGTTCGCAGATCGGAGCGATTGGCTGTCCGGCCAACAGCTTGCGCACGAAGGGAATGGAATCCTTCAGGGAGGCGTTCACCGTTTCATCGTGCCCCAAGCCCGGATAGAGATGCACTTCAACAATGGTGCCTGCCTTGCAGGCATCTTGCACAAGCCTACGTTGCATTTGTGGCGGTGCCATCAAATCAATAGTGCCGGAACCTACGAAAAGCGGTTGTTGCAGCTTGAATGTTGGATACTCCGCCGCTTTTCTGCCCCAAATCTTCTCGAGTCCGCCCGGTTTGAAGCTATCCGCCCAGGTCAAACCCACACTATCGATATCAGCCTGCAGCAAAGCGATATGTTTGATGCGTGCCAAGTCCAGCAAGGGAAGTGCCTTGTCGGTGAGGACGTCTGATGCTTTCAGTCCAGGAGAGGCCTCCATAGCCGTGAGCACCGTATAAAGCATTTAGGAACCCAAAGGTCCCTTTTGATCGTAAAACTGCGCTGCGGCACGCACATCGCTTGTAGGATAAGGCACACCAGTCGCAACGGTCCCCAGGATATGGAGATCCGGTGCATACTGGGGAGCGAAACCTGCGGTTGCGAAAGCGGCGCCAGCCCCTTGCGATTGCCCCACAATGACAATCCTATTGGAAAGAAGAGGTATATTCTTCAGCGCTGCACGAACACTGTCGAGCACGCTGTAAGCCTCCGAGCGCATATCCATATAAGGGTGAAGCCCGGCTACCCCCAGCCCTTCATAATCGGTCGCGACAACCGCAAAGCCTGCATTCAGCCAAGCGTTCAAATACTGCACATCGCGATAGGATCGACCATGCCATGAAGGCGCGAGAGCGTCCGCTACCCCCACTGTGCCGTGCGCCCAAGCGACGATCGGCCATCCTTCAGCGGGCGCCTCTCCTTTGGGAACGAAAACAGCCCCAGAGACGGCGACAGGGGTCTTTCCATCGACCCCACTGGTGGATCCATAAAGAACGCGGAACTGCGCGCCCGCTCCAGCGAGTCCGAGAGGTGTGGGAAGAGGTTCTTTACGAAGCGGTACGCCTGGAGTCGAAGGGATCGCTTCGCTCCACGTATAGAAGTCGGAAACCCGGCCATCTCCCCAAAGGGGATCTGACACAGGCGTTTGCGCCCCGGCAGTGGCAGTCACGAGGCAGGCGGCCAGAGCCAGGGACCGAAGAGCAGATTTCATTGCGGATCCTTAATCCATTTTTGATCATCATATAGTCCTGTATGGAGTATTAAATGTCAAGTTTACTGATAACAACTAAGCCTCGGACAACGGACGATTGGCCTCGATGATGAAGCTCACTTCTACCGCTTATGCCTTGCTGGGGCTGTTGGCTCGGCGTTCCTGGAGCGCATATGAATTGACAAAGCACATGCAGATAAGTGTGGTGACGGCGTTCAACAGTCGTGCGCCAAGCCATTTGTACGCAGAAATAAAAAAGCTGGAAAAGCACGGTCTTGCTGACGTCAGCGAAGACTTCCATGGCAAGCGGAAACGTCAGGTGTACACCATTACCGAGGCCGGTCGTTCCGCTCTTGAAGCGTGGCTTCTGGGTGGCGAAACGACACCCGCGACCAACGATTGGGAAACTATGCTGCGCCTTCTCTTTCAGGATCAAGGCAGTCCGGAGGGCATTGCGGACTCTCTTGCGCGGATGGAAGATGAGGTGCTCCATTACCTGCGGGGCGCAGTGGAAGGTGTGGGACAGATACTCGCTGAAGATCGAATTGAACCGCATTCCCTGTTTGTCGCCAATGCGGTCGAATTGTTGGTATCCACGCAGGAGATGCATCTCACCTGGGTGAGGAATTTCCGTGAACTGGCAAAGCGATTGCCTGCGCTTTCGGAGTCCGAAACTCGTAGCCAAGCGCGGGCGAGCTATCTACGCAGCCATCGCCGCATGATCACTTTGCTGACCGAAATGGCAGAGTAGCAACTGTGCATACAAGGGGACTCCCTGCTGCCAAAAGCAGAGTTTCCGAACTTGCTCAATCCAATCGACAAACCAACCTCGCGAACAAAGATGGTGTATCACTGCGGCTGCGTTTTGGAACGCAATGAAGCGCAGCCTCCTTCACATACGATGATTGATCGGGGTCGCGTCTAACCTCGTGCATAGAGGGAAGGAGTGAGAGCGATGACACATTTTGTGGGTCTGGATGTCTCGTTGGAGGGGACATCGGTATACGTAGTCGATGAAACCAGCAAGGTTGTCTGCGAGCGCAAGGTACCGACAGAACCAGATGACATCGGTACCCTCCTCGCCTCGATCGGCGAGGAATATGGCCGGGTGGGGATCGAAGCTGGTCCGCTGCCCCAGTGTCTGGCGAACGGGCTGATCGTCTCGGGCTTTCCCATGATATGCGTCGAAACACGCCATATGAAGGCGATGCTCCAGGCCCAACAGGTCAACAAGTCGGATCGCAGCGATGGCCACACCGGTTCGGTGCCGACCACCGTGCTGCTGCTGCAGGTGCTCGATACGGTTAACGTGCCGATGATCGCCAGCAGTGGGTATCGCCATGGGCACCCGGACCCCGGCGTGACCAAAGGTGAATACCTGCGTGCATCGACCGATGGCACCATCCTGACCGCCAAGCTCGACGGTATTCCACAGCGCATGGTTCGTTCGAAGCTGATGGACCGGATCGAAAAATCGGGCAAGATCGACATGTGGATGCGGGCGATCGAAGCCAGCATGTTAATGAAGAAGCAGTCCTGCGCTTCGTGGATCGAACTGCTGAAATTGGCCAGGGGCATGACCTCGCATGGCGCCATGCCACTCACGCAGGCAATGATGGCCGCGACCATGTCAATGTTGATCCAGAAGGCCCTGGTGGACGGCGATATCGAAAACGGCATCATGGCCATGAGCGTGGCCGGCGGGCGTATCGCCAAAATTCCGAGCTGCCAAGAACTGAATCGCCCCGGCTTTTTAGGAGGCTGTTTGGTTTAAGTCAGGCCACCACTGCTGTGTTCTTACTGACGAGTTGCCGTTAGTAGTTTGCCTCGGCTTCTGCTGGCGGCACATACCCGATGGGGTTGAGCGACGGTGGTGATTGAACCACGACACCCATTCGAGCGTCTTGCTAATTCCACGGTCTCCTTTGTCTTCCACGGCACTCGGCGGTGAATCAACTCGCCCTTGTAGAGCCTGTTGATGGTCTCGACCAAGGCGTTGTCATAGCTTTCGCCCTTACTGCTCACCGAAGGCTCGATGCCCGCTGCGGCGAGCCGCTCGGTGTAGCGGATGCTGACGTAGTGCGGGCCTCTGTCGGAGTGACAAACTAGGACTCCCTCACGCTCTGGCTGTCGCGCATACAGAGCTTGCTCCAGCGCATCGAGCACGAAGTCCGTACGCATCGAACTGCTCACTCGCCAGCCCACGATACGCCGGGCAAATACGTCAATGACGAAGGCTACGTATAGCCAGCCCTGCCAGGTCGAAACATACGTGAAGTCGCTGACCCACAGCTGGTTCGGCTGTTGCGCCCGAAACTGCCGATTGACCCGGTCCAGCGGACACGGTGCCTTGGCATCACCGGCGCTGGTGCGCACGACCTTGCCGCGCATCACACCACGCAGCCCCAGCTTGCACATCAATCGCTCGACCGTGCAACGAGCTGCGACAACGCCCTCGCGTGCCAGTTGCCACACACCTTGTCGGCGCCATAGACCTGCATGTTGACATGCCAGACATGTTCAATTTGTGACACCAGCATCTCGTCGCGATGAGCGCGGGCACCGCACTTATGTGGCTCGCGCAGCAGCGCCAAATGTCTTCATTAGGCCGACGGAGCGACCTGCAAGACCTTGCAGAGCGACTCGACTCCGAAGGCATCATGATGCTTGTCGATGAAGGACTTGAGTCGGCGGTCGAGCTCCGCCTGGGCAAAAACGCAACGGCCAGCTTCAGTATCCGGTTGGCCCGCCGCAGTTCTTTGACCTCGCGCTCAAGCTCCTTCATCCGCTGCACCTCACCGGTTCACGCATGCCGACATCGACTTCATAGCACTTGACCCATTCGTTCAGGTCTGCGGCACGCAGCCAATCTTGGGCTCAATGGACTCGAGGCCACCCCCAGCGATGTGGAACTCCCCACGATGCTCCTGTACCATCCTCTCTGCCCGCTCACGGACTTCTGACGAGAACTTGTTTGACTTCTTCATGGCTCAATCCTCTCAGAGTGTTGGACCTCCTCAAAAGCCGGGGCGATTTATCTATGTGTTCCTCGTGAATCCTGCCTGCCACATCCTTCAACGTGCCCTTGACTTGATCAGTATTCATGACACCCTCCTTATGAACAAAGCCGCAAAATGCGGCTTGGGTCAAAGTTAAGCGCTAGTGAGGCCTACGGCCGTGGGACCTGCCAGGGCATCCATGTGATGCAAACCCTTGCGCGCTATCAATTGCTCACAACGGCAAACGCAAAACAAAGGCGCCCGCTGATCATGCTTGAAACTATGGTCACGCCGCTGGCTACCCCAGGCAGCCTGGGCATACGCCTCAGTATTGCGATGAATGGCCGCTATCGGGGCGTTCCTTATCAAGATACGTCAGCAGCATCCGAAATATCGACCAGAGGGAACGCAAACCGTGGATTCGACATCATGCCAGCCCTGACCAGACGCCAGCGCACAGAGTTCAAGTGCTCCTTCTCCAGGACATAGGCTGCAAACAGCACGTGATGGAGCTTCATGGACGCGGCTTGCAGCACAAGCTGAGCCTGTCCAGCACCCAGTCCGGAATTGAAGGCAATGCCTCATCTTCCTGCCGCAGAGGCTGGTACCGCTCCTCGGCACTGACACCTCGCAGCCTCTTCCAACCGCCCTGAACCCAGCGCCCGCATCTATCCGGTAACTCTTGGTGCCATTCAGTTTCATGCCTCCAGGCATCGATCCTCTCTTTTTATAGTCCTGAGAATTACACGGTTATTTGCAAACGATTCTCAATTGCGTTTATGATTCACCCCATGGTGCAGCGAGTCGCTGTACCGCCTCTTCATCGTGGGGCGCTGACAAGCAGGGGCTTGCAGCGTTTTAGCTAGCCAGCGGCCCTCTCCTATTAGCCAAGCCTTTTTTCCACGATCGAGCCAATCAAGTCGTCAGCCACAGCAGCACGGCCAAATACCGTTGCGCAACCACAAGCCTGTCTCCCGGCTGGAGCACCGGCCAGAGCTTCTCGACTGCGCCATCACGCACCGCATATGGCTGGCAGAGTCCTGCACCAGATTGACGGCAAGCATCCTGCAAAACCCGGCCATCGCCGCTACTGATCCACCGCCCTGCGTCGCGGCAACGATCCCGAAGAGGATGAAAACCCATGGCTAAACCACTTGGCGCGATCGCGCTTGCTGCCCGCCCCTCCGCTGCCGCGATACCATGAGCCTCTGGCCCGGCTTGGGCGGACGCCCCCCTCTTCCGCAACTTCATTCCTCTCTGGCAGTGCAATCCGAATCGCTGCACGCACTGCCTTTTCCGACCCGTGCAAACAGCCTAGCGACTGGACAACAAGACCGTGCAATGCCTGTTTGAGAATTCGCGAGCACAGCTCACAACTTACATTCCTGTCAACGAACTGACACAGTCAAGCATTAAAAAGGGACTCATCAGCTTCCATCCCCCCTGCAAGGAGTAGCCATGACCTACCTGTACGCCGCCTATCCCGAACTCAAAGCGACGAATCAAGAGATCATGACGCCAATGCCTGACCCCCACTCTCCCGAAGAGGTTCTGCGGATACTGTCCCAGACCCCACCCGAAGGCGAGTACAGCGCCGACGCCTTCTAAACGGTCTCCAGATAAACCAAGCCACCCGAAGGTGGCTTTTTTGTTTGCGTTTCAGGTCTAGCGCCGACCGTTCCCACGCCCGCCGTGGTGCTTATGCCCACCTCCATGACCACCTGACCGATGGCCATGATGCTTGTGGCCGTGCGGATGCCCGTAGTACCCATCATGGTGACGGTGCCCATAACCATGCCCGTGATGTGCATAGCAGCCAGACAAGAACAGCGCAAATGCCGAGACTCCAAGTAACTTTTTCATAGCAATAAGTCTAGGTTATTCAATCGCTTGCGGGTACTCGATGTGTAAGCAAGTGAAGCTCCTGCCATGCCTAGCCAGCCTTGAACTGGCTGTTGTTTCTGTAGCCTCATGTGGCCTCGAATTTAGTGAACCCCAACAGCCCACAGCCCCTCTTTCCAGGACCAGGATGGCTGCGATACGAGCCCAGGAATGAGGCTCAGGCGTCAGAAGTGCCTTGTCACCAGGTCCGATACCGCGCCCCTTGCGCGTCTCGGGTATCAAGCCCTGGAAGCAGGAGGACAAAAAGCATGCCCAAGAGCGGCGTTGCCGGATAGTCCAAAGGACAGCTGGAGCAAAAGGCTGATTGCAGATGAAAGCCCTTTGTGACGGCTATTGCAATTCCAGAAATCGAGAAGATGACCGCCTGGAACCGAAACCGTTCGCGTCATGTTCGAGCCAGCTGATATGACCAACGCATTCATCTGCCGGGTAGCCAGACGCAAGAAAGTTAACTCATCAGATAGAGAGCCCCATAGAGTTTCGACCTCTCCATACAACAAAAAGCAAAAGGCGAGAGGCATGCCCGGCCAAATTGCAATCTCCAAATATTTTTAAATTTCGACTGTCTGTAAACAGGGTTTACTCCTGTTTTTCCCTATCATCATTACGTCAAAAATAGAACGAAGATTCATTCTATTTTTACGATGCAAAAAGAAACTTGGACATTCTTTCCAAATTCCAGCTCCCGCAATATTCAAACGCTTAGTGTGGCTCTGAGGCTTTTTGTAAGAAATGGCTTCTTTAACACTTCAATCCAAGAGTTATGCACCGAGGCCGGAGTTTCTATCGGATATTTCTACAACCACTTCGCTGATAAAGAAGGCATTGCCAGGGAGCTTTATCGACACCTGCTCTCCCGCATGAATGCGCTGCTGGATGAAATTGAAGTGCAGCACGCAAGCAGCCGTGAACGCTGTGAAGCCGTACTGCGCATGCTGTTCGCCTTGGCTGAAGCCGAGCCTGATGCAATGGGTTTTGTGGTCAACGCACGCCACCGCGAGTTTCTGCCAGAGGAGCAAGCGATCTGTTCCGCTTCCGCATTCGTCCGTATGCGCGGCTTTGTGTCCTCCGGCATGAAAGACGGCGAGATTCGCTCAATGGAACCCATGGTTGCCGCCAGTTTGATGTATGGCAGTGCCATCCGCATTATCTGCCTGCGCCTTGACGGATTGGTGGACACACCGCTCGAACAACTCTTTGACTCCTTGTGGGAAGGAGTATGGCGCTCACTTCGGCCCGATTGAATTTGGTTTCACGAACCGACACCTATCAGGTGCCGGCCATTTTCCGACTGAATGTTAAGAGGAGTAGCAGGATGGCGCATCACATATTGATCATTGGCGGCGGCATTGGCGGAACCATGACAGCCAATCATCTGGTCATCAAGTTATATCCGGAATTGCTAAGCGGCAAGGTGCGCATCACCATGCTCTCCAATTCTCCTTGGCACTATTACAAGCCAGCCTTTATGTATGTGGCTTTCAATGCATTTTTCCGGGATGAACTGAGACGTAAACAACGCGGACTGCTGAGGCCTGAAATCGACTTTCAAGTCGAGGAAGTGGAGAGCTTTGATTTTTCGGCTCAATCAGTCCAATGTAAAAGCGGAAAACGCTTTAACTACGACCACCTTGTGATATCCACGGGCTGCGTTCCTTCCCCAGAGCGCATTGCCGGCTTGGCCGAGGGCGGCGACCATTTCTACCAGCATGGGCCTGCCCGCAAATTGGCCGACAAGCTGACTCGTATCGAGAAGGGTCGAATATTCATCACCGTGACCTTCCCCAAGACCTCGAACGTCCCCCACCAGTGCGGCATCGCACCGATCGAGACAACTCTGATGCTCGACGATCTGTTGCGCCGCCGCGGAGTGAGAGACAAAGTGGAGATCATCTATACCTACCCCACGGTATCGCAATTGCTGCGCAACTGCCTGTTCCTTCAGAGGGATACCTGCGAGATCCTCCCCACGGTGTTCGAGCAACGCGGTATACGTTATCAGCGCGGGTTCACGTTGTCGCACGTGGACCCGGACGCAAAGATCGCCTATTCGGAAGAGGGCGAATCAGAAGACTTCGACATTCTCATGGCCACACCCCCCATTCGAGCAGTACAGGCCGTACGCGATAGCGGTATGTCCCAGGCACAGGATGGCGAAGGTTGGCTCCCCACTGACCACGAGACGATGCAAATGCTGGGCACCTCGAATGTCTACGTGCTCGGCGACACCGTGGATCTTCCTGTCAGCAAGGCCGATGGCTCCTGCCACAGCCAGTCACCTGTTGTCGTCAACAACATCGCATCGCAAATCCGCTTCGACCGTACTTGCGACGCATACGACGGCCGAGTTGTGGCCATCGCGCAGATGGGGCTCGATGACGGAATGCCTCTTTGGTATGACTACAAAGTAGATGTCAAGCCAACGCCTCCCACCAAGATCGGCGGAATGATGCGCAAGGGCTTCAATCGAGGCCTGTACTGGGCGGTAGCACGCGCCCTGGTCTAAGCCAGCTTCATGGATGTACACAAGGAGATTCGAGATGAATAGCACTACCGATATTCCGATGGCCGAGCACGAATCTGCCATGAAACTCAGTGCAGGCCTGCTGAACGACGATGCCGCTCTTCAGGGTTTGGCCGAACTCATGAGCAAACTCGAGCCTCTATTGGCAGGGCGCCGCCTGAACCGTGTCGTAGACATGCTTTCCGTGGCTGCCGATGCGGTCGATATGAGCGATGCGTACATGGTCGAAAAGCTGGCCAGAGCTTTTGAAGAAAGCGTATCTGCAGCATGGTCAGCCGGAAACGCGGCCCGCATGGCCGCAGCCCGCATGGAGCGACTCGAGACAACACCTACTTTAATTGGCCTTCTTCGCATGGCGGGTGAGCCAGATGTGCGCCGTGGGTTGGCGTTCCTGCTATCCATGGCTGGAGCATTGGGCCGGCAACATGCCTATGACCCTATCGACTACACAGCGGACTGAAGGCAAGTCCTTAGCAGTTCTGGCCCCAGCCCTTCCGCCGCAGCCGGTCTTTCTTTTCTGGAGAGGCAATCAATCTATGAGGCCTTGCCTCCTGAATAGTTGTGCCGCCTGTGCAACGCCAAGCCTTCCCCCGCCGAATCCCTTGGACAGATCAGCAAGGCACTGGCAGAGCACTTTGCACCATCAGTTGCAGTCGTGAAGCAGATGAGCCAAAAACCTTTGCATTCAAGCCGCCATGTCCACCGATTTCATTCGCCGAGGTACTGCCACACATTTACAAATCCACCACGGATGATGAGCGAGCGCCCCTCGGGGCCGCAGGAAAGGATGGCTGGCACGGCGCTGCGCTTGCCGTAGTGATGCCGCACACCGTCTGCTGGCGAGGCAGCCGCAGCTCTGTCCTGACAGCACTTGAAGGTGCGCGCCGCTGACCGCATGCAGGTAGCGCAATGCAAAAGCCCGACCACTGTCACGAGGCTCTCAAGCACCGGGCAGCCTGTTTAGCGAGAAAGTAGAGCCTCAAAACAGTCTGCGCTCGCTGCATAGCAGCGCGCTGCAAAAAACAAAAATGCCCCACAAGCAAACCTGTGGGGCATTTTATAAACTGGGGTGGCTGATGGGACTCGAACCCACGACAACAGGAATCACAATCCTGGACTCTACCAACTGAGCTACAGCCACCGTAGAAGTCTCTATTCTACTTCAGAATTTGAGCCATCAAATCAAAATTGAGAGCAATAAACACTGAACTAGCAACGATTCAAGGCAAACACCTCTCATCAAATAAAAACGCTCTGCGCTGCAGAGCGTTTTTGAAATTCTGGGGTGGCTGATGGGACTCGAACCCACGACAACAGGAATCACAATCCTGGACTCTACCAACTGAGCTACAGCCACCGTAGAAGCATCTATTGTAATGCATAAATCAGGCCGGAAATAAACTCATGCCTGATTTAAATGCCTTACTGAGGACGCGGCACCTTGATCTGGACCTTGAAGGCCTTCTTCAACTGTTCATAGTAGGCCATGACTTCAGCCATGGAAGACCACTGCGTGAACTGCGCCTTTTGCTGCTCCAGCACCTGAGCATCTTGCGCAGGACGCTGGGCAATGCGATTGACCTTGATCACGGCATAACCTGCATTGCCAAGGTCGACACCCTCCCATGCAGGCAGGGCATTCGTGGGGGCGCGCAATGCCGCATCCAGCACTTCACGCGGCAGGTCCCTGGCTTGATCGCGACCCACCTCGACAGCCGCAGGCAGTTGAGCTGCTTCAGGCTTGGCCTTCCATTCGGCCATCTTGGCCTTGCCTTCCTGCTTGGCCAGCTCTGCGGACTGGTGCGCCACATATAGCTGCTTGAGTTTCTCACCCACTTCATCCATGGACTGGGTGTGCGCAGGAGCATAGCTCAGCACACGTCCAGCCACCAGGTTGCTGGGGGCCAGCTCCACTGCGTCGGTATTGCGCTTGTTCTCCAGAGAGTCTGCGGAGAACAATGCCTCAAGGAAACGCTTGTTGGCCAGAGGACCTTGCGCATCAGGGGCTGGCTCACGCGTCACGTTCTCGACCTTGTGAATGCTCAGCTTGAACTTCTCGGCCACAGGCTTGAGGCTTTCGGACTGCTCGTAAACGGCGTTGGAGAAGGCTTCGGCCGCCTCTGCAAACTTGCGCTGAGCCTGTTGTTGCTTGAGATCTGCTTCCAGCTTGGGGCGCATTTCCTCGAACGAGGGCACCTTGGGCTGCTTGATGCCGGTCAGCTCGATGATGTGAAAGCCAAAGTCAGACTCGACCACATCGCTGATGTCGCCCTGCTTCATCTTGAAAACGGCTTCTTCAAATGGCTTGACCATGGCCTCGCGGCCAAAGTAACCCAGATCACCGCCATTGGCAGCAGAGCCGGGATCCTGCGAGTTGGCCTTGGCTACCTGGGCAAAGCTCTTGGGATCTTTGCGTACCTGGGCTAGCAATTGCTCAGCCTTGGCCTTGGCTTTTTCACGCTCTGCAGCCGGAAGATCCTTGGCCGCATTGATCAGGATATGGCTGGCACGACGCTCTTCGGGACCGGCAAGACGGGCAGCATTTTCCTTGTAATAGGTGCGCAGGTCGTCTTCGCTCAGAACAATGCCTTGCTGTACAGCGGCCAGGTCCAATTGGACATACTCCACCGTTGCTGCCTCTGGCTGTTTGAACTGGTTGGTGTGTGCTTCATAGAAAGCCTTGAGCTCGGCCTCCGTGGGCTGGACCTTGCCTGCAAAGGCACTGGCATCAAACCGGGCAACTTGAATTTCTCGGCGCTGATACAGGGCGTCCATGGCCTGCTGCAACTGCGCGGCAGTCGTGAAGCTGGTCGAAGAGACGGAACCCAGTACCTGATTGAGTGCCAGTTCACGACGCAGATTGGCTTCAAACCCTTCGGGAGTCATGCCCTGCGAACCTACCAAAGCCTTGTAGGCTTCCGCATCCAGCGAGCCATCTGGCTTTTGCAAGGACGCAATCGCGGGGATTTCACGCAAGGTACGCACCAACTGTGCATCGGGCGTTGTCAGGTGCATCTTGGCGGCAGCAGCTGCCAGCACGCGATCACGCACCAGCTTCTCCAGCGTGGCATAGCGCGCCTCTGGCGAGTCGAGCAGCTTGGCATCCATGGTCGGATTCTGCGCACGCAGGCGGTCGCTTTCAGCCCTGTGAGCGTTGTCCCAGTCCTGCAGGGTGATGTCATGCCCATCCACGCGGGCCACAGTCTGGCTGGACTCGGTGAAGTAGTTCTGGTTGACTCCGACAAAAATGAAAGAGGGAATGATCAGCAAGAACAACAAGATCATCACGAACTTGGAATGCTTGCGGATGGATTCGAACATGGTCAATCTTTCTGCGGCAGCAAAAATAAAGGCGAACTTGCGTTCGCCTCATTAACAATGGTGAAAGCCGTGCGACCCGCTTGCGCCACCGACCGGGCCTCTACAGGGCACTGATGCTCTACAGAACTGCCATCCAACCTCCACCAACAGGGTTAGGCTAATCCTGTCCATTCTAACTGCCAGCTTTTCCATTGCCGCTGTCTAGCCAGGGCATCTTGCATAGAAATACCCCGAACAACCGTCACCTCCAGTAGCAATAGACGCCAAAACTCAAAGAAGGCTTTGAGCTCTCCAAGCCTTCTTTGCGCTGTAGCGGCGGGTACTGAATGTCTCGAACCGCCTAGCCACTCTGCGCAAAGGTTTATACCTTCAAAAATATCAGCAACTTGCCCGCACAAGCAGATGAGCCAACCCTCCCCATCAAGACGCTGAGCGAAGAATTCGCGTGCCCCGGCATGCACACCGGGCGGCTGGATGAAAAGACCGTTCAATGCCTGAAAGTGAAACAATGACCAGAATCCCCAGTGAAGCAAGGTGCTCGTCTGGTCAGTCCTGTCACCTGGAGAGCCTGCAGAGCGCTACATCCCGCCCAGGACAGCTATGACGGCAAAGAGCTGCGGCGCACACTGGGCATTCCTGATAGCCGCTTCCGTGTGTTTGAGCTGCCAAGCCGCACCCATGGCCTGCCGATCTACCCCAACGGCACGCAGCTCCCCCCACCCCCACCTCAACGACAACACGACCCGCTGCTCAGGGGTTTCGCTTTTCTGGAACTCAGGTGCTCAAGAGCATGATCATTTACCGCATTGCCAAGAGCTGGCAAAACAATCTGCAGGTGCAGGAGGATGGCCTGCAAAGACAATGTTCGAGGAGTGCGACGCGCCCCACGAACGCGCCGCTGGCTGAGCAATGAGCCATGCGCTTCATGACCGAGACCAAAGTGCTGCCCGCCAGCGGCTCAACCGCAAAGTCAACAAGAAGGCCAACCGCCGCAAGCCTGGCAAGAAAGAGCTCCGCGATCTCAAGGATGAGCCTAAGTTGGATCTGCTGCCCATGGTCTTCGCCAATGGCTGACATGCGCGCCCAAGGAGCGGAGTTCTAGCGCCAGCGTCGCCTGGCATCCAAGGCGAAACCTGTGTCTGTTCACAAAGGCTGGCGGGTCTCCGGCATCCGGCCCGGGAAGCTGGATGAGGCAATGCAGTCCCATGAGCGGCTTTGCCAGATGACACAGAAGGCAGACGACAAGCCACCGGAGCCCTCACGAAGCCTCATGGCTTCGCACTGCAGTGCACAGCAAGCCGTACACCCTTCAAAAGGCCGCCCAGCAATACAAGAAGCTGGCCATAAAGGCAGGCTGGTTATTCACATTCAGGAGATTAAAAAGGTCACTGCATAAGCTTCAAAAATCGCACGGAAGTTGCATGCCAGCGATGAATGCGAATCAATAACCTGGAACGATTTTCATTCATGGAAGAAAGTCTTGGCATTGACAATTTTTGACTGATTTACCACTCCAAACAAGAAGCAGGCTGACATGGATGAGGGAGGACGCACGCTGTAATAAATTGTGACGCCAATAGCGGAACACATTTGCGGTGCAAGTAGATTGTCGCTTTGCGCTCAAGGAACAGGCGTTACCGCTCTTCGATCGAGGAGGCTCTGGTCATATGTTCGCGAATAACGACCTCTTGGTTCTGACGCCACCTCTGGCGATCTTTGTTCTGGCAGTCATATTGGTCGTGGCCTGGCTCGCCCAACGATCTCAGCGCTTTCTGCTTTGGCAAGCTTGCGCCTATTCACTCACTGCACTGCCTCTTGCAGCTCAAACCTTGATGCCCCTGGAGGAGCTCACTCGCTACGCACTCCTGATTGGCAGTTTCTACCTGCTGAGCGCTTGGTGCCTTGCGAAAAGTTGGGCAGAGAGATGGCGTGTATCGGCCCAGCCACTTGTAGCGCTACTGATTGCCAGTATCACTTTAGCTGCGTTGTATTACTTTAGCCGGATCAACCCCAACGTCTGGGCTCGAGTGAACTCCTTCAGTGTTGGTTCAGGCCTTGTTTTACTGCTACCTATCCTCCAGGTCTATTCAAGGAAGAGCTCATTTGACTGGCTCGACAAGTCACTGCTCTGGCTGAGCATCATTTTCACAGCCTACACCCTTACTCGACCCATGATTATTTCGCTGCTGGGATACCCGGATCCGCAGTCATTTCCAAGATCGCCGTATTGGCTCTTGACACTGGTGAGCATATTGAACTTCGCGATACTCTTTACCGTGGTCATGACCGCCATTGCCGCAAAGGAAACTGTTGGCAAACTACAGAAAGAACGTGACCTTGATACTTTGACCCAGATATTGAATCGCAGATCCTTCCATGAATATGCCTTGAAGCTTTTAACCGATATGAGACTCTATCCCATGGCAGTGCTGGCCTGTGATATAGACCACTTCAAACGAATCAACGATACCTGGGGCCACGAATGTGGCGATAAGGTGCTGCAGCTTGTCTCCACGACTCTGCAAAACCATGTACGAGAGCGCGACCTCGTCGCACGGTTCGGTGGCGAAGAGTTTGTGATTCTGTTGACCGACATCGCACTGCGAGATGCAGAAGAAATTGCTCAACGCATCCGACAAGACCTCAGCTCGAATAGAGACACTCTTCTCTCCGGCACAAAATTGACCATGAGCTTTGGGATTTCATCGATCACCGATCCATCCCAGCTGGACCATGCCTTGAGAGAAGCCGATCAGCTTCTTTATCAGGCAAAAAATGCCGGACGTGATCAAGTGCATGTATCGGGAGTGAGTTATCCAGATATCTCTCTCGAGAGCACTCATCCCAGCCTCGACCCATAGTTGCAAGAGACCTGCCGCAGCGCTTTGTGAAAACCCTGTAGCGGGAGCTTTCCCAGCCTGCCACTGAGCGGGCTTTTGGCGTTCGAGCAATGCTCAAGAACATGACCATTTAGTGCCCAGCCATCGACTGGCAGGGCGATCTACAGGCACAGGAGGATGTGCCCCACAACAGACCTTTTTTGCCGACTGCTGCTGCTCCACACAGGAGCGCTCGGAGGTCGCCCATCTTCGCAACCGCTTGGCGGTCAAAGCCAGGAAGCCAGCATCACTTCAATATTCGACCGTATTTTTTCAAGCGTCTCCTTAAAGCGCTTGCCCTCCTCGGCCAGCTGCTCGCAATCGGACTCTTGCTTGCTCTTTAGGGCCGCGAGATGCAGATCTAACTTAGCGCGCTGCCTCATGGCTTGATCCAAAAGCCTCTCCGCTTCCACTTGATCAGCAGCGTTCGCACTCATTTTCTGTGCACGCTTCATCAACACATCGATATGAACCAAGTCCGCTTCAGACTCGCGAATGTGTCTTTCAGCCATCTGTTCGATCGTTTCCATGGCGACCTCCTAGCTAGGGACCGTCGCGTGAAGAGTCCTGCCAAACTGGTTGATATTCCGGTTCTCTCGGAACACACCCATCAAATCAGCCATTCCCTCGCCGTTGCCCTAATCTATAAGGTACCGCATCTGCCCAGCCCACAACAAGTGGGCGCTACCCAACACCATGAGCCCAATGAGCAAAACCGCTGGACTGGAATCTTCAGCACCAGCAATCTCCAGCTTCTCAAGCTGAGCAGCCAGCCACCAAGCAGGCTCGTTTTCTGGAGCCAATGCTTACACCTCAATTCGTGCGGGCACTGCCTGCCAAGCTGATGATTGACCTGTTGACCGGTGCCTGTGATGCCTGCACAGGCATTGAGCAGGCCAGCGGCCGCTCCATTGACACGGGGATCAACCATGACCTGACGCAGTCGGCGCGCACGATGCCAACACCGCCCCTAAAGACTCGCCACTATCGCGCGGACATTCGGAAGATGTACCGCGCGAAGCTACAGGCGGGTAGCCGTAGACCTGCTGAACGTATCCGGCTCACCGGCAAACGCGAGGTAACCGTGGACATATGCTGCGCATGCTCATGCAGCGTGAGCGCTATAGCACCCAGGACTTCCCGCCGAGCTACATCATCGATCACCCGGCTGCAGACTAGCCTTCCGCAAAAACGGCTCGGGAGCGAACAGCCGGCAACAGCGTCAGCCCTCTGGCTGATCGTGGCCGGGAACAACAACGAAGCGAGCCCGCACAAACAACCAAATGAGCAGACTTCCTAGCAGTCCTATCCAAGTCCCAGTCTTTAAGGCCGTGGATTAGGATTCGCAGGAGATGGCTCAGGCCTCGGCACTACTGCCCCAGGATCTGGCTGTGGTCGCTGTATTCCCTCCATTGCCGGCGGCCGCGTTTCCAGTTCAGGCTTTGGTGCTTTGTCATCGCAGGCGCTCAGCGCGCCAGCGGCCACCAGCAACGCAATAGCAGATAGAGATTTCATGATTGGCCTCCTGTCATCGAACACATGAGCATGCTAGGCCGACCAGTTACGCGAAATGGAGCCAATTTTGCAAAACTCACACCCTGAGACACTCATCAGTATTCGCTCTGATTTCACCTTATTTATGCTTGTCCGATGAGCGAGATACAAATCTAGAAAGCTCCGGAGACACTTGAAAAGCAGGTATGAGAGCGAGAGCGTAAGAAGCCCGAAAAGATGTAACCCCGGCCCGCCGCCGCGGGCTTTTCTCAAGCGGCCATGAGCTCTCCTGCCGGGCGCCACGCCAGGCTCAGGTTGCTTGGTAAGCAACGATTTACGGTTGGTAGAGGCGGCTTGTGGAGGCTATTCGGGTTGGTAGAGAGGGCAAAGAAAAAGGGCTTAGATCGCTCTAAGCCCTTGATTTCTTTAGTTTTTTAGTGGTGGGTCCTGACGGTCTCGAACCGCCGACCTACTCCGTGTAAAGGTTTACACTTATCATATAAATCAAACACTTATGAAGCACACCAACCCGCCATACCAACTCCGAGCGCCTATTCATGCAACAAACAACAGTAGGCCGCCACAAGCCGCCAAAAAGCCTAATTCAAGCTCAAGTGCTGCCGAGCACTTGCGGCGGCTTTTCAGGAGCATTCATTGAGCAGTTTCATGAATGTGAGCAAGCTGTGGAAAGACAGTGCCAGCAGCGCGTTCCACGGAGCATCTATTCATGGCCTCCGGCAGGTTCCTGGACTAGGCTGGGGCTGCTTCAAACATACCAACTGGCGTCAATCTAAGCAATTGCCCAGCCTCCCGCACCGTCCCCGCCAACCACTGATCAATGTCTTGCATCTCGATCGCAATCACGCTGCGCTTGTCCTGCTGGTCCGCCGGCAGCTTGGGGTCAGGCTTGTGCATGCGACTCATAAGGGGATGTGAGTCTGCATTGATGGTCAGCATGGTGTAGCTCTCCACGAGCTCGCCCGTCTTGGGATCATTCCAACGATTCCACAGTCCGGCCAGCGCCCACGGCGCGCCATCGGCCCGGCGAAATCTCCACCATACGTTTTTGCCCGTCTCCCAGCACGGCTCATCAAAGCTCCAGGCGGGAATGATGCAGCGTTGGCCGCGCGCCCAGGGTGCCTTGTAGCTGGCTTTGCTGGCCAGCTCCTCAGAGCGCGCATTGTTGGTGCTGTACTTCAGCGTGCGCTCTTTCGCAAACCAGGGGATCAGGCCCCACTGGCCCGCCACACCCTCGATGCTGTAGCCAGGGTCATCGACCGCGCGGCGAAGGAACGGGCCAGGCGCTCGAGGGAATATGTCCAGGCGCTCATCCTTCCACCAGCCCGGCGATTCCCGGCCAATGCGAAAGTGACGCTCAATCTCGATCTCTGTGGGGGTGTTATAGCGGTTGCACATCAGTCGCCATCGTTGATGTTGCCGCCGCCAGCGTACTGAAGCTCCTCGTCAAGCTCGCGCCAATACTCGGCCATGACCTGCCGCGCCTCCTCCAGAGTCTCCAGCTTCATGTCGCGCTGGACACATTCGCTCGGGGATTCATCAACCAGCAAGGCAAGTCTCGCATGCCAGGCACAGCGCTTAATGACCGCGCCGGCAAGCCGACGCAGTTCTTCTGAGATCCAGGCCCCTTGCTCAATGAGGCCAGCATCCGCTGCAAGTCCATTCAGCAGCGCGACTTTGGACTTTGAGAAGGTGTAGCTGTCTTCCTTCCTGATTTCCTCCAGGGGCTCAGGCCGCATCTCACGCTCGATGAACTCCTGCGGAACCTCCCCCACTTCCACGGCCTTGTACGCATTTCGAGCACAGCGCTCAATGATCGCGCCCGCAAACGTGCGCATTTCCTCGGTGATCCACTCACCCTGGCCAATGAGGCCCACCTG
>NZ_JBSIFD010000013.1:0-180218 GCF_053615495.1 Comamonas sp. HJ-2 | reverse complement strand
GCTTGATGGACATCGTGGTCACTGAGAGAGTCGTGTCCAGTGAACAGATGGAAATGAGAATCAGCAATTCTGGAAGGCGTCGTGTGCACATGCAGGCCAGATTGATTCGGAGTCCCGAAGTGGCCGTGCAGCAGCGGAATCAGCAGTTGAGCAGCCATGATGACCAGCAACAACGCACTCCGCAGAGAAAGTCTCTGGATTGCACGCGACATACGCCAATTGTACAGCCGCGTTTTGGTTCGCAGTGCTTCCGAGTAACTCTGTTGGTCGGCACTCTGTTGGGCTGATGTGCCGTCTACACCCCTGGTGGAGCTGTTGTGGTCGATGTTCCTTGAGGCGCGGGTAATTTCTGCCCTTCAGGCCAAGCCAACAAAGGCAACTACTGAACCACGCAAAGCCTTCCTGAGCTGATACCCACATGAATGGATGAACATACATACTTCAACGCATCAAACCTTTGTGTGAACAACTATTTAGATGTAGTTGTCGTCTCGTCAAGCCACCTACGCTGGTTTTTGTCCTAGGCAAGGTATGTGTACGACACCATTTGATAGTTAATTGGTATTAATTTGAATCAATCAATAGAAAATCAAGACATCCTCTGGCATTTGTGAAAGCATTCTCCCTAACTGATGTCTATGGATGAGCGCTACTAGTGTGTGAGTGAGGCCACTTTGAGCCACCCCTCGGGGTGGCTTTTTTTCACTGAAGTCTGAGCCATTTGGCGTGACCACTCGAGCAGGTCTGGCGCTCAGAAATCAGAGGGAGTTTGCGTTACTCCTCCTTCTGCGTGAAGTTCAAAAACACGCGGCATTGCTTCTGAATCTGGGATTGAGCTCGCATACGGTTAGTTTGCTTCGGGCACAAATTTTTAGTGACTAGAACTACAAAGCTGCCGTCTTCAGTTTATAGTTTGAACTAACGAGTTCACACTTTGAACTTTTTGGTTTTCATCGAAGCGTATCCAACGTCCAAGGGAGTGTTCATGTCTCGTTTGACTTTTTTGATGCGGTGTGCCCCTGCTGACAAGCGCACAGAACTAAACACCAAACGCCGAATGCAAATCACTTGCTCACCAAGATCGCCTTTGAGTGATGAGCGGGCCACGAGCTCAATCAGCAACTTGTCTTCAGGATGGCAGGCAGCGGGGCCTTTCGCCCAGTGTTCTTTGGTGTGTCATCCGAAAGGGTGCTTCAACGACTGCTCGACTGCTAGACAAACAGCTGGGTTGGAATTCCTTGGACTAAGAAGACAGTAGACGGGATGGCTTGCTTTTAGGCCCGCATGACGGAGCATTTTTGCAAGTTGCCCTCACTCAAAAGCGATCAACCACCTGCTTGAGCACAGAAATTTGGCACAACGTCGCCCTTGTATCACGCACCATCAAAGGACCTTAATGCATATCTCAAGAAGCTCATTTATGCGCGCAACAGCGCTTGTGACGGTACTTGTGGGGGCCAACGTTGCTCTATCGGGTTGCGCCGTTGATGTACCTCGTGGGGTGAAGCCGGTAACCGGTTTTGATGCCAAGCGCTACATGGGGACGTGGTACGAGTTGGCACGTATCGATCACAGTTTCGAAAAGGACTTGACCCAGGTCTCAGCCAGCTACAGCCTTAACGATGACGGAAGCGTTGCGGTGCTGAACCGAGGGTTTGACTCAGTCAAGCAGAAATGGCGCGAAGCCGAGGGCAAGGCTCGGTTCCTGGGGTCGTCAGATGTAGCGGCTCTGAAGGTATCTTTCTTCGGCCCTTTCTATGGCGGCTACAACGTGGTGAACCTTGATGAGGACTATCGAACCTCTTTGGTAATTGGCAGCAGCATGGATTACTTCTGGCTTCTGTCGCGCAATAAGACCATTCCCGAGCAACAGTTCAATCTGCTGCTGCAGAAGGCAAAAACCCTGGGCGTAGACCTGAGCCGTGTCATTAAGGTCCCTCAATCGAACCAGCCTTGAGTTAAGAAAGGTCATTTCCCCGCGACTCTGCGCCCAAGCGGATAGATCTTGTACTTACAGACTTTGAATTCCCATGAGCATCCCCAACCCTCCAGAGAGCAGCAGCAACAAAGCCATCGCAATCATTGGCGCAGGCATGTCTGGACTAGCCTGCGCCCAGGCGTTGGTAGAAGCGGGCCACTGCGTCCATGTATTTGACAAGAGTCGCGGCCCCTCCGGCCGAATGAGCACGCGCCGCAGCAGCGATGGAGACATTGATTGGCAGTGTGACCACGGTGCCCAGTATTTCACGGCACATCATGCAGAGTTTAGAAAACAGGTCTCCGACTGGCAGCAGGCAGGCGCTGCGCGGGTTTGGCAGGGCCGCATCGGCAAACATGATGGTCATGACTTCGCCTTGCAAGACAGCTTTTTGGAGCGCTTTGTCGGTACCCCACGCATGACCTCTCCGGCTGCACATATGGTGCGCGACATGCATGCCATATCGAAATCTGTGCGCTTTCAGTGGCAAGCCACCATCGTGCCTTTGCAACCGCGTTCGGCGTTTGGCTGGATTCTGCAAAGCCAGGAGCATGGCACCGAGCCACATCGCTACGAAGCGGTTGTGCTTGCCGTTCCGGCACCGCAGGCAGAGCCGCTGCTGGCAAGTGTTGCACCACAAGCCACTGCCCTTGCACGCAATGCCAAGATGCTGCCCTGTTGGACACTCATGGTGCGCTGCCATCAACCGTTGCCATTGCCGGTAGACGGCTGCTTTGTCGAGCACAGCCCATTGCGTTGGATCGCACGCGACAGCAGCAAACCTAGCCGAGTCGGCACCGAAACCTGGCTGCTGCATGCCGCACACAGTTGGAGCGAGGCACACTTGGAAGACGATGCCGCAACTGTCACGGCCGCACTGCTGCATGCATTTGCTCAACTGGGAGGCCCCGATCCCGCCAGTGTTCAGGCTACCGCGCATCGCTGGCGCTATGCCGACACCGCCAACCCATTGAATGCTGGCGCCTGGTGGGACGCTGCAGCAGGTGTAGGAATGTGCGGAGACTGGATGCACAGCGGCAGCGTGGAAGGCGCCTGGCTGAGCGGAAGGATCCTGGCACGGCATGTCCACGCCGCGCTGCACGCCCACGCGGACTGAGACAGAAGGAGGCATGCCGTGCACCGCAAACCGCATCTGCCTGAAAAGTCATGCCTTTGCTGCGGGCGCCCATTTGCCTGGCGCAAAAAGTGGGCTCAAGTTTGGGACGAGGTCAAATACTGCTCCGAACGCTGCCGACGGCAGCGCAAGCAGTCACCTCCGTCTGGGGAACAGACATGAGCACGGTGCTGCTCTGGTTACGCAACGACCTGCGCCTGCACGACCAACCCGTGCTTCACGCCGCGTGCAGGATGGGGGCGCAGTACATATTGCCGGTGCTGTGCCTGCCGGACATTCAAGCCAGAACCCATTGGGGCTTTGCCCGCATCGGTCCGCACCGTCGCGCCTGGCTGGCCAAGACGATACAGAATCTGGCCCAGAGTTTTCACGAACTGCGCTCTCAGCTATTGATTTTGAATGCGCCAGCCGCCACGGCCCTGCCTGCGCTGGCACAGGCCTTAGGGGCCGACATCATTGTCTGTGAAGACATCGCCGCGCCCGATGAGCAGGCCGAGGTTGAAGCTCTGCGTGCTTCAGGCTTGCAGGTTCACACCGTGTGGCACAGCAGCCTGCTGCATCCGGACCAATTGCCTTGGCCTGTGCGCCAGTTGCCAGACGTATTCACACCGTTTCGCCAGGCTGTTGAGCACGCCAAGCTAAAACCATACCCGCCTCTGCCAGTACTGGAGGCTCTGCCCAGAGTTCCGCCGAATATACCCAGCAAGTACCGTCAAGAGCAGGTACTAGCTCTGGATGCATTTGCCGATGTCTCTAATTCGCTTGATGCCCGAAGCGCCATCGCCTCACTGCAAGGCGGCGAGTCTGCGGCCCTTGCCCACCTGCGGCAGTACCTCGCACGCGGTCTTCCCCACAGTTACAAGCGTACGCGTAACGGTCTGGTGGGATTGGACTACTCAAGCAAATGGTCGCTCTGGCTAGCTACAGGCGCGTTGTCGCCACGGCAAGCCTACGCTGAACTTCGACAATTTGAAGCTACGCGCGGCGCGACCGAAAGCAGCTACTGGCTCTGGTTCGAGCTGCTATGGCGCGACTATTTTCGCTTTCTGCATATGCAGCATGGTCGCGCGCTCTACCGTGCACCGGGCCTGGGTCAGGAGCTTGCCACGCCACATGATGATCAGAACTTTGCAGCCTGGTGCTCAGGGCAAACCGGCCAGACGCTAGTGGATGCAGCAATGCGCGAGTTGACTGCCACGGGCTACCTCAGCAACCGTTTGCGCCAAGTGGCGGCCAGCTATCTGATCCATGACCTGGGCTGTGACTGGCGCGCCGGCGCTGCCTGGTTTGAGTCACAGTTGCTGGACTACGACGTCTATAGCAACCAGGGCAACTGGCTTTACATTGCCGGTCGGGGTACAGATCCGCAAGGAGGGCGTCGCTTTGATCCTGTCAAACAAGCCGCCACCTACGACGCTGATGGAGCCTACGAGCGTCTCTGGGGTAAAGCATGAGCGATAGTACGCCCGCCACCCACAGCGCACATACCCTGCGTCTGGTACTGGGTGATCAGCTCAATCCGGAGCACAGTTGGTTTCGGAAGGTGGATCTGCAGGTGGTGTATGTGCTGATGGAGGTGCGGCAGGAGACCGACTACGTGCTGCACCATGCACAGAAAATTCTGGCCATTTTTGCTGCCATGCGCGACTTTGCGCGCCAGCTGCGTGCCGACGGTCACCGGGTTCGTTATGTGTCGATCGACGATGCCAGTAACCGCCAGTCCATACCCGGCAACCTGGCTGCGCTTGCTGCGCACTACGGAGCCCACACGGTGCAATGGCAGCAGCCCGACGAGTGGCGGCTGGACGCTCAACTGCTGGCTTGGGCTAGCAGCCAGCAGTTGACCTGCACTGCAGTAGGCAGCGAACACTTCCTGACGGCACGCGATGACCTGGCTACCCAGATGCGTGGGCGCCGCCAATGGTTGATGGAGCATTTCTACCGCACCATGCGCCGCCGTTACCGACTCCTGCTGGACGAACATGAACAGCCCGTTGGCGGACAGTGGAACTTTGACCACGACAACCGGAAACCCTGGCCAGGAACCCCTCCCGAGCCTGAGGACTGGCGTCCCCTCCACGACCACAGCACTCTTTGGGAAATCGTGCAGCGCAGCAATGTTCAAAGCTTCGGTGACGCGCAGGCGAACGCACTGCGTTGGCCATTGAACCGGCAAGAGGCAGTGCGCTGTTTAGAGGCGTTTGTCACCCATGCACTGCCGCACTTTGGAGACTATGAAGACGCCTTGTCCAGCCAAGCGCCGCGCTTATTCCACTCTTTGCTTTCGTTCGCGTTGAACGTGAAGATGCTGCACCCTCTGGAGGTGCTGCAGTGTGCCGAAGCAGCCTGGCGCTCAGGCCACGCGCCGCTAGCTGCTGTGGAAGGCTTTGTGCGTCAGATCCTCGGCTGGCGTGAGTACATCCGCGGCATCTATTGGGCACATATGCCAGGCTACGAAAGTCGCAATGCGCTGGACCACCACTTGTCGCTTCCGCGCTGGTTCTGGACTGGGGACACCCATATGCGCTGTTTGCAGCAGTCCATCAAGCAGTCGCTGCAAACAGCACATGCCCACCATATTCAACGGCTGATGGTTATAGGTAACTTTTCCTTGCTGGCGGGGCTGGATCCGTTGGAGCTGCACCGCTGGTACCTGGGCATCTACATTGACGCTTTTGAGTGGGTAGAGCTGCCCAACACCCTGGGTATGAGTCAGCGCGCCGATGGTGGCCTGATTGCCACCAAACCCTATGTCAGTAGCGCGGCCTATCTCCAGCGCATGGGCGACTATTGCCAGGGTTGCGCGTACAACCCCAAGCAGAAGACCGGCCCGAGTGCCTGCCCTTTCAACGCTCTTTACTGGGACTTTTTTGCGCGTCACGTCGATGTTCTTGGCAGCAACCACCGGTTGGCACTGGTGTACCGACAGTGGCAGAAATTCCCGCCTGAGCAGCAATTAGCGTTGCGCGCACATGCTCAGCAACTGCGCGAACAGCTCGACCACCTGTAGCAACGACATCACCGAGGCCTACCATGCAATCTCTGCCGACTGGTTACCGTGCTCTCATTCTTGGGGCATCCGGCGCTATAGGCGCAGCCATTGCCGCGCAGTTGGAGGCAGATCCACGCTGCGCCGCAGTCGCCGCTCTGAGCCGAAGCAGCAGTCCCCCCGTCGACTTCGGAGCCTTGGACTCCATCGCAGTTGCCGCCGACTCGCTGCGTCAGCAAGGTCCCTGGAACCTGATTGTGGTTGCCACGGGAATGCTCAGCGGCCCAACCGGCGCTCCCGAAAAGCGACTGGCTGACCTGAACGCCGCACACATGGCAGCCAGTTTTACCATCAACACCATCGGCCCCGCTTTGGCCTTGGCACACTTCTCACAGTTACTTCCAAAGAACGAGCCCAGCGTGCTTGCGGTTCTGTCGGCCAAGGTAGGCAGTGTCGGCGACAACCGTCTGGGTGGCTGGTATAGCTACCGAGCCTCGAAGGCAGCACTGAACATGCTGCTCAAGACGGCTTCTATTGAAATGGCTCGCACCCATCCAAAAGCGGTCCTGGCAGCCCTGCATCCCGGCACAGTTGACTCTGCTTTGTCGGCTCCGTTTCGCGGCGCTCAGATCGGCCGCCGTCCCACCGATGCTGCGCGGGATTTGTTGGCGGTATTAGACGGCCTGCAGCCGCACGAAAGCGGCGGCTTCTGGGCATACGATGGACAACGCCTGCCCTGGTGAGTCTTTTGGTCATTTCCTAAAAAGGAGAACCCCATGCGCATCCTTTTGACCGGAGGCACCGGACTCATTGGACAGGCCCTCTGTCGGCTCTGGCGGAGCCAAGGTCATGACCTTTGGGTGTGGAGCCGAACTCCTCAGCAGGTGGAGAAATTGTGCCTGGGATGCAACGGTATAGCGCATCTTGATTCACTCGATGGTAGTGCTCCATTCGGTGCTGTCGTCAACTTAGCAGGAGCGCCCATTGCAACTCACCGTTGGTCTGCAGAGCGCTGCGAGCTTTTGTGGAACAGCCGAATTGACCTGACACGAACCTTGGTGGACTGGATGGGAAAGCAAGTTTCGATACCGCCAGTGCTGATCTCGGGGTCTGCTGTCGGCTGGTACGGTGACGGCGAGGAACAGTGGTTATCAGAGGACAGTTCTCCGGGCAACATCGATTTCGGAAGCCGTCTATGCGTAGCCTGGGAGCAGGAGGCTATACGCGCGCGCCAACTGGGAGCAAGGGTTGTAGTACTACGCACTGCCCCCGTGTTAACGCCAGCTGGTGGAGTGCTGGCACGGCTGCTGCCAACATTCCAACGAGGGCTTGGAGGTAGGCTGGGCAGCGGGAAACAGTGGATGCCATGGATACATATCGAGGACCAAGTCGCTCTCATCGACTACCTTTTGAACAACGAGAGCTGCAGCGGACCCTACAACGCCTGTGCACCTGGGGTCGTTCGCAATGTTGACTTCACACAGATGCTCGCCCGGGAGTTAGGCAAACCGGCCGTATTTCACATTCCGACCTGGGCGTTGCGACTGGCACTGGGGGAAATGTCCGTTCTGTTGCTGGAAGGTCAACGCCTGGTTCCGCAGCGCGCCCAGGATGCTGGATTTTCTTGGCGGTACCCTGAGCTTTCTGGCGCCCTGAAGCAGCTTCTTCGCGAGCGCTGAGCTGGCTGCCCCCCTGATTGCTCATCAGTCGGGATGAGCTACACCATACAGCGGAGCGCTGAGCCTAGAGAGGCCGAGGTGTCCTCATGAGAGCCAAATCATGGGGCTCTCGGTTGACGTAGTCCTTGCCGGCCATCTCCCTGAGAACACGTTACGCCACCGTAGCCCGGATAGATCCAACAAAAGGGCTCTATCGGTACCAAAGCAAAGCTTGTTAGAGCTCAATGCTGGATTGGTATGGCCATGAAGGTAACCGGAGGCAACTTTTGCAGCGAGGAAGCATTTCAAGAACGCGCAAAGCCATCAAGGGCAGCAATTGCCGAAGGCCTCAGAGGTTATTCAATCACGTGGAAAACAACAAGATATGATTACAAATACTAATCAGTCATAATTTGAACTGATCAGTCTTATCAGTTTGTAAGAATGCTCAGGAACTGAGTCTAGGCCTGGTTCGACTGCCAGTTGCAGTAGTCCGTAGCTTGTCGGATTCCCCCTAATCGGTCCTAACGTGAACGCGTGAGGTCCTTAACCCGTGCAAGATCGCCCCCCAACAAAAAGGCTATTGACCATGAACCCCCTCGCATCAGCAGTGACGATGACAGCACTAGTGGCAGCTAGTGCAACAGTGCATGCCCAGTCGGATTTCTACCGTCGGACCATGCCACCCAATGCCGCAGAAGGTGGTGTCGCCGGCCTAGCAGTAATTGCAGGCCATAGATACCAGGGATCCGACGAATCCAGAATCCGCGTCCTGCCAAGCATTGAGTACCAGTGGAGTAACGGCTTTTTTGCCGGAGTCATGAGCGGCGTTGGCTACAACGCTTCACGCAGTTCAGAGATGTCTTACGGAGCGCGTATTACAGCGGACTTCGGACGCAAAGAGCGGCGCAGCGCAGCACTGCGGGGACTGGGCGACATTGATCCTCGCCCAGAAATTGGTGCATTCTTCAACGCCAATCTCACAAGAAACTTGACGCTCAATTCAGCAGTGCGCTTTGGCAGTGGAAACAACCGAAATGGTCTGCTCCTGGACCTGGGAGCCGGCTGGAACACTCGCATCAGTCCATCTCTACAGTTCTCAGCTACGGTCGCTACAACATGGAGTAACAGTCGTTATGCTCAAAACTACTTCGGTATCAGTAAAGAGCAGGCAATAAATAGCGGTTATGCAGAGTTTGCTCCAGGATCCGGACTGAGAGATGTACGGCTTGGCACCTCCGTCATCTATCGAATGAATCCCAAGTGGAGCTTGGTCGGCTCACTGGTGTATTCGGAGTTGATTGGCGACGCACGCAACAGCCCCATCGTGCGTCAAAAGGGAAGCCTGTCCTCAGTAATCGCCTTGGGCTACAACTTCTAACTGGTTAGCGGTTCAAGCCAACAACCGTCTTAAACGATTCCCTGCCCTCTATTCCTATCCAAAAAACCTCGCAGCATAGAATGCTCTCAGGATCTACTGGCGTTATGAAAGTGCTGGCTTGATTTCTATGTCAACGCTGCGCTTGCTTAATTGGTTGCACCAAGTGCAGGAATGGGCTACCGCTCACGTAAGCAAGCGAGATCAGATGTGTTCGACTACATCGAGCGGCTCTACAACCCGACGCGTAGCAACCAACTCCTGGGCACATTAGTCCGATAGAGTTCGAGGAAGCTCGAGAAGCTTAGGCTGGTGTCGACTAAACCAGCACCAGCCTAGTCATAGTCGAAGCAGTTGAACTGGACCCTGTTAAGCCTCCTCTAAGCCCCTTCTAGAAGCCACCATGCTCCCAATGCCAGGCAACTACAGCGTCGATCAACGCTTACTAACCTCCATAGTCGTCACAACAGACCGATTGGCTAGATTGAGATTGTTGAGGTTCACAGCAAAGCCATAGATGTTGTGCAGAGCTAGGACAACGCCACATGATCGCGAATAGCCGCCTTCACAATGCACGATCACGCTTCTGATCTCCGGCCCTAGAGCCCGCACAAATGCATGAATTTCTTTCGCCTGCTGGGGCGTAAAACCGTCCTTGATTTTTGCCTTCGCTCGTGCAGAAATCTCCGTATTCAAAAAATCGACGTCGGCAAAGCTCAGCCGCAAAAGTTGGCTAAATCTATGTACTTCTGCAGGAGCTCGCTCTGGAGCAGTGATCGAAATCATCGCCACAGTGCTAAGCGGCGGAAGTTGTTCCGCCACCCGTCTTGAAACCGCAATTGCCTGACGAGCGCCAGGTGCTGGTTTGTACAGAAGATCTATAACTTCCCTCAAGGATTGACCCACTTTTCATCTCCTTGTAGCTTGAATGGTGGGCGTTCCCTCCGCTGCCATCGTCAAGAGCACTTTCCTGCTTCGACGCTAGCCCTTGTGGATCACTAGATCTGCCGCCCTTGGAAGGCCCGGGTCAGATCACAGTGAGAGCTGAATAGTCAGGGATGCTCAGCCGATTTGGGCATGTGCAATTGTGAGCCCGAAGGCGGCTTGAGATTTCAGCGTCATTCGACGCAGGTGATCCGCTGCAGACCAAGCCGAACCTGTGCCACAACTGTTGGATCCGCTAAACCTCTCTCAGAATGAGATTTAACAAGCTTGTCGCGACACCATGCAGGCCACTGGAGAAAGTCATCGTCGATCGCCATCCAATCGGATGGACGGCGACGAAACACGTCTGCCCAAACCTGCATACCTCGGTAAGCTGATTCGAATTCAGCCCGATTCATCTGACTGTGGTAGGTTGCCCCGATGACTCTGGTGCGCAGTTCAAAAGGTAGACGGCGCGCGGCACCATGACAGCCATACTTCACCGCCCAGGACGTAGACAGGACGATGCGCACTGCAGAATGTGGTTCCAAGAGCTCGACCAGCAAAGGAGCATGTTCGAATAACCTGTCACTGGAAGATGCGTCTAGGTATGGCCCTTTTGATGCTGACCAAAGCACATTGTGGTGATGTAGAACGCCGTCAAAATCGAGGTAAAGCACTGGCCCACAATCAGACAAGCCTTGGGTCTCTGATCCATTTATTTGCATGTTTGTCATGGCCGATCTTCTTCGGAAAAGTGCAGTTTTTTAGTGATCAACTACCTAACTGTGGCAAAGCTCGGTCTGGGGTCATGGGAAGTTTGGCCCTGTATTGATTTTTGCAACAGTGCCGTCGAGAAGCACATCTGAGCTCCTATCCCTCGAATTCGTAATATTTTCAGCGAAATATCTGAAAATTCCATTGCCTCTCGGGAAAATATAATTTTCGTGAAATAGATGTATCACAACTTATTTTCACAAGTGCCACGAGAAATTCACCATTCTAGCTTGGCGGTTTCGCTACGACCACATTTCATCCTCAATTACACTGAGGCTGATCCTACCTTGATTTTCTGCCATTATCTATGGTAGATTTCTTAAAATACATAAATTTCATAAGTAGGTTGCAGCAGAATTCATGGTTATTCGTATGGAAAAAATTTGAAAAAGATCGTTAATGAATTGTATAAGCCACCTATCGCTAAACGACAAGCACTGGTGATGTCACGCAGGTCTGCTGAGCAAATTCCTCCATTGCCGAGCATTGGTGTAATTTCCATCACAGCTGCTGAACGCGGACCGGCAAATCTTGCATCATTCCCCACACTGCTAAGGCTCAGTTTCGCAGATGTTGATTTTCTGAAATCGGATCTTTCTATACGTGAAAAATACAAACTTGATTCAGCATTCAATCAACAGCACGCCGGACAGATATGTGATTTCGTGGAATCACTTCCAGCAGAAATTTTTAGCGTTGCCGTGCATTGCAAGGGAGGCTACTCAGGCTCAACAGCTGTTGTTCAAGCGCTGCATGATATCTATGAATTTCAAGTGGATGCGGACACACTCAAACAAGAAAAATCATCTAACCTATCGATTTTAAGGAAAGAAGATATGCGCCGAAATCGATCGCGATAGTTAATATCTAGCTAAATGAGCCACTGGCGAAGTGGTCCTTTAACTTATTCATAATCCAAGCATTTTCGTCCGCAGTAAGCCCCCAAGGCTTTTGGGACAACGATTGTGCAACAGCTTTCAGAAGCGCCTCCCAAGAATGTGATGGCTCCTTTTTCTTTTCGCAGTAGGTAATAAGCTGATTTACCAGGTCTGCACAAACGTCATAACGTTGATAAATCTCATCCTCATCAGGCTGGTCAAGATAGTAACGACCGCCCACTTTGACAACACTTAATTTTGGCTGTGCACCAGAGAGAGCACTGAAGCTATGCTGCCTCGGAAAATCTGAAGGTGCTTTATTCATGCTTTAGGCCTCTATTTAAGTGAAGTTTCTTATTTCATTGCACATTGCAGCTAGTCTCAGATTAAGCGTCATTTGCAAGAAGCTTTTCGAAATTCTCAATAAGAGTTGCATACCCTGTGTGATTGGGACCCTCTAGATGACGAGCCACGATTTCCGCTTCCACATATGAATGGAAAAACTTAAGCCCTTCATCGATATGCCGCTCCTCAACCAATTCCGGCGATGATGGACGAAAGCTTGCTAGGGATGGGTGTCTCCATAAGAGGGAGAAAACCATTGCTACCGGAGCAAGGGCATTTAGACCAAAGTCACCTCTCAGCAATGAGGCGCTGTCGAACCCTTGCAAATTTGGAAGGCTTTGCGCGAGTGCAGCAAGCTCCTCTGGAGTGAAACTTGCAAGAGGCTGCTGAAGCCAATCTTTAGCCTGCATCTTGAGTAGAACCTCTGTGTAGGTTAGACCGGCCGGAGACTCTGCTGTCGTTGACATCGTTGTATTTCTCTATGAACTCAAAGGTAGGTGAAAGCTTTCGGAGAAGCCGAGTGAGAAGCGCCGCACTGCCACTGGCAACGTGACCTCAACCTCTCTAAACAATCCGCTATCTGCTCAGTGGACTTGCTTCTTCATCGTCGTCATTGAGATGGCACACCATGTACCAGTGCTATCGAACCAACAGGAGAACACGGATGCTGTTCTCTACAATTCAAATTGTGCCATATATGTCAGTGTCATATATGAAGTAGCCACATAAGAAGTCGACGGGAAAGAAGTGTTACAAGAACATGTAGACATGTATGTTCCGAAGCTTCCAAAACAGAAAACGACAGTCTCTACCAAGGAGCTACTCGCTAAGAATCTTGTGCGTCTGCGAGCCGAGAGAACGATGTCCCAAGAGGATCTCAGCTACCTAGCAGGCTTAAGCAGGACGGTAGTCAGCCACATTGAACGCAAACAACGTAACGTCACCCTTGAAACATTGGAAGCACTGGCAGCAGCTCTGAACGTGCCGGTTCGTGACCTACTTGATGAATCCGAATAGGACTTTTTGCAGCCAACAAAAGAATGGCTAGCGATAGAGCATCGTTTGAAAGCACTGAATCGCTCCAGAATTCATGGAGGCTTGTTAGCAGAAGTCTCATGCAGCCACCTCAGCGCCTTGACTAGCGATGCCCGTAAAGTCGAGTGACTTAGCTTGTACTCTTAGGAAGTAGTAAGCGAACTGAATCAGTCCATAGAGGTGCATCCTAGAATGCCGTTTCAGAGCTGCGAGATCCACCTACTCACTACCGATACTCACAGGCAATGCATCAACTTAGTGGTCGAGCCACTGCCTTCCAAGGGTGGATTTGATCGACCGCTTTTTAGATTGGGCGCAAACGCATAGGTCCAGCGCTTGAAAGGCAGACCAAACAGTCATAACGCTCAGGTTGACTGCGCACGTAGAGCAACCTTCCTGTCCATCGAGCTCTAACACCGACTGACACGAACCGCTATTTGAGTGATTCATTGATCGTTGCGCCGCTGTATCAAGTAGCGATTTTTGCAACAGCACACGCATCCACTTTTGACTGGAGCACTATGTGACAATACAAATTTTTTGTACTGCGACGCACAAGCTGACTGCCTATAGTTTGACAATACACTTTCCTTGATTGACCGCTTGCCGGTACCGGCTTGCGTGCACTCGAATGTATGGAGCCCTGCTCCGTGAAGAGAAAAGGATAGAAGCTCATGCAAGCATCATTGCCCATGCCGGCCACCTCGGCTTCCCAGCCTTCCCAACGCAAATCACGGTAGAAGTCGCGCAGCCCACCTGTGAAAGCCCATTGCACAAAAGCCGTATGCCCCATCTCCAGCGATTCCCAGGCCCAGGTGTCCGGAGCCAGGTAATGGACAGCCCCCAGATCCTCGCCCAGGGCCCCGCCATTGATGGCAAAGAATCCACCCACGGCATCGTCGGCAATCAGCAAAAATCCGCTGCTGCGCGCGCGATTCCACGCCGCGAGATCGCGTGTGAGCCTGGGATGCCCCGAGCCCAGCATTCTGAGCCAGCCCCCGTCGATGAGAATTCCACCGGTTCCATGAGCCATGGCCCCCAGAGGCGAGCGTGTCGTGACCTGCAAAGCAAGCAACACCGAGTCTCTCTGAGCCGACGGAGGAAAACATTCGACAGGAATGCTCGCATCCTGCGCCCAGGCTTGTATCAGCGACAAGGCCGGCTCGTCGCGCTCCAAAAGTTCTGCCAGTGCACGCATCGATCTCCTTTGATGCAAAAGTCAACAACATCGGAATTCTGACATTTGATCTTGGTATCCAGAAGCCTCGTGAAAGGCTTCAAATCGGTGCATGGCTCGACATTGACTTGATGGCTCATTCGCCAGGCATCGGCTTCGGCTGCTGGCTGACGCTTGGCAGTGACTGGAGCGCTTGCTCCGAGTGAGGATGTGACTGATTCAGCCCTATGGTGCAACCAAAGGGGTCAAGCAGCATTGCCGCAGCTGCACCAAGGCTTGTGACAATAGGACCTCGGTACAAAACTGCCCCTCTTTGTTCAAGTTCCCGTATCGCCTCCTGCAGATCAGCCACCTCCCAATAGACTGTCGCCCCCCCGACTCCACCCGGACACTTGCTGTCCTGCGGATGGAAACCAATCAGGCATCCCGGCGTCCTGATAAAAGCGTAGTGATGATTCTCGTATTGCACCTCGGCCTGAAACAATTCGGCATACCAGATAGCAGTGGCATCAATATCTTGGACAAACAGCACGACGGATTCAATTTGCTTCAGCAACATAAGCTCTCAAGGACTCTGCAAAACAGCGGTCCACAAAATATAGCGCTGGCCTGGTGCTAAAAGCAGCCGATATGCAGAAGCCGAGATCTTCTGAGAAGCATGCCGCACAGCAGCCAGGAGCAACCGATCTCCGAGAATGTCGCTTCCTCCTCACCCTCCATTGGGCGGTACCCTGAAGCCCGCCCCTACTCGCGCCTCGGCACGCTCCAGCAAATTCCGGACTTGTGCCAGCCAGCGCTGTGCGCGGGCCTCCCCGGATCTTGCTGCTTCAAGCCCGTGCTTGGGCCCAGTTGCAGTCCTGTCATCCAATACGTCATAGCCCGTATCAGGGTCTTCAATTCGATGATTTTTCATGGTCGGTCAATGGTCTTGGGCCGCCAAACATCTGTAAAGTTGAATGATCTGACCATTCAGTTCAGAAAATCTGACTTAAAGTCCATGCGTAACCTGAATCTCGATCAGCTGCAGACGCTGATTGCCATCGCCGATCTCGGTACCTTTGCCGCAGCAGCCCAGGCGCTGCATCTGGCACCACCCACGGTCAGCCTGCACATCAAGGAGTTGGAGGCACGCATGAACGCCACGCTGTTGCTGCGCGGCAGGCGCCAGGCGGAGCTGACATCGGCCGGCCAGGTGCTGGTGCAGAAAGGACGCAAGCTGCTCGAGGCCGGCGACGACCTGATCGATCAGGTGCAGCGTCACGCCAGCGGCCGCGCCGGCCTGGTCAAGGTAGGCGTATCGGCCGGGGTCAATATCCGGCTGTTTCCGCTGATGCTCGGCGCCCTCAGTCGTCACAGCCCGAGCATTGACATCAAGCTGGAGGCTGTGGGCTCAGCCGACTCCATGCAGCGCCTCAAGGCCGGAACGCTCGATATCGGCCTGGTCGCCAGCCCGCAGGCGGAGACGGCCGAGATCATGCTCACGCCCTGGCGTAACGATCCCATGGTGGCACTATTACCTGCCGCCTGGGAGGTCCCCGAGAGGGTCAGCCCTGAATGGCTGGCAAGTCGCCCCTGGGCCTGCTTTGCTTCCGCCACACAGATGCACGGATTGATTGCTGGCTGGTTCGGCCAGGCAGGACTGAGTCCTCGCCCGTTCATTGCGTTGACCTATACCGAGGCGCTCAAAAGCCTGGCTGCAGCCGGTCAGGCTGCAGCCCTGCTACCGCTGGAGGCCATGGAAGAGCAGCAACAACAGAGCAGCGTGCAGATACGGCATCTGTCACCCACCTTGATGCGCCCCATGGCCATCGCCCATCGCCAATTGCCAACGCTGAACCCTGCGGTCGCCAGCGTGCTGGCAGTGCTGGCGAAGTTTGGCAATCAGGCAGCGGCATCCACGCCACGCCTTGCTTGACCTCAGCGCCGCACTGCCTAAAATCGATCCCTTCAACCTTCCAACGAGGCTCTTCACCCATGCGCCATTGATGCCGCCGTCTGATTGACGGCCACCTCCCCTCCTCCCAATTGCTGCCACCCACATGTGCGGCCTGGGGATGTTAGGCATCAACCCATCGCATGGTTCTATGACAGAAGCTCGCCTGACGCTGCATGGCGTCTCCTACACGCTGCCCAATGGGCGGCCGCTCTTTTCCAAACTTTGCTGCAGCTTCAGCTCACAGCGCACGGCACTGGTGGGCCGCAATGGCGTGGGCAAAACCGTACTGGCCCGCATCCTGGCTGGCGAGCTGCCTCCCGGCTGCGGCGGCGTGACGTGTGCGGGCCGCATTCACTATCTGCCGCAAAACCCTCTGGCATCCCGTCCAGATCTGAGCATCGCTGCACTGGCAGGCCTGAGCGACACGCTGCTGGCACTGGAGCGTATTGAGCAAGGCAGCTGCGAAGCCAGCGACTACGAACTGCTAGCCGAGCGCTGGGACATACGTCAGCAGTTTCGGATGCAGCTCGAGCGGATCGGCCTGCCTCCGCTGGCACCGCAAACACCTGCCAGCCAGCTCAGTGGCGGCCAGGCCATGCGCGTGGCGCTACTGGGTGCACAGCTGTCCCTGGCCGACTTTCTGATTCTGGACGAGCCCAGCAATCATCTGGACGCTGCCAGCCGCTCTGCCCTGGCGCAGCAACTGCAGCAATGGCGCAGCGGCCTGCTGCTGATCAGCCATGACAGAGTCTTGCTGGAGGTCATGGACTCAGTTGCGGAACTGACCCCCAGCGCAATCAACATCTACGGCGGAAACTACTCTTTCTACAGAGAAGTCCAGCGCCAGAAAAACCAGAATGCACAAGACGAGCTGGCCCGCCTCAAGCTGGCACGCAGCCGCGCCGAGCAGGCCTTGCGCACGCAGCACGAACGCCAGAGTCGCAGGCAGGCACGTGGTGAAAAGCTGGGAAAGAACGGCAATCAGGCCAAGATTCTGCTTGACGCAAACAAGGAACGCGCCCAGAGTTCGGGCGGCAAGCTGACCACCCAGCAGGCCTCAACGCGCGAAGCCCTGAACCAAAGCGTGCGCGAGGCCGCCGAGGCACTGCAGCGCCAGGTGGACTGGCAGGCCGACAGCATCCACTGGCATGCGCCTCAAGAGCCGAGAAGCCAGGGAGACCGCATCATTGCCGAGCTGCGTGATGTGCAACTGCCCCATGTTGGGCCGCACCCTCCTCTGAACCTGGTGCTGCGTGCCGGTCAGCGCATGGCCGTCAGCGGCCCCAATGGCTGCGGCAAGTCCATGCTGTTGCAACTGCTGGCCGGGCAGTTGCAACCGCTGACGGGCGAGTGCTGCCTGAAAGCACCGTTTGCAATGCTGGACCAGCACCAGAGTCTGTTGCACGCCGAATCACCGGTGCTGAGCCAGTTACTGGCCGCCAGTCCGCGTACACCCGAGTCGCTGCAACGTATGCGGCTGGCACAGGTCGGGCTGGATGCTCGCCATATCGATCAGCCTAGCGGGCAACTCAGCGGTGGTGAACGCCTCAAGGCCGCCATGGCCTGCGCGCTTTACCGTGACGAGCCGGCGCAATTGCTGCTGCTGGACGAACCCGACAACCACCTGGATCTGCCATCCATGCAGGCGCTAGAGAGCATGTTGTGCCAATACGCGGGCACGCTGATTATCGTTTCGCACGACACCATGCTGCTCCGTGCGCTGAAGTTGACGCACCAGCTGAGCTTTGCCGCTGAAACATGGACATTGACAACGCTCTGATCACTGCAACCGGCCCTGTCACCGTCATTACCGGCTGGCAGGTCCAGCCCTCGGTTGAATCTCGGTTGTGCAACGCCGTGCATTTTGCCCGCGGTTCGGCAATGTTGAAGACACCTCCAAGCTCCCGAACCATTCATCTACTTGCCCCCTGATTTCGACCTCAGGGGTTCAGGAGGTCTTTTTCCAGCTTCTTCCGTCCGTGGAGCGATAGTCACCACCCGTGGCACAGCAACCGCCCGCACCAAAAGCCATGCGCCCCAGTGTGACCCGCAGCACGCCTTCCTCATAGCGGATGGATTGACGCTGGCAGGAGGTGAAGAACGGGTATGGCTCGGGCGCCAGCACCTTTTCCCAGCGGACTTCGCCCTTTTCCAGAGGCTCCACAAGAAAGACCTCGCAATCGTGGACCAACAGGAGCACCGGCTGGCCTGCCAGCACGCCCTTGAAGACCTGCTCCGGCGCTGCATCACGCGTGGCCTGCGCCTGTTTGCTCAGAGGTGCTTGGGTTTCGCCAGAGTTGCAGCCCGCCAGACCTGTCAGCGCCAGCAGCAGAAAGGAGAACAAGGGCTTTGCGATCATGAGAGTTCAGTATGCCAGTTGCTTGCCATCGCCACGACTGAAATCGTGTTGGAGAATCAAAGCAGTCATTTCCGTGTGATCCGCAATGTCTTCGTGCCCTACGACGCCGGCACGAGCGAGAAGCCCAATATCGCGCCCTCCTGGAGCACGGTGTCAGATCATCAGCGCAAGCTGTGTTTTTTCGAATCGGTCCACGCCCCATGCCCTCTGGGCGAATCTCAAGGCATTGGACTTCAACCCGAAAACCGACAAGATTAAGAAACTTGAGCTAGGCGCAGGCCAGAGCCATGCCTCTTCGGGCAATGCCACGGCAGAACTCAAGCCCTCGGCACCGTTTCAATTTCTGGGTATCCAAGGTCTGGCGGACTTGTAAAAAAAGCGACCAGCGCTGATGCATCAGCGCTGGTCGCTATGGTTGTAGTGATTGCGACTTAGCCGACCTTGGCGCCCACGCGTTCGCGCAGTGACGCCAGAAGCTCCGCCGGCAGAAATCTGAAAGCCAGTTGTAGCAGCAAAAAGCCGATCAGGCCATCGTCCAGCCAGCCCAGAATGGGAATGCTGTCGGGTACGAAATCTATGGGGCTGACGATATAGAGCGCCGCCAGCACGGTGACCAGCTTGGCCGCCCTGGGCGAACGCGGGTCGCGCAGCACGGCCCAGGCGAGCAGCAGCTCTTTGCGAAAGCGTGACAGCGCACGACCCAGTTTCCACATAGCAGTCACTCCGGCAAAAGTGAAAAAACTGAATCTTCAGTTGCGGTCGAACTGGACGATGGCAAGAGCGAGACATTGCCGGTCTGCCACAGAATGTATCCAAGAGCCGAAACCCAAAAGCATCAATCCTTTTATCGAAAAAGATTGATGCTCCTGATTTGACAGCAAATCAACCGTCGATCGGGTGTTCCGGCGTCTGCAGCGTGAGCTGGTAGAAGGCCAGATCCAGCCAGCGGCCGAACTTGAAGCCCACCTGGGGCATCAGTCCCACGGACTCGAAACCCAACCGCTTGTGCAGTGCAATGCTGCCCGCGTTGGCGGCGTCAATGGCACCGACGAGCACATGCACATCTCCACGCTGCCTGGCCTCGGCAATCAGCAGTTCCATCAATTGCTGCCCCAAACCTCGGCCCCGGTGCTGTGGATGGACATAGACCGAATGCTCGACCGTGTACTTATAGGCGGGGTAGGCGCGAAAACCTCCCCAGCTGCAAAAGCCCAGCAACCGGCCTTGCGCATCCTCGATGCCGATGACGGGGAAGCCGCCTGCACGTTTGGCCTCGAACCAGCTGACCATGTTTTGTGTCGTGCGCGGCTGGTAGTCGTAGAGCGCCGTGGAATTGACGATGGCATCGTTGAAAATGTCCAGAATCGCAGCGGCGTGGCGTTCGTGCGTGCATTGCACGATGTTCAGATCACTCATTTCTTGGCCTCAGGCACCCAAATCAGAGTCGGTATTATGGGCAAGGTCCAAGCAGTCGTGGCCTGCGCAGCGTTTAACTGCACAGGCGCGGGTGCTATAAGAATAGATTCAGCTTCCGTCCCGCCGGTATTTTCAGGAAACCCTCATGCAAAGCAGCGCACGCAATCAGTTCAAGGGCAGTGTCTCCCATATCAGCCACGGCATCGTCACCGATGAAGTCCAGATCCGTACCGAGCACAATGCGGAGCTGGTGGCGACCATCACGCATGGCAGTGCCGTCAGCCTGGGCCTGAAGGCCGGCAGTACGGTGATCGCCATGGTCAAGGCGCCGTCCGTGATGGTGGTGACGAATTGCGAAGGCGTGCGCTTCTCGGCGCGCAACCAGCTCAACGGCAAGATCACCCGAATCAAGTCCGGAGCAGTGAATACCGAAGTGACCATAGACGCCCAGGGCCTGCAGGTGGTGGCCATGGTCACCCAGGAAAGCACCGAAAACCTGGGCCTTGCCGTGGGCAAGACGGCTACGGCCTTGTTCAAGGCTTCTCAGGTCGTGCTGGCGGTGCTGCCCTGATGAACGACTCCATTGTTCTGCAGCCCATAGGCCGCGTACACAGCCCGTTCAAGCATGCCGTGGGCATGCCCATACAGACCGTGGCTGCCCAGCAGCATGAGGGAAAGATCGAGGTTTTTTCGCCTTTTGCCGCGGGTTTGCGTGATGTGCAGGAGTTTCAATACCTGATCCTGCTCACGCACTTGCATGAAGCTACGGAAAAGCTGGAAGTCGTGCCCTTTATGGACACCAGCAGCCATGGCGTTTTTGCCACAAGGGCACCGGCAAGACCCAACCGCATCGGTCTGTCCATTGTCGAACTGCTTGGCATGGACGGATGCTGGCTGCATTTCCGCGGTAACGACATGCTGGATGGCACGCCCGTGCTCGACATCAAGCCCTATGTGCCGCAGCTGGATGTGCGCGAGACAGAACGCATAGGCTGGTTTGCCAGAGGGCTGGATCAGTTGCCGGGCAGGCTCTCCGATGAGCGCATGCGTTGAGAGCTATTTGTTTTCCGAGCTGGAACAGCTGATGCGTCTATCTCCAACGCGCATGCAGCTACTTGATGTGTGGCATGGTACTTAACGCTCTTCGTACCTGCCGGTCACGCGCCCCTGGCTATCCGTCACCACACTGCTCTTGACCTGCCAGACCAGACCATCGAGTCCGGGCACGGTGTACTCGCCGTCGCGCCCCTTGACGGCCTGTTTCCAGGCCTGCATCTGAGCCTGGGTCAGGCTGAGCTTGAGCTCGTGGTCGCTATGCCAGTCCAGCATCCCGCCTTCACTGTCGCCGGCAGGCACCAGCTCCAGCGTGGAACCATCGCCTGCCAGAATCAGCGGGCGGCCATGGGGCAGGCGGGCCGGCAGCATGGCCTTGAGGTCGCGCACGCCCAGGCTTCCCAGACGTATCACGGTCTGCGGGCTGCGCAGCAGGCGCTTGCGATGACTGAAGCCAAGCACATCGTTGTAGAGCACGCCCGTCTTGGAGCCTTCTCGTGCCGCCCCCGCATCGATGGCGGCCTGCATATCGGGCAAGTCATGCAGACTGGGCCGGGCCAGATCGGTGATCCACAACGGCATATAACTCTGCAGAGACTGCAGCGCTCCCAGCACATTCCAGCGGCGTACCTCGCGCAACTCGTCACTGGTCAACCCAACCAGCTGCAGAAACATCAGGTCACCATAGGGCGTGTGAATGGCCGGTAGCTCGGGATCCTGCACAAAGCCCATCTCGGTCAGCAGCGTGTCGGCATCGGCCTTGATAGGGCCGCTGGCCGTCATCCAGTGGCCGGGGGCCAGCACATTGCCGGTGCGAAATACATATCGAGCAATATTTTGCAAGAAGTTAACAGGCCAACTAGGCGCCTCCTGCTCGCTGGCGGCACGCATCAGCCTGAAGCTCAACTCGAAACCATAGCCACTGGGCTTGCCTGGAGCGATGTCGTAGCTGTCGTCGAGATCGCCATACAAATCGCTGAAGCCATAGCTGACATAGTGCCAGTGCGGCACGCCCTGCTCGCTGCGATAGACGCTGACGCCGTCCAGCGGCTCTTCTCCTCCAAGACGAAATTTGATCAGCGTCCCGAAATGCGCGGGCTGCTGATCGCCATAAACCGTCTGCAGCGCCCCATCGATTGCATCCCATCCCTGGCTGCCCTCTTGCCCGTTCGCGTGGGTTTGAGAGTCGTAGGTTTCGCGGGAATTCATGGCCTTTTTCTCCTTTGCCCCAAGTATCAAGGCAGGCGAAAGCCGTTCGAGCGGGATTACAAACGGAGATGTGAGCGAGCGTTTCTGGCAACCATGCGTTCAGAAACCTCGGTCGACCCCTTCGATCTGCCACCAGGCAGGCAACAGTGCACGCACCTCGGCGCGCGCGAAGCGGTCGTCCATCAGCACCAGAACACCACGATCGTTCTCGCCACGTATGACCCGGCCAGCCGCCTGCACCACCTTGCGCAAGCCCGGGTAAAGATAGGTGTAGTCATAGCCCAGCCCCACTCCCATGGCCTGATCCATGGCACGCTGCATGGCTTCGTTGACAGGATTGAACTGGGGCAGACCCAGCGTGGCAACAAAAGCACCGATCAGACGGCTGCCGGGCAGATCCACGCCTTCGGAGAACGCCCCGCCCAGCACGGCCAGGCCCAGGCCCTGACCGCCCTCGACAAAGCGGGCCAGAAATTCGGCACGCCCGGCCTCGTCCATGCCGCGCTGCTGCAGCCACAGCGGCAGTTGCGGCTGCAGCAGCTCCAGGGTGGCGGCCAATTGCTGCAGATAATCAAAGCTGCTGAGAAAACACAGATAGTTGCCGGGCTGACGCGCATATTGCTGCGCGATCAACTCGGCCATGGGGATCAGCGATGCCTCGCGATCTCGCCAGCGTGTCGATATATGGCCTGCGATATGCACCTGCAGCTGCCGGGCCGCAAACGGCGACGGGACATCCAGCCAGGCAGTATCGGCAGGCAGTCCCAGCAGGTCACGGTAGAACCCGGGCGGACTCAGCGTGCCCGAAAACAGCACCGTGGCCTGTGCCGCCTCATGGCGTGGCGCCAGATGCGGCCCGGGCACCACATTGCGAATGCACAGCGTGGATGCCGGCGTACGCACTCTGCTCGCACGCTGCTGCTGCGGCGTGGCCAGTTGAATATCAAACAGCGCATGCGGCCCGAACTGATCGGCCAGCGCCTGAAAGTGCAGCAGTTCCCAGTAAAAATCCAGCAAGGCATGGTCGGCAAGCGCGGGCGGCCCCCCTGCGGTCGCATGCCCGGCTATTTCCTGCTCGGCCAGTTGATCCGCTATTGCACCCACGGCCCGCTGCACGGTGCCCAGCAGTGTGTCAGGAATGCCCTCGTAGCTTTGGTAACTGGCCTGATCCTGGGCCTTGTTCAGCGTCTGCCACTGGCGCTGCAGTGCATCGAGTGCCTTTTTGACAGCTCCGGTCGCGGCCTGACGGGCCTGCGCCAGAGCAAACTGGGACAGCGGTGCAGTGTACATGCTGCGCGCGCGCTCCAGCAGATTGTGCGCCTCGTCCACCAGAACGCCCACACGCCAGTCCTGTTGCAAGGCCAGCGCATAGAGCATGGCGGCACTGTCGTAGTAATAGTGGTAGTCGGCCACCACGACATCGGCCCAGCGCACCAACTCCTGCGACAGGTAATAGGGGCAGATGCCATGTTCCAGGGCCAGAGTCCGTAACGCTGGCGCATCCCATAGCGGCAGTTGCAGCGCCTGCTGCCTGGCCGCAGGCAGTCGGTCAAAGAAACCGCGCGCCAACGGACAGGACTCTCCATGGCAGGCCTTGTCTGGATGCTCGCAGGTCTTGTCGCGCGCCTGCATATCCAGGACACGCAGTGGCGCAACCGATGCCGATGCCGATGCCGATGCCGATGCCGATGCCGATGCCGACAAAGCTTGCTGCAGCTGCCACAGTGCGTGCAGTGCCAGCCCATGTCCAGTCCCCTTGGCTGTGAGAAAGAACAGCTTGTCCAGCCCTGCTGAATCCGTGGCCCCCTTGCCCATGGCGGCTCCCATGCTCTTGAGCAGGGGGAAAATCGTGGCCAAAGTCTTGCCGATACCGGTCGGGGCCTGGACCATCAGACAACGACCTCCTTCGCTGGCATGGGCCGTGCGGTAGACGGCCACGGCCAGCTCCCGCTGCCCGGCTCTGAAGGCAGGCATGGGAAACTGCAGCTGCGCCATGGCCGCATCGCGCGCCTGACGGTGGGCGGCCTCGCTGCGTGCCCAGACGAGATAGTGGGCACATTGCGATTCGAAAAAGGCTTGCAGTTCGGTGGCAGAATATTCCTCCACTAGCACGGTCTCCTCTGCGCTGCCGATCTGGAAATAGACCAGCGCCAGCTTGATCCGCTCAAGACCGCGCTCCTGACACAGCAAATGACCGTAGACCCTTGCCTGGGCCCAATGCAAGGCCCGATGATGGGGGCGTACGCCGTCAAGCTGGCCCCGGTAGGTCTTGATCTCTTCGAGTTGCTGCTTGACGGCATCAAAGCCATCGGCTCGGCCACGAACCTGCAGCTCTTGGAACCGGCCGCGGAGCGCCAGCTCCGTCTCGTAGCCGCCCACTTTTTCACGCCGTTTCTGCACCACGGCATGGCCTTCCATGCCCTCCAGCGCACTGGGCGCGGGCGTGAAGCGCAGATCCAGATCGCCGCCGCGCGCCGTGAACTCGCACAGCGCGCGTACTGCCACGCTAAGCGCAGGCTTCATGACGTGCCACCTTCGTCGCGCCACTGCACATGACAGACGCGCACGGGAATGCCCTGCTCCTTGCAATAGGCCAGCCAGCGAATCTGGTTGTCCTGCAGCTTGTCACCCGGCGCCTTGACTTCCACCAGCTCGTAGCGTGAACCGGCATCGGACCGCAGAGGCCAGAAGCGCACCAGATCGGGAAAGCCGGTGCGGTTGGCCTTCAGGTCCAGCAACATCCGCGCGAACAGAGTCTGCAGATGGGCGGCAGGCATGCAATCCAGCGCCAGCTCCAGCAGCTCTTGCGTCAATGAGCCCCAGAACACAAATGGTGACTGAACCCCTTGCTTGTCGGCAAAACGCTGGCGAATCGTGGCCCGGTAGCGACCGTCCTCCAGCTCGGCCAGACAGGCATCAAACAGCGGCTGGCGGCGCAGCACAAAATCCGGTGCTCCCAGATCGGCCGGCCCACTCTGGAAGGGATGAAAAAACGCCCCCGGCAGCGGCGCAAAGATGGCGGGCCAGCACAGCAGACCGAATAGCGAGTTAACCAACGCGTTCTCCACATAGAACACAGGCGCATCGACGCTATGCCAATGGGCTTGCAGCGCGTACTCCACCGCCATGGGCTGGGCGGGTCGGTCCAGCAGCACATCGCTGCGCAGGGCCGCCACGGCCGGGGCCAGAGCTGGCTGGCGCCCCACGGCCCCCAGTCCCAGGCTGCGGCTCAGACGCGGCAGCATGCGCGCCACACGCTGGCGCTCCTCCTCACTTTCAGGCGCGGCTTGCGCCTGGCTGGCAAGAGCCAGCGCCTGATCAAAGCATTGCATGCGCTCCAGCACGCGAATATGGCGGTGGCGTGCACCCGCATAGCGGCTGGCCGTGTAGGCCTGAGCCGCCAGCGGCCAGTCCTGCAGCCTCTCGCACATCTGGCCAAGCTTCAGCAGAACCTTGGCCCGGCGCATGTCCAGCCATGGGTTCTCGCTATGATTTTCAATAAGCGCAGGCAGCAATTGTGCCGGCTCCACGCCTTCGTCGAGATCCCGACGCCGGGCCGATATCTCCAGATAGAAGTCCAGATCTTCGCGGCGTTGAAATGCGCGCGAGTCAACATCCAGCGTCACCGGCTCGTAGCGAAAAATACCGAGGTCGGCCAGCACGAACTCCGACCAGTCCTGGTAGAGATTGCCAAAGAACATCAGCCTCAGACGCTCTCCCAGCTCACCCACCATGACGCGCCAGACAGGTTCCACGGCCTCGGGATGCCAGACAGCATACGGCAGAGGCTCGGGTTGCCTCTCAGCCAGCAGTTGCAGCATCTCGGCCTTGCGCATGGAGGAGCACAACTCAAAGCCAGTCAAGATCTGCAGCAGCTCGGGTTTGGTGTGCAAGCCGAATAGCTCGACCGCCTCCATGGGCTCGGTGGTACTAAGCCAGCCACGCTCCAGCAAGGGCGCTGCAGCATCGACCGTCACCGGAATCTCCTCATAGGCCAGCTTGCTGGCTCGAAACCAGGGCCCGCGCCGCATCAGCATTCGTACCAGCAGCGCCCTGGAGTTCTGCGGCAAGCGCGCAAAGCCGGCGATGAAATCAGCCTCCTGCTCGCTGAGCAGATCTCCATAGCGCTGCGCCAGCCAATCCAGCGCCTGCTGGAAGTTGTGCAGATAGTAGAAGCGGTGCGGCGGAAGAATGGCGGCCTGGGATGCGGTCACGGTGACGCTCACAAAATGCTCGGCGAAAAGACGGCTGGATGCCGACAATGAACCTGTATTTTCATACAGCTCACAAATCCCTGCAGGCTCCTCCGAACCCAGTACTGCCGATCGGCGGACGAAACGCTTGCGACTTGAATGCCCGGTGACAGTGGCACACAATCAATGCTTCATTCAACAAGGAGCAGGCAATGCTGGACTGGAACGAATACCGCAAGGAATTGGCGGGCAGGCTGGGAGAGTTTTCCGAGTTGAGCCCAGGCACCATGGAGGGCTACAAGGCCTTGTCCGGTGCAGGCAAGAAGACCGGCCATCTCGATGCCAAGACGCGCGAGCTGATTGCCATTGCCGTGGGCGTGACCACGCGTTGCGACGGCTGCATTGCCGTGCATACCAAGGCAGCCAAGGCAGCTGGTGCCAGCCGGGAAGAAATCGCCGAAGCCCTGGGTGTGGCCGTGGCCTTGAATGCGGGCGCCGCCATGGTCTACTCGGCTCGCGCTCTGGACGCTTTGGACGAGTAACGTTCTAAAAAGATAGCAGCCAGCGCTTCGCTGGCTTGCCATCTCTGTCATTCAAAGCACGACCTGCGTGCCCAGCTCCACTACCTGATTGGCAGGCAGCTTGTAATAAGTCGCCGCGCTGGCCGACTGGCGAGACATCCAGCCAAACAGCGCGCAGCGCCAGGCCGAGAGACCGCCTGGCCCGTCCACCACCTGCACCCTGGCCACGAAAAAGCTGGTCGTCATCGGGTCGAGGTTCGGTATCTCGCCATCGACGTCCGGCGCAATCCGCTGGAGCGCCGCCGGAATATCAGGCTGCTCGCGAAAGCCGAAATGCATGTCCAGTGCCCAGACCCCATTGCACATGGGCTTCAGCTGCAGGCGCTCGCCATCATGCACATAGGGCGTGTTCTCGTTGATCACGTGGAGAAACACCGTCTGCTCATGCATGACCTTGAAATGCTTGAGATTGTGAAATAGCGCATTCGGCACAAGCTTGGGGTCGGAGGTCAGATAGACGGCCGTGCCGGACACCACCGGCACGCCGCTCATGGGCGAGCTCATCAGATCGCTCATGGGGATATCGAGGCGACGGCGATGTTCGGCCACCAGTTGGGTACCGTCGCGCCATGTGGTCAGCGCGATGAAGATGATGGCGCCCAGAGTCAGCGGCAGCCAGCCGCCCTGCTCCAGCTTGGTCAGGTTGGAGGCAAAAAAGCCTATCTCCAGCACCGCAAAACAGGCCAGCGCCGCCAGTGTCACGGCTCTTGCTCGGCTGCGCCCCAGATAGACCACAAAGCCCACCAGCATGGTGGTGATCAGCATGGTGCCCGACACGGCAATGCCATAGGCCGCCGCCAGCGCTCCCGAGGACTTGAAGGCCAGCACCAGCGCGATCACGGCCAGCAGCATCAGCCAGTTCACGCTAGGGATATAGATCTGGCCCTGCTCCTGATCGGAGGTATGCAGCACGCGCACACGCGGCAGATAACCGAGGCGGCTGGCCTGCAGCGTCATGGAATAGGCCCCCGAGATGGTCGCCTGAGAGGCAATCACCGTGGCGGCCGTGGCCAACACCACAAAAATCAGCAGCCAGGACGGCGAGGCCAGCAAGAAAAAGGGATTGCTGGCCGCAGTCGCATCGCGCAACAGCAAGGCGCCCTGGCCGAAGTAATTGAGCATCAGAGCCGGAAACACCAGTCCATACCAGCCCAGACGCACGGCCCGGCTGCCGAAGTGGCCCATATCGGCATAAAGAGCTTCGGCACCTGTCATCGCAAGAAACACTGCCGATAGCAGAAAGAAGGCCTTGTCCGTGTGTTGCACGGCGAAGCGAAGCGCATGCAGCGGGTTGACGGCCTGCAGCACCATGGGCGTCTGCACAATGCTGGCCACGCCCGCCCAGGCAATGCAGAGGAACCAGACAATGGTGACCGGGCCGAACAGCTTCCCCACCACACTGGTGCCCTTCATCTGAATGGAAAACAGTCCGATCAGTATGCCTATCGTGATAGGTACGATGAAATGCTCGAACTCCGGCGTGGCAATGCTCATACCCTCCACGGCAGAGAGCACGGAAATCGCCGGCGTGATGATGGCGTCCCCATAAAACAGTGCGGCCGCAAACACGCCGGCCCCGACCACAAAGCGCGAGCGGCGCGACTGATCGCCCATCACGCGGTGGGCCAGCGCCGTCAGCGCCAGCACGCCGCCCTCGCCATCGTTATCGTGGCTGAGCACCACCCACACATATTTGATGGCGACGATGACGATCACGGCCCACAGCAGGGCCGAGAGCGCAGCCAGCACATTATCGGGACCCACCGTCAGTCCATGGGCGCCGGTAAAAGCCTCCTTGAACGCATAGAGCGGGCTGGTACCGATATCGCCAAACACCACCCCCAGAGCCGCCAATGTCAGTGCCGACTGGCTGCTGCCCTGCCCCGTATTCCCAGCCCCCTGAAGCCCGTGTTTGCTTTGTGACATAGCCATGCTTTTGCAGTGATAGAGGCCGCCGCAGTCGGGCGGCGGCAGCCCAGTATGGCACGCTGACGGAAATTGGAAAGCCTGGATGACGCCGGACCGAGCTGTCTTTCTTTATGCAATCTTGATAGCAGCAGCCACAATCCATACCAGGGCTTGACGCCTGATTTTCTAGATTCAAGGCTTCGCAACAACCGGCTTGCCCTTCAAGCCCGCCTCCCATGAAGCCTGTCGCCATCCTCCAGCATGAAGCATCGCAAGGCCCTGGCATCCTGCTCGACCATCTGCGCCAGCAAGACATTGCCCATGTGCTGATAGATCCCTGTGCCGAAGGCGCGGCCCCGGCCAATGCGCGCGACTATCGCGGCATCATCGTGCTGGGCAGCAACCATTGCGCCAACGAGCAGTTGCTCTGGATCGATGAAGAGCGCTGCCTGCTGCAAAGTGCCCTGCAGTACGACATCCCCGTGCTGGGCCACTGCTTTGGCGCGCAGATGCTGGCCCGCGCCATGGGCGCAGGCGTCTGGCGCAACCCCTGCGCGAATATCGGCTGGAGCGAAGTCCGCATCACCCCCTGCGCTCAGCAACTGATGAACCTGCCCGCGCAAGCCACCATCTTCAACTGGCACTACGACACTTTCGACATTCCGACGGCCGCCAGGCGCACCATGTACGGCCAGCATTGCCTGAACAAGGGCTTTGTCCACGGCCGGCAATGGGCGTTTCAAGGCCATCTGGAAGTGACCGCAGACAGCGTGCGTCAATGGTGCGGCGAGGGCCACGATGAGCTGCTGCAGGCCCGGGGCCCGGCCGTTCAGAGCGAGGCCCAGATCCTGGCCCGACTGCCGCAACACATAGGCCAGTTGCATGCCATGGCACTGCGCACCTACAAGGCATGGACCGATCAGCTGGACAGGCCGGTTTCGGTTTCGTGCAACAGCCTTTCGGAAACTGTGAGCCGATTTCGCCTCAAATCCAATGAGTACTTGCACATGCAGCGATGAATTCGCAAGCGTCAGCCTCCAGCAATGCAACGAACAGACGTTTTGTTGCATCTAGCGGACAGTCTCTGGCAAGGCAGGGCCGCCGTCTGGGCCAGAATGGCCTGCAAACTCACTGCCCCAAGCTTCATGGACTTCACAACGCTTGAAAAACACCTGGATGCCTCGCCGCTGTTGAAGGCGCACAAGCACTACTTCCTGAATCTGGCCCAGCCCGCCGTCGCCATTCGCCTGGGCCCCACCATGGGCGAGCCCTTGCAAAGCCGCTTTGGCGGCCAGCCCATGGTGCCAGCGGGCTTTGTCTGGCCCGAGCATCCGGACGGCCACTACCTGTTTGTCGGACAGATCAACTTTGCCGAGCTCCCCGGCGGACCCGGTCGCCCTGCAGAGCTGCCGGCCAGCGGCCTGCTGTCGCTGTTCCACGGCTTTGACGAGGACGACGCCATCTTCTGGCGCGACCAGGACTATCTCAAGGCGTTCTACTGGCCGGACATCAGCGGCATGCATGAAATCCAGGCTCCCCACCAGTGGGTCACGGACAGCCGTGCGCTGCAGTTTGAGAACGGCATCGACCTTCCTCGCCACGAGGAGCTGTGCAAGGACTGGCCCGTGGAGTTCAATGAACTCCAGGACTGGCTCCATGGGCTTGAGGAAAGCGGCGATCTGCCTCGCGACTATCTGCTGGGCCGCCCCTCCTGGGACAGCCTTGGCTACGACCCCACGCCCGACGCCGAGGAACACCCTGGCAGCTCGCACTGGCGCTCGCTGCTGACGCTGCAGTCGCACGAGGAATTCCACTGGTGCTGGCAGGACGGCGCACGGCTCATGGCCTTTATCGAGGATGCCAAGCTGCACGCCAGGGACTTCAGCCACCTGCAGGTGGACTGCGGCTGATGCCGGGTTCAACAGCCACAACCTTGAAGAGCAGCCCATGCCTACACAGATTCCACAAGAGATCCTCAAGCACTGGCAAAACGGTCACAAGATCGAAGCCATCAAACAACTGCGCGAACAAGGCGGGCTGGGTCTGAAGGAGGCCAAGGACCTGCTGGAAGCCAGCGACGAGCCGGACTTTGTCCAGCATGGCGCTGCAGAGCAGACGCAGGCAATACAGCAGTTGCGCGAGCAGCTGGAAAAACTGGGCATGAAAGATGCCACGTTGCTGCTGGACCAGCTGAATCGGGACGACATCGCATCCGGCAGCTCCTTCTCTTCCATCAAGACCACCACCACGACCGTCAATGGCAAGACCACCACCAGCGTCACCGTGAGCGGCGATCATGCAGAGGCCATAGAGGCGTTGCTGTCCGGCGCAAACGCAGTGCCTGCAGAGACCAGGGCCGAGGTGGAAGACGCCATGGCACGCGGCAACAAGATCGAAGCCATCAAGCTGCTGCGCGAGGCCACGGGCCTGGGTCTGGCCCAGGCCAAGGACCATATCGATGCGGCCATGGATGGCATTGCGCTGGACTGGCAGATCCTGCAACGGCAATCGGTGCGGGCCAGCGCGCAAACCGACTCTCGGGCCACGGCAACCGCGCCCGGCGAAGTCCCCAAAGGACAAGGCCGGTATCTGTGGCTGCTGGTACTGGCACTGGCTGCTGCCGGCCTTTGGCACTACTTCAAGATACCCTAAAACCCATAACAGACAAGCGAAGAAAGCTCACTTTTCAGGAGCTTTCGACTCGAACTCAAGATTGCGGGGCGGTCGTATCCGCCAGTTGCCAGCCGCCACCCAGCGCCTGGTACAGCGCCACGGCGTTTTCGAGCTGGCTCTGGCGCAGGCGCAGCACTTCCTGCTGCACGGCAAACAGATTGCGTTGGGCATCCAGCTCCTCCAGATAGCTGGCATAGCCGGCCTCATAGCGATCCTTGGCAAAGCCCAGCGTACGACCCAGCACTTTTTCGCGTTCCTTGGCATGCTCCCACTGGGCTTGCAACTGCTGGGAACTGACCAGAGCTGTTTCCACGTCGCCAAAGGCCTTGATGACCACACCGCGATAGGCGTAGGCAGCCTGATCGCGCTGCGCAGATGCCGCATCGAACTGGCCCTGCAGGCGACCGCCATTGAACAGCGGCGCCAGAATGCTGCCGCCCAGAGACCAGACCCGGGCCGGGTTGTAATCCAGCGCGTTGATGAACAGGCTGCCGAAGTTCGCACTCAGGCTCACCTGCGGCAAAAAGGCCGCGCGCTGTGCAGCAAGATTGCTGTCGCTGGCCGCCAGCAGCAGCTGGGCGCGTGCAATGTCGGGGCGGCGCTCCAGCAAGCCCGACGGCAAGCCAGGTGCAGGCATGGCGGGCAGGCTCATGGACTCGAGTCCGGCATGGACGCTCAAGCTGGAACGGGCCAGGGCCTGTGCCTGGTCATCACCGCTTCCGCCCGCCAGCTGCATCAGTGCAATGCGCTGGCGCTGCAGCGCCAGAGACAGCTGCTGCACCGATTGCCGCACGCTTTCCAGCTCGGCCAGCGCCTGGCTTTGCTGCAGCTGCGAGATATAGCCCACACGCACCTGGTCGGTGAGCAGACGCACCGCGTCCTCGCGCGACTTCACCGTGTCCTCGGCCACGGCCAGCTGGGCCTGCAGCGAGCGCAGAGCGATATAGGCCTGCGCCACGGTCGCGGCCACCGTCAGACGCATCGCGTCGCGATCCGCCTGGCTGGCCTGCAGGCGCTGATCGGCGGCCCGGCTCAGACTGCCCAGGCGATCCCAGAGATCCAGCTCCCAGCTCGCTTGCAGCACGGGCTGAGCCGAACGCACATGCACCATCTGGCCGGTTCGTGCGCTCAGGCTGCGGTTGGCCGAGCCCGGTGCGCTGAGTGACAGCTGAGGCGCAGCTGCCGAGCCCGTCACATCGAGATTCGCACGAGCCTCCTCCACCCGGGCCAGGGCGGTGAGTACATCGTTGTTGCGCGCAAGCGCGAGCTCCACCCAGCGACTCAGCTGTGCATCACCAAAGGCCTGCCACCAACCGGTCTGGACTGCGCTGGCACCATCTGCGGCCCGTTCCGCGCTCCAGCTGGCCGGCACCGCAGGCCGGGCGCTGTCCGGGGCCCGGGTCAGACTGGGCACGCTGCAGCCAGCCATCAGCAATGCAAGCGCCAAGGGCAAGACACGCACGGTATGGAAGGCGTTCTTCATGGCTTGGCCTGTTCGGATGCGGAAACTGCGGGCGCTTGAGATTTTTGAGCCGAATTGGCCTCAATCGCTTGATGGGTCTGCGCTGAATGCTCTACTTTTTGTGCAGTATCGAGGCGCACGATGACCGACATCCCAGGGCGCAGCCGCGCCGCATCGGCCTGGCCCTCGTCGATGGCAATCTTGATGGGCAAACGCTGTACGACCTTGGTGAAATTACCCGTGGCGTTGTCGGCCTTGAGTACGCTGAACTCCGAACCCGTGGCCGGCGCAATCTCCAGCACATGGCCCTTGAGGCGCAAGCCGCCCAGCGCATCCACGCTGAAGCTCACGACCTGGCCGATCTGCACACGGGCGGTCTGGGTTTCCTTGTAATTGGCCACCACCCAGTAAGTGGGCGGCACCACATACATGAGCTGCGTACCGGCCGCCACGTACTGGCCCTTGCGCACCGATACCTCGCTGACCTGTCCATCGCTGGGCGCATGGACCACGGTGTTGTCCAGATTGATCTGTGCCTGGCGCAGCAGCGCCTCGGCCATCTGCACCTGGGCCTTGAGAGAGTCACGGCCCACGATCGTGGCCTTGATCTTTTCCTGATTGATCGCGATGTCGGCCTGGGCCTTGGCCACGTTGGTCGCGGCCAGGCGCGAGGTGGCGCGCACCTTGTCGCGTTCGTTCAGAGACACGGAGCCTCGCTCGGCCAGCTCCTGCACACGCTTGAGCTCCGCCTGCGAGCGCTGGGCCTCCGCCTCCACGGCAGCCAGACCGGCGCGGCTGGCACTCAGCGTGGCACGGTTCTGGGCCTGTGTCTGTTCGGAATTGCTCAGCTGCGCCTGGGCATTGGCCAGTTGCGCCTGGGCCTGAGCGACGGCCGCTTCATAGCTGCGGCTATCGATGCGCACCAGCGCCTGGCCGGCCTTGACCTGCTCGTAATCCTTGACCAGCACCTCGGTCACATAGCCATTGACCTGCGGAGCCAGCACGGTGACGGCACCACGCACATAGGCATTGTCCGTGGTCACCACAGAGCTGTTGAAAGGCCACAGATTCCAGGCCCGCAACACGAGCAGCATGCCTGCAAGGGCCACGACCAGCATGATGAGCACGCTGCGCAAAGAAGGCTTGATCTTCTTCGGCGTGGGAGGCAATGCTGCAGCGGGTGAAGGGGCAGCTGTCGCCGCAGAGGCTGCGGGGGAATGGGGTTGTTGACTGTCGCTCATGCTCAATCTCTTGCTGTTATCGGTTTGAGTTCCTTGTCTGGTGACCGGAGCCATCCCGGCCGCCATCACCGGCCGCAGGGCTGCTGCGGGCGTTTTTGTCGATTTCCTGCTCCAGTTCGGCCTCGAGTTCGAGCGCCTGGGCGTTGTCCTGCAGGGGATCGCGGCTGGCCAGCACGGCCTGCTCGCGAGTCTCGGCAGCCTGCGCCGCGGCAGCCAGGCGCCTGGCCTCCACGCCTTCGATCACCACGGTGCGCGCCGGACTGGCGGACTCGGTCCGAGCGCCCTCTTCCACATCGCCATAGGCATCGGTGGCCGTGGGCTGCACCACCACCGTGACACGCTGCGATACATCGGGCTCATGGGCGTTCGCTGCCTCAGGCTCTACAACCGGCGCCACCGAAGGTGCGCGCTGGGGCGTACCGTCGGTCCCGGCGGCTGCCGCCACCTGGTTGCCGCTTTGCCTTGTCATGGCGCGCACCATGGCGGCAGCCTGGCGCACGCGCGCCGAGGCTCCCAGGCTCCAGAGCAGATACAGCAAGGCGATGGCGGCCGTCAGCGCAAACACATCGTTATAGGCCCTGACATTGGCTTCGCGCCGCACGATCTGCGACAGCTGCAGCGTTCCCTGGTTGGCGCGCATGGCAGGATCGGGCGTCACCTTGCCGTAGATCTGGTTCTGTATCTTGAGCCGCTCGGCCACCACGGGGTCGGTCGGGTCCATCTGCGCCACCAGGGCCACGGAGTAGATCTGCTCGCGGTAGGTCTGGTAAGTGCTCAGCAAGGCCGAACCCAGCAAGCCGCCCATGGCCTGCGTCATGGAAATCGTGACCACGGCGGTGAGCATGTGGTTGGCGCCGAACTTCAGTCCCTGGATGATGCCGGTCAGCATCAGCGGGCCCATGAAGACGCCCGAGCCCACCGCCAGCAGAAACTGGCTGAAGAAAAAGTCCGAAGGACGGTCCACGCTGCTGCGGTGGTGATCGAGAAACGCTGCCACGGCAAACAGCGCAATCGCCACCACGATCTGCTTGCCCATATTGGGAACACCAAAAGTAATAGCAGACAACGCAATGCCTATAAGCGTCCCCAGCAGAATCACCATGAATAGCGGCTGCATCTGGTCGGATGTCATGCCCAACGTGCGCATCAACCCCACCACGCCGTAACTTTGCTCGGCCGTAAGAAAGCGCAGCAAGATGGCTCCGATCACGAAACGGATCGTCGGCATCTGCGCGAACCAGCGCGTGTGGAACATGGGGTTGGCACGATGGTGTTCGATGTAAAGCGCGACGCTGAGCAGCGCGATCGCCGCCACCAGCATCCAGGCCAGCCCCGGCGTATCGAACCACCAGCGCGAGTAGCCCTGGACCAGCACCGCAATCAACAGGCCCAGACCCGGAACCATCAGGCAGAAGGTGACGAAGTCCAGCTTCTCGAAGGTCTTGATGTACAGGCCCGAGGGCAGCTTGAGCAGCACCACGGCGGCAAAGGACATCAGCGCCAGACCGGCTTCAAACAGATAGAGGTTGTGCCACTCGCTGTTATAGAGCAGACCCGGCGACAGAATCCAGGCCAGCGGCGTGGCCAGCTGGACCACGCCCACGCCGATCACCAGCATCTTGAGCACATAGGTGCGCGGTGCCGACTGCAGCATGTAGAGCGTGCTCAGCGAGGAGCAGGTCGCCGCTGCAAGGCCGCTGGCCGCACGCAGCAGAATCAGGCTGTCGTAGCTGCCCAGCAGCAGATGCAGCACGCTGAGCGTCGCGTAGCAACCCAGGCCGATCTCGGTGAACAGGCGCATGCCGAACTGCTGGCGGAATTTATAGACCAGCAGATTAGCCGTCATATTGAACATGACGTAGGCGCCCGTCAGCCAGGCGGCCTCGACCGAGGTCAGCCCCATCTGTCCCTGAATCGTGGGCAAATTGGCGGTGAACAAGGCATTGCCCAGGCCGCCGGTCAGCCCGACCAGGACCGCAATCAGCCCATAGCAGACGCGGATCCAGGGCTCGTGATGGGGCATGGCCGGCGAGCCGGGCAGCGCGGGCTTTTCATGCTCGGCCCAGTCTGGCGGGCGGCGCAGCAGGATGACGGGCCCCTGCGCAATGGCTGGAGAAGCTGAAGCCTGGCTGCTGGGAGGTTTCGGGCCTTCTTGATTGGCTTGAGCCCCCGTGGCTTGTGCTGCAGCTTGACTCATAAACCTCAGGCCTTGATTCCGTCCAGAATGATTTGCAAGGCACGACGCGCCAGTTGTTTGCGTTGAGCGGGCGTTTCACCACGCAGGGCACCGCCCAGCATGCCGAACACCAGGGACAGATCCTTGGCATTCAAGGTCTGCTTGCACAGGCCCTTGGCCACCGCACGCTTCATGGGCTCTTCGAACACCAGCCACATCTGCTGGCGAGCATGAATGACTTCTGCATCGCTCTGGTCCACCGTACGCCAATAGTCCACCAGCGTGGCGGACACAGCAATGCGCTCGCCCACCAGAGCCAGCAGCTTGAAGAAGGCCTGGTCGTCGTCCTTCCAGGCGGCTGCGGCGGCGCGGGTCTTCTCGACCGAGCGCTCCAGCAGCGCCAGCATGATGGCGCGACGGTCCGGAAACTGACGATACAGCGTGGCACGGCCCACCTGGGCACGCTCGACGATGAGATCCAGGGGTGCGGTCACGCCATGCTCGGCAAACACGGCATCGGCCGCGTCCAACAACTGGGCGCGGCGTTCGGCGGATGGAGGACGGGTGGTAGACATGGCGCCAATTATCGGACAGTTTTGTCCGATAAACTGCAGCACTCGGCGTTTCCCCTGACCTGGCAAGGGTCGGACAGGACTGCGCTCAGTCGCGCGGCAGCGCCTGCAGGCTGCGCCGGCTGGTGAACTCGCGCCGTTGTCCAGTCAGGGGATCATCGAAGGCCAGGCTGCGCGCCAACAGCTGCAAGGGCCTGGAATAGTCGCCCGGCTCCGGGTCGTTGACCACGGGATAGAAGGCATCGCCCCTGAGCGGCAGACCCAGCGCCGCCATATGCACACGCAGCTGATGGCGCTTGCCCGAAACCGGAATGAGCCGGTAGCGCGCCCAGGCGCTGTTGTGCTCGATGATTTCCATCAGGGTGCGGCTATTGGGTTCGCCAGCCACCTCATGCATGCGAAAGAAATGGCCACTCTCCTCCATGCGGCTCGCGTGCTCGCGCGGAAAGCTCAGCTCCGCGCGGTAAGCCGCCACGGCCTCGTAGACCTTGTGAATGGCCCTGTCCCTGAACAGCCCTTGATAGATGCCGCGTGTGGCGCGCTGCACCGAAAACACCACCAGCCCCGCAGTGTCGCGATCGATGCGATGAATCGGCGACAGCTCGGGCAGGTCGAACTCGCGCCTTAGCCGCACCAGCAGCGTGTTCTGCAGATAGTGGCCGGCTGGCACCACAGGCAGAAAATGCGGCTTGTCCGCAACGAGCAGATGCGCATCGCGATGGATGACTTCAGCCGCGAACGGAATCTCTGGCTCGGCCTCCAGTTCGCGATAGTAGTAATAGCGCAGCCCCGGCATGAATGCAGCATTCGGACCGGCCTTGTCTCCCGCTTCGCTGACCACTTGACCAGTTGCCATGCGGCGCAGCCAGTCTGCGCGCCCGACAGCGGGCAAGCGTTCGCACAGAAAGTCGATCAGCAGGCCCCCGCCCTGGGAGGGCAAGACCACACAGCTAGGGCTGACGCCATCGCGCACCGGCAGAACCTTGGGATCGTGGGAGTTATGCATGGCGCGGGATTTTAGTGGCTGGCCCGGCTCCTGGCTTTCGTGGCCGCATGGGCCCTGGTCAGACCGTGATGCGACTTCGCGCCGGCTAATCTGTTCGGATATTGGCTTTGCGAATGGTGTTCTCCAGAACTCTTTTCTCCTGCTCCAGATAGGCCAGGAACTGAGGATGCCCCATGCGCATGGGCTTGAAACCTGCTTCCGTCAGTTTTCTGACCATCTCGGGGTCCGCTTGCAGGATCGCGACTTCATCGGCCAGACGCTTCACGATACGGGCATCTGTATGAGCGGGAGCCAGCAAGCCTTGCCAGGCCTCGACTTCCAGATTGCGAAGGGCCGGCGTCTCCGAAAGACTTGGCGCCTGGGGCAGCGTGATCAGACGCTGGCGGGATGTCACGCCCAATGCCTTGACCTTGCCCTCCAGCACAAACGGTTGAGCCAGCGCAACAGGCAGCACGGCAAGGTCGATCTGACCACCCGCCAGCTCGGTCAGCACCTGCGGACCAGACCTGTAGGGAACATGTACCAGATCGATACCGGACATCTGCTGAATCAGCTCCCCCGTCAGGTGCAGGCTGGTTCCGATGCCATCGGTGCCCAGGGTCAGTCGCCCCGGCTTCTGGCGCGCAAGTTCAATGAAGTCGTCCGCACTGCCCGCAGCTAGTCCCGGGCGTGCGAGCAGCACAAAGACCGAAGAGGCTACAGGTGCCACGGGCTTCAGCTCCTGCAGACCGTCGTAGCGAAACTTGGTCGGCGAGATCATGGGCGCGATCAGCACCGAGCTGGCCACTCCGAAGAGCAAGGTATAGCCATCGGGTCTGGCCTTGATGACACGCTGCGTTGCAATGGTCCCCGATGCCCCGACCATGTTCTCGATGATCACGGGCTGGCCCAGGCGCTCTGCCAGACGCGGCATGACCAGCCTGGCGGCCACATCCACACTGCCTCCGGGCGCGAAGGGAACCACCACCGTCAGTGCCTGGGCAGGCCAGGGCTGGGCAGCCGCCTGACTTGCCAGTGATAGCTGCTGCAGTAGCGGGGCGCCCAGCGCCCAGGCTGCAAACTGTCTGCGTCGTATTTGCATGATGATCTTTCTGCTGGGACTGGAATGGCTCAGCGGGACAGCCAGGGCAGTTGCTCTGCCTGATAGCGCCATGTCTGGAACACCGTGTTCACGCGCCCCGGACCTGTGCGGCGTGCAGCGGCATCGGGATACTCGCCGAACCAGGGCAGGATGAATTCCCAGACCAGCTCGCCCTGCGGCGTCACCTCAAACAATCGTCCGGTGGCGGACTCCGTGATGTGCGTGTTGCCGTTCCACAAACGTTGCGCGCTGCCCATGAAGGCGGTGTAGAAGGCGTTGACCATCTCGTCCTGGTAGCTCCATGCGATCTCGTGGGAAACAGGATCTATCTCCAGCACACGCGAGAAAGCCACATGGGCTCCCTGGCGGAAGTTGCCGTTGTCAAAGGTCAGGACATGGCCGTTTGCCAGCGGAACCGGAGCATGCTGGTGCGAGACCACCGAAGGTGGGATATGCAGCTTCACTTTGCCGCTGGACTTGTCCACGCCAATGATTCCCGAGGTCGTGCGCAGACTCATGAGCACCGTCCCATCGGCGGCCAGCCCGAGTCCGTTGACCAGGGGCCAGTGATAGCGGCCGAAGCCCGGGTGAATGGGGAAGTCCTCGGGCTCCAGATGCTCCCAGGCCTTCCACTCCCAGACCAGCCGGCCCGAGCGGTCCACCTCGCGGATCACATCGCCATACATCAGCTCATCAGCACCAAGGGAGGTGCCGCCGGGCACCCGTTCGGCAAAGCCCTGGGGAACAGGGGCACAGGCTGCATAGAGCAGATGACCATTGGACAGCCACTGTGCGTCATGGTGGTGTGTCGGGTCTTCATAGCGCCAGACCACCTCCCCGTCGGGCCTGACCTCGTAGAAATCACCGCCGTGCCACATGGACCATGGCGCATAGAGATCAGGCGATTCACGGTGGTTGCCGTTGTAGCCCAGATTGCCGTTAGGCAGGATGACGGCATGGCGACCGGCGCGCACGGGCAGCTTCCACTCATGCGCCACCTGACCGTGGATATTTATGAGGTAGACATGTCCATCGGCCGTCTGGGGGGCGATCAATGTGTAGCCGCCGGCGCTGAGAGCGCTGTCATGAGCGATAAGACCTGTGCCGCGTCGGCGTTGGGTGACCTGGTCAACGGTGGTAGCCATGGGGTTCTTTCTGTGACTTGAGGGATTGATGGCTGCCACTCTAGGAGTTCGTCAGCGTCAGGAATAGCTGATTGTTTTTTAAGAGATGTCAGAAAAAACTTTACACTCAGCGCATGCCAGCGATTTCACAAGCCTTTCGGTGCTTTGACGAGGTGGCGCGCCGAGGCTCGGTGCGAAAGGCCTCGGTGACGCTGCACCTGACCGCCGCAGCGGTCAACCAGCAGATTCTCAATCTCGAAGCGCAGGTCGGTCAGCCTCTGTTCGACCGGTTGCCCAGAGGCATGCAGCTGACCGTGGCGGGCGAGATCGTGCTGGCAGCAGTCAGGCGCAGTCAGCGAGACTTTGACAATGCCCTGGCCCAGGTCGAAGATCTGAATGCCTTGCGACATGGGCATGTCAGCGTGGGTGTTCCCCACGCGACGGCCGAATACCTCGTGCCTCAGGTGATTGCGGCAATGCATCAACGCTATCCCGATATCACCTTCAGCGTGCGCGCCGGAATCGGTGAAGAGCTGCTGCGCCATGTGGCTCAGGGCGAGATCGATGTGGCCTACTGCCTGCGCCGAACACCTCCTGCCGGTGTCGAGGAGATGCGCTCCTGGGCACAGCCCCTGGGCGTGGTGATGGCTCCGGATCACCCTCTGCGGATGCGTCCGCGGCTGCTGCGTCTGCGTGACTGCCTGGCCTATCCGCTGATCATGATGAATCCCGACATGGAGTTGCGCAGCATGCTCGAGCGTCTGGGCGACGGTGCGCTGAGCCGGATCCAGCCGCTGGTGGAGACCAGCAGCATCCCTATGGCCCGTCGCCTGGTGGCAAGCGGCCAGGCACTGGCCTTCATGCTGCCGGACAATGTGGCGGAAGACATGGCAGCCGAGCGTCTGAGCTGGCGTGCGTTGCACGATGCCGGTTCGCTGCTGCACAGCTGCGCTTATCAGCGCACCGGCTATGCGATGGCAGCCGCAATGGAAATGTTTCTGACCGAGCTGGAACATGCAGCGGACGAGCTGAAGGCGAACTTCGATACCGGTGTTTCCTGGTCCATCGGCAATCTTGCCGTTTGACTGCACTGGTACGACGCGCGCTGGAGAAGCACAAGCGCCAGAAAGTCGATGCTGAAGTCTCTTGCGGAGTGGAGCTGCATTTCTTGAAGCGCTGTAGCCATTGCTTCAGACGATTGCGCCCACAACACAAGGAGGCTTCGAGCTGCTGCACCGTTTCCTCGACCGGTGTGGAAACTTCTGAACTCATAGCATGCGGACCTGCATGCGTCAGGCAATTGGATGACGAGGCAGTACCTCTATGCGTAATAGCATGTGGCAAAAGGATGCAACCGCCATGGTCGATAACGCCAGCACTTCAGCCTCTGAACCAAATCCTGCACATCAGCGCCTGACGCGCCACTGGCTGCGCTGGGCGGCCATTGCGATGGCGCTGCTGCTGGCCTTGATTCTGGCAGCGGCACTGCTGATTGCCTTCATGGACTGGAACAAGCTCAGGCCATGGATCAATGAAAAAGTCAGCACTTCCGCGGGCCGCGACTTTGCCATCAACGGTGACCTGCAGCTGCAATGGACCTGGCCACAGCCCCTCGATACGGGCTGGCGCCACTGGGTGCCCGGAGTGGTGCTGCATGCCAGCGATCTGACACTTTCGCAGCCCCAGGGCTGGCTGGTTCGGCAGGCACCTGAAAAAGCTGATGACAAACAGCCGGTATTGCCTGCGACACCCAAGGAGCTCAATAACGGTCGCCTGCCCGAGCAAGACCAGGTAGCGAACGAGAAAAAGACGAGCGTAGATGACGACGACGCCATAGCAGATGCCGGCCGGCAACCGCCCGAGCGCGATGCTCGCACCATGATCACCGCAGCAAATGCCACGGCCAGCCTGCGCCTTTGGCCACTATTGGCGCGCCATGTACAACTCGACTCCTTGCTGTTGCAGGCTCCGGATATGGTGCTGGCCCGCAACGACAAGGGCGAGAACAACTGGACATTTGACAAGCCCGCAAGCAGCGGCCCGAAGTGGAGTTTTGAAATAGGCCAGCTGCGCATCAGCGACGGCGTTCTGGGCTGGTCCGACGCCGTCAAGAACATGGCCGTACGCGCCCGTTTCGACACGCTGCGCAGACCGGTCAGCGCCGATCAACCTTATGGTGTGCGCTTCGGCCTCGCCGGCTATCTGCATCAAGGCAAGACCCGCGCGCAGATTCAGGCCCAGGGTCTGTCGGGACCGGTACTGGATCTACGTCAGGACAGGCTGCGCTTTCCGCTGCGCATATCGGCCAAGGCCGGCAGCCTGCAAGCGTTTGCCGAGGGGATTCTCGACAATCCCAAGACACTGGACGGACTGGACTTTCAAGTTCAGATACGCGGCAAGAGCATGGCCGACCTGTTCGAGCTCAGCGGCCTGCTGCTGCCCGCCACTCCGCCGTTCGAGACCAGCGGCCGTCTGATCGGCAGCCTAGCGCCGGGCAAGGCCGTCTGGCAGTACGAAAAGTTTCAGGGCAAGCTGGGTCAGAGCGATTTGCGTGGCGATCTCCAATACCGCTCCGCCCAGCCTCGGCCAAAGCTGACGGCACAGCTGCACTCCAAACAACTGCGACTGGTGGATCTGGGACCGGTCATAGGCGCAGCCCCGTCCGGCAGCCCCGACAAGCCCCAACCCGTCAACGGCAAGGTACTGCCACAAGTCCGGTTCCAGACCGAGAACTGGGACAAGATGGATCTCGACCTGCGCTATGAAAGCAGCCATATTCTGCGGCCCGAAGCTCTGCCCCTGCAAAACCTCAGCGTGCATGCGCTGCTCGACAACGGCAGACTCACCCTCTCGCCACTGAAGTTCGGCCTCGCCGAAGGCACGCTGAATATCGATGCCAGCGTGGACAGCCATGCCAAGCCCGTTGCTGCCAAACTCAACGCACAGGTGCAGTCGCTCAAGCTCTCCGCGCTGTTTCCCACGATTGAAAAGATGAAAAAAAGCCTGGGCCGGCTCGATGGCGCAGTCGCGCTCACCGGACAGGGCGAGTCGCTAGCACAGTGGCTGGGCACGGGCAATGGCTCGCTACGCCTGTTTGTACGCGACGGCACTTTCAGCTCGCAACTGCTGGACCTCGCGGGGCTGAACGTAGGCTCCATCGTCATCGCCAAGCTGTTTGGCAGTGACAAGGAAGTTCAGCTGCGCTGTGCCGTGGCCGACTTCAATGTGCAACAAGGCATTGCCCGCCCACGCATGGCCAAGCTGGCCACCACAGAAGCCGTTGTTGAGGCCACGGGCGAGATCAATCTGGCGCAGGAACAGCTCAATCTGCGCATCGTCCCCGAATCGCTGAAGTGGAAGTTCTTTTCGTTGCGCACGCCACTTTATGTGCGCGGCAGCTTTGCCAAGCCCGATGTGGGCCTGGAGCCAGGCCCCCTGGCAGCCCGTGCCGGCGCTGCAGTGGCTGCTGCCGTTTTTGCACCAGCGGCACTGGCTTTGGTACCGCTGACCGTACCTGCCGCTGACGACGATGTGAACTGCAAGCAGTTGCTGACTCAAGTACGCCGTCAGTAAACGAAGGCAAGGGCAGGCCGCCGATTCTCGACTTCGAGCCGGAGCTCATTGGTATTTGCTTGTCTGCGCACGAGCAAATTCAGTCATCAACGCACTTGGACTCAGTGGCGGTCTTCATTGTGGAACATCATCGGATGTATCAAATCTCGAATGCCCCAAGCCTAGGAATGAAGCTCAGCACTCTGGGCACGTAACCAGTCGAATACCTGCAGGACAATTTCCGAACGCGCCTGCTTCTCCATCCCCGACAACCACCAGGTAGCGCCAGGCAAGCGCGGATATTCCGAAAGTATTTGCAGTTGACCGCGTGCGAGGCTGGCGTCTACCAATAGACGCGGCAGGCAAGCAATACAGGCGCCTTCCAGAACAGCCTCGATCATGAGTCGAGCGTCGTCATAAATGGCTCGCTTCCTGAAGCGTGCTAGCGGCCCCAGGAACAGCGGAGCAGTCACGTCACTCGTCAGACTCTCTTCCAGACAGATCAGATCCGCATGCAAATGATGCTGTGTCTGCGGCACTATGGCTAACTTCCGTGCCAGATCGGTGTTCGCGACGAGTACCCATTCATCGTGCAATAGTGGTATTTCCTGCAAGCCAGGCTGCAAAAGAGGCCTGTTGCCGATAGCGATATCAACATCGATTTCGTCGACAAAACGGGCACTCTCATCCACGGACAGCAGCAGACATAGCTCGGGCAGTTGAGCTTGCAGTTCTCGCAATCTTGGCTGCAACCAGCCATGTAGCAAGGGTGCCGGGCATACCAGCACCACCAATCCCGGATCCAGGTACGTGGCGATTCTTCCAAGGCCACTGCGCAAAACGGTCAGTGTACGTTGAACGCTGCGCAGCAGCACTTCACCTGCGACGGTTAGTTCCACTCCCCGCCCTGCCCGGCGGAACAACGGCTGCATGACCTGCTCTTCCAGCTGCTGCACCTGATGGCTGATGGCCGACTGTGTCACATGCAGTTCGTCAGCCGCACGCGAGAAACTGCCATGTCGGGCTGCAGCCTCAAACCCCATCAACAACTTCAGAGAAGGAATGCGATGCTCTGACATGTGAGAAAACTTAATAAGTTCCACAAAATCATATCATTTTTCCTCATGCGACACCCCATCCACAATGCCGTCCATTGCGATGCGGGGCAAATTCCCCCCAATTGATTCTTTTGATTGATAAGGATGAGTGATGAGTACACGTCGATATTTCATGCGTGGTTGCGCGTCGGGTGGCAGCGCGATGGCAATGTTGGGTTTGCTAGCGGCGTGTGGCGGAGGCAGTGATAGCGGTCCAGACACCAACCTGGTCACTCCGCCTTTGGACAACGGCAGCACCAGCAATCAGGGCCAGGAGTGGCATATGCCCGACGAGGCTGAAGCACACAAGGCGACTTGGATGGCGTATGGCGCCTCGACCGCCATCTGGACACGTGCGCAAGTACCGCAGATTCAACTGGCACTGGCGCGCATCGCCAACGCCATTGCAGCCTACGAACCCGTCAACATGCTGGTTCGCCAGAGTGAACTCGAAAATGCGCGGCAGTTGCTTGATCCGCGTGTCACGCTGATTCCCGCCCAACTTGACGATCTGTGGATGCGCGACACTGGCCCCGTCTTTGTACGCAAGCCCAATGGCGAGCGGGCCTGTGTGAAGTTCAATTTCAATGGCTGGGGGAAAAAGCAGCAGTTTGACCATGACGGCCTGGTCGCCGATGTGGTCAGTGCCCATGTGAAATTGCCGCTGCTTGCCACACGTCTGGTACTTGAAGGCGGAGCACTGGAGGTTGACGGAAAGGGCACGGCCATCATCACGGAAAGCTGTGTGCTGAACAGCAATCGCAATCCTGGCTGGAGCAAGGCCGATTGCGAAACAGAGTTACACCGTTTGCTGGGTATTCGCAAGGTCATCTGGTTGCCCGGCATCAGGAACAAGGACATCACTGATGCCCACACGGACTTCTATGCTCGCTTTGTACGTCCCGGCGTGGTGGTTGCTCACCGCGACATGAACCCTGACTCCTATGAGTATGCGTTGACCAGGCAACACCTGGATATCTTGCGAAGTGCCACCGATGCCGACAATCAGCCGCTAAAAATCGTCGTTGTTGATGGACCCGGCCAGATTCGCCCGGGAAATAATCCGGACACTTTCGCCGCTGGCTACATCAACTACTATGCAAGCAGCCGCGCCATTTTCTTGCCCGAATTCGGGGATGCGAAAGCTGATTCGATTGCCAAGGAAATATATGCACAGCTGTACCCAGGACGCGCGGTGATCCAGATCAATATCGACCCGATCGCTGCCGGTGGCGGCGGCATCCATTGCACCACGCAACAGGAAATCATCTAAGACTGGGTGAGCCATATGCAACGACGACATTTCCTGAATGCAGCTCTTGGCCTGACAGCGGGCACAGCCTCTGGCATGCATGGATTGCCAGCTCTGGCGGCCGGTAGCTGGCGCATGCCTGACGAAGGGGAGCGCCACTTTGCCACCTGGATGGCCTTTGGCGCCAATGACGACGTGTGGGGCAAACGTCTGAAATCGGGCGCGCAGGCAAACCTGGCACGCATCGCACAAGCGATTGCCAGTGTTGAACCCGTTCACATGCTGGTCAACGAGGAAGACTACGACCTAGCGGCGCGGTTGTGCGGCAACAAGGTCAAGCTGGTGGTGCAGCCCATAGACGACCTCTGGATGCGCGACACGGGGGCAGTCTTCGTGAAAAAGGCTGGCGGATCATTAGCCGGTGTGAACTTCAACTTCAATGGTTGGGGTGAAAAGCAGGACTACGAGGACGATGCGCTGGTGGCGGGCTTCGTCGCAGGGCGCGCGGGCGTCCCCGTTCTGGAAAGCTCCCTCGTGCTGGAAGGAGGCGGAATCGAATTCGATGGCCGCGGCACGGCCATCATTACGGAAAGCTGCGTTCTCAACGCCAACCGCAACCCTGGCGTAGGCAAGGCGCAATGTGAAAAAGAGCTGCGCCGAGTGCTGGGCATCGAGAAAGTCATCTGGTTGCCCGGTATTGCCGGTCAAGACATCACCGATGGCCATACCGACTTTTATGCCCGCTTTTGCGCGCCCGGTGTGGTGGTGGCTGGCTATGAAAGCGATTCGTCCTCGCCCGAGCACACGGTCACCAGGCGCCATCTCGAAATCCTGCGCAAGGCCACGGATGTGCGCGGTCTTCCATTAAAGGTCGTGACCATGCCAGGGCCTGACCATGTTCGACCGCAGTATGAGAACAAGGACTTTGCCGCAGGCTATATCAACTTTTATGTATGCAATGGCGCGGTGCTATGCCCTGAGTTTGGTCATGCGCAAGCCGATCGCAACACGAAAGCGATCCTGCGTGAGCAATTTCCCGGGCGCGACATCGTGCAACTCAACATTGACGCAATCGCAGCTGGCGGTGGCGGTATCCATTGCACCACACAGCAGCAGCCGGCCTGAAATGATCAATAGGCCTGTCCAGGATGAGAGGTTTCAGGAAAAGCTGACATTAACTGCAGTATCTCGAACGACAGCAATCGGTTTGCTGCCGCAGCATCCACCGTCGTAAGAAGGCTCCTTTTTGCTCAATTGCTGCCGTTAAGCTATCCGACCGCTTTGGCTCGTCTTGCTGTCCGGCCTCTCGGAGGTCTCGCTGTCTCCAGTACCGCAAGCAGAAATCTGCTGGACTGCCTATATCTAAAGACTCATGCCTGCTTTCAGGCGTGATGGTGCCGGAGTGTTTCGGCCATATTCGACATGCCAGGGATGGGGCGGCAGCCAGAAGGCATACAGCCTCCTGTACTGCCGCGGACAGACCTTTAGGCCTCGGTCCCGGTCGTTCTTCAGAATCAGGCGCTCTTGAGGCGGAAGACGCTGACCATCTGCGACAGGTCGCTGGTCTGCTGCTGCATGGATTGCGCAGCAGCGGTGGACTCTTCCACAAGAGCGGCATTCTGCTGGGTCACCAGATCCATCTCGGCCACCGCGCGGTTGATCTGCTCGATGCCGCTGGTCTGCTCATGGCTGGCGGCTGTAATCTCACCCATGATGTCCGTCACGCGCTGCACGCTGCTGACGATTTCATCCATGGTCTGACCGGCCTGGCTGACCTGCGCGCTGCCCTCTTCCACCTTGGTGACCGAGGCCTGAATCAGCTGCTTGATTTCCTTGGCCGCTTCAGCGCTGCGACCGGCCAGAGAGCGCACTTCCGATGCCACGACGGCAAAGCCGCGACCTTGTTCGCCGGCACGGGCCGCTTCCACGGCGGCGTTCAGCGCCAGGATATTGGTCTGGAAAGCAATGCTGTCGATCACGCCGATGATGTCGGAAATCTTGCGCGAGGACTGGCTGATGGCCCCCATGGTCTCCACCACTTGCGACACCACCATGCCGCCCTTGACGGCCACATCGGAGGCTGACAGCGCCAGCTGATTGGCCTGACTGGCGTTATCGGCGTTTTGCTTGACCGTGGAAGTGAGCTGCTCCATGGAGGCAGCGGTCTGCTGCAGGGAACTGGCCTGCTCTTCCGTGCGCGCAGACAGATCATGGTTGCCCGCCGCAATCTGGCCCGACGCTGTGGCAATGCTGTCCGTGCCTTGACGCACCTGCCCCACCAGCCTATCCAGGCTGGTATTCATATCGTGCAAGGCCTGCATGAGCTGCCCGGTTTCATCGCTGCTGCTCACATGGATCCGGGCCGTGAGATCACCATCGGCCACGCGGCGGGCCACGCCGACCGCATGCTTGAGCGGAGCGGTGATGCCTTGCGTCAGACGCCAGGCGCTGACGGTGCCGATGGCCAGAGCCAGCAAGGCCAGAACCAGGAAGTACGTCCTGCTGCTGCTCTCGATCTGCTCCACCTCTGCCGCCTTGGCGTCGAGGCTGGCGCGCTGCAGGTTCAGCAGCTCGCCGAGCAGCTTCAGATAGCCCTGGGCGGCCGGCACATAGCTGTTGATCAGCGTGGACTCAGCCTCTTCGGCCATGCCGTCGGCCTTGAGCTGACTGACCTTGTCGCGGCTTGCAATATAGGTTTTGCGCACCTGCATGATCTTGTCCAGGATCTCGCGTTCCGCAGGCTGGGTGATCAGGGGCTCGATCTGCTTTAGCACATTGGCTGTGCTCTTGGTAGTGGCGGCCGCATCCGCCGCCAGAAACTGCACCAGACTTGCGTCGCTGCTCTTGGCGATGGCCGTGGTGCGAGCCACCGCCACGCTGACATTGCTGTTCCAGTCGCTGATCAGGCGCTCCTTGGTCAGCGGCTCCTGCATCATCTGCTGCGTGGCCTTGCCCACCGAGTGCAGCTGCCAGATGCCGATAACCGTGATCACCACGGCAAATGCCAACACCACTGCGAACCCCAGGCCCAGTCGGGCACCAATGTTCAGCTTGGTCAATCTCATCGCTTTCATCCATTCCATAGAAAAGTAAATAGCCGGCAAAGCGGCCACTCCGATACATGAAATGGGGCCACCGCTTGCTGCGTCGCTCGCCTAGCGCAAATAGCAACACAATGTAATTAGTATTATCAAGGGATTACGTCGCTGGATTGGCCGACCCGAAACATCATCTCAGCAAGCAAGGCGCTGCTGCCTTCGCCAAAACAAGCAAGGGCGCAAAATGCGCCCTTGCTGTCTTTGTTACCTGGTCTGCCTACGCAAACCTGCCAGCTCATGAGAAGCGGGGAGCCCGCTTCTCGACAAAGGCCGTCACGGCTTCACGATGATCGGCCGTTTTATGGGCAATTGCCTGATACCCGGCCGATATTTCCAGCAGCGAAGCCAGCGTGGCGCTCTGGCCCTCGCGCAGCAAACGTTTGGTCATGCGCATCACCCCGCCCGGATTGGCAGCAATCTTGAGTGCCAATGCCCTGGCTGCCGGCAGCAGTTCATCCGGAGGCACGATCTGGCTCACCAGACCACAGGCCAATGCCTGGCCTGCGCTGATCGCCTCTCCCGTGAAAGCCATTTCGCTGGCCTTTGACATCCCCACCACACGCGGCAGCAACCAGGCCCCGCCATCACCGGGAACAATGCCCACACGAACAAAGCTCTCCGCAAAAGTGGCATTCTCCGATGCAATCCGGATATCGCACATGCAGCTCAGATCCAGACCCGCGCCGATGGCCGGGCCGTTGACCGCGCAGATCACAGGAACATCCAGCTGGTAGAGGGCATTTGGAATTTGCTGAATGCCCTGGCGGTATTCCTCGCGAATCATGTCGGGAGTGAGTGCGTCATCGAAATAGCGTCTCATGTCCTTGACATTGCCGCCGGAGCTGAAAATAGAGCCGGCGCCGGTCAGGATCAGCACCTTCACGCTGGCGTCCAGGCGCACGTCTGCGCAGAGCTGCACGAATTCCGCCACCGCCGTATTGCCGGTCAGCGCATTGCGTGTCTCGGGCTGATTCATGGTGACGGTCAAGATACCGCCATCGCGTTCAATATTCAGAAATGCCATGTTCCAGGTCTCCATAGTTGTTGAGCTGCTTCAAGCCAGGGCCTCGACATCGGTGATCCGCCGGATCAGATCCAGTGTCATGCCCTCGTGCGACATCAGGGCCTGTCCGGCCAATGCCTGCCAATAGGCTTCGCTGCCGGCCGTCAGGCGCCATGCATGCAGTCTGCGGGTAAACAGCTGCAGGTCATATTCCTCGGTGAAGCCAATCGCACCATGAATCGCATGCGCAAGCTCCGTGACCACCAAAGCCGCCTCGCTGCAGCGTGCCTTGGCAACGGCCACACGCAATCTGTCAGGCTCGATGCCGTCACCGCTGCAACCGAGCTGAGCCGCCATGCGGGCGGCAAACACATGCTCGCTCATGACTGCCAGCTGATGCTGGATCGCCTGGAACTTCCCGATAGCACGCCCAAACTGCTGACGCTCGTTCGCATATTGCAAGCTGCGCTGGAACACCTCACGCATGGCCCCCGCCATCTGCGCGGCCACCACGGCGGCCTGCAGGCTCCGGGCATCGAATTGCGGCCCTTGCCGGATGACGCCGGCGGCCCGCAACTGCTCTGGCGACCAGGTCAGCGACGCGTCCAGTGCCATAGCGTGTGGCGCAAGCCCAGCCTTTGACACGCTCAGCAGATACCAGACCCCGGCTTCTTCTGGCAATTGAACGAGCACCGAGTCCGCTACTTGCCCGCCTCGCACCAGCGCGCAATGCAAACCTCCATCGGCCTGCACCGTACCCTGCGCCAGCGCAATGCTGCCGGCCGGGCAAGCCATATCCGCCTGCGCCAGCATGGCCCGTGCCAGCATGGTCTCTCCCAGAGGCAGAGGCAGGGCATGGGCTCCGCACTGCTCCAGCACGCCAAATATCTCACCCAAGCCCAGACCGGCGCCGCCCTCTTCTTCGGCCAGCAAGGCATCGGCCAGGCCGGTTTCCTCCAGCTGCTGCCATAGCCGGGCGACGGCCACCGAGCGGCTACCGGCGCTCTCGATCTCGCGAATCACCTGAGGGGTGCACCAGTCTGCCAGCACCTTGCGCGCGGCATCTGCAAACAAATCGTTATTGCTCATGAACTTGTCTCCGATCAGCGCAAACCCAGTCCACGGGCGATCATGCCGCGCAGAATGTCACGCGTGCCACCGCGCAAGGAAAACGAGGGAGAAGCTTCAGTGACGTACTTGAGCGTCAGCAGCAGCTCCACCGGTACATCCTCGGCCGGCCGGGCAAACAGCTCCTCGGCAATGGCTGCCGGGATCATCTGCTCCAGTGTCGTGCCCAGCTCCTTGACCAGCGCGGCTTCGACGACAGGACTTGCTCCCTGGGTCAGCTTCTGCTGCACGGATACCGACATCGCGCGCAGCGGTGCCAGTTGCGTCAGCACCTTGCCCGCAAGCCGCATGCCGGACTCGGTGCGTCCCTGCGGCGTACGTGCATACTGCAGCCATTGATCGAACAGCACGATGCTGGAGAAAAGGCGCTCCGGGCCGCTGCGCTCGAAAGCGAGTTCGGCGGTAACCTGTTCCCAGCCCTGACCTTCGGCACCGATCAGCGCATCGGCCGACAGTTGCACATTCTCGAAAAAAACCTCGCAGAAATGGCTGTCACCCGATAGATCCTGGATGGGACGCACCGTCACACCGGGCAATGTCAGGTCCACGATGACTTGCGACAAGCCCTTGTGACGGTCCTCGGCACTGCCGGAGGTTCGCACCAGAGCAATCATGTACTGGCAGTGATGCGCGTTGGTGGTCCAGATCTTCTGGCCATTGAGCAAGAAGCCCTGCTCGTTGGGAACCGCTCTAGTCCTCACACTTGCCAGATCCGAGCCGGCATTGGGCTCGCTCATGCCGATACAGAAAAACACCTCTCCCCGGCAGACTCTGGGAATGTAGAACTGCTTTTGTGCTTCTGTACCATATTTGAGGATCAGCGGCGCACTCTGGCGGTCGGCAATCCAGTGCGAACCTACAGGCGCACCGAAGTTCAGACACTCCTCCACCAGCACATAGCGGGCGAACGCGCTGCGCTCGCCTCCGCCATAAGCCTTGGGCAAGGTCATGCCGATCCAGCCCTTTTCACCCAGCTTGCGACTGAGTGCCGGGTCATATCCGCTCCAGGATTTGGCACGGACATGCGCAGGAATGTCTTTGACCGCGTCCTGCAGAAAAGCACGCACCTCGGCGCGCAGTGCCTCGCCTTCCGGCGGGATGCCTGTCAGGCTCAGTCCATCGAGAATGGTCATCGTCTTGCTTTCTCTCAGTCCAGGGAGACGCCCGTGCTTTTGACAACGCCTGCCCAGCGCTTGATTTCGCTCTGGATGTAGTCGCCATACGCTTTGGACGTAGACCCCAGCGGCTCCGCACCCTGCACGCGCAGCTTCTCCAGCACTCCCGGATCCTTGAGCGCCTTCATCAGCTCGGCATTCAGGCGTTCCACGACCGCAACAGGTGTTTTGGCGGGCACCATCACGCCTTGCCAGGCTCCGGCCTCGAATCCGGTCATGCCGCTTTCGGCCAACGTAGGCGCATTGGGGAAATTGGGAATCCGTCCGGCCGTGCTGACGGCCAGCAACCGGAGCCTGCCGTCCTTGATGAAAGGCGCCACCGAATTGATGGTGTCGGTCATGAAATCGATCTGGCCAGCCACCAGGTCCACGTCGGCGGGGGCGCTGCCTTTGTAAGGCACATGACTTGCATCCATGTTGTAGTGCTGCACCACCTGAAAAGCCGCCAGGTGCGTGACATTGCCGTTGCCAGCCGAGCCGTAGGAGAGCTTGCCTTTGTGCTCCTGCGCGTACTTCACGAGCTCCTGCACGGTGTTGGCAGGCACCTTGGGATTGACGACAAGCCCCAATGGCACCACCGCCGTCAAGGCCACCGGGCGCAGATCCCTGGTCACGTCATAGCTCATCTTCTTGTAGAGCGACGAACTGAGCGCAATCGAAGAAGTGTTGTAGAGCACGGTATAGCCGTCGGCTGGCGCCTTGGCCACCAGCGCATTGCCGATGTTGCCGTTGGCACCAGGCCGGTTGTCCACGATGACCGACTGCCCCAGTTGCTGGCCTACCTGCTGCGCCAGCACCCGCGCCACCATATCCGTGGGACCGCCGGGCGGGAAAGGGACGATCAGCGTGATCGGCTTGCTGGGCCAGTTGTCCTGCGCCTGCGCCGCACCACAAACGGCCAGCGCGGCAACGGCCGGCGCGGCAACGGCGAGCAGCGACGACCGACGTGAAAATCGATAACTCATCTTGTGTCTCCTGTAGTTTTCTCATCTCGGCGCACTGGAAAGTACGCACCGGTGCAACGGCATCCGCGGCAGCGCGGATCTAAGCCCCACGGCCGGCCAGCAGGCGCACGGCGGTATAGGCCATCACCTGCTGGTGACGTTGGTTGTAGACCTCGATCCGCGAGCTCACTACTGCGCGACCGCCTTTGCTCGTTGGCTTGATGTCGATCACTTCGACCAGCGCCTCAATGGTGTCGCCCACCACCACAGGAGCCAGAATCTTCTGGTGCAACTCGAGCATGGCCAGGCCCGTGCCCTGGATCATGCTTTGCAGGATGAAGCCTTCGATCAAGGTATAGGTGAGCGCGCCCGGCACCGCGCGGCCCTGAATGGCACCGCCGTCATAGCCGTCCTCGATGAAGATCGCCTCGAGCATGCCTGTGGTGTTGATGAAGTTGACCAGATCGGTCTCGGTCACCGTACGGCGAAAGGTGCGCAGTTGCTGGCCTACGCGCAGGTCCTGCCAGACAAAACCCTGGCCCATGCGCGGCGTGTCTGCCAGCGCTGCGGCACGGTTTTCAGTGGATGAAATCAAATTGCTCACGCTCATTCTGTCTCCGCTTCATGCTGTTTGTTCAGCAGTCCTTCGACTGCAAGGCCGCAATGCGCGCGTCGTCCCAGCCTGCCTCGCGCAGCAATGCCTGTGTGTGCTCGCCCAGGCGCGGGGGCATGCCTATGGGTGGCTGGCTGCCGTTGATGCGCACGGACGAACGCGGAAATTTCACAACCCCCATCGCTGCGTCTTTCTTCTCGACAAAAAAGCCGGTGGCCTGCAAGTGCGGGTCATGGGGCAGATCGTCCATGCGTGTCACCGGGGCGGCTGGAATCTCCAGCTGTTCGCAGCTGGCCAGCCAATAGGCGGTGTCCTTTTGCGCCACGTAGCCGCTCATCGTCTCCAGCAGCTCGGCGATGTGGCGGGTGCGCATCGCCTGGGTGGCAAAGCGCTGGTCCTGTGCCAGCTGGGGCTGACCGACGGCCGCAAAGAAACGGCGCCAGTGCGCATCGGTGTAGGGCATCAGGCAGACATGGCCGTCCAGCGTTCGGTAGGGCTTGCGCCAGGGCGCCATCACGCGCGGATAGCCTGCGCCACTCTGTGCGGGTGTGAAATGCATGCCGTAGAAATGCTCCACCAGGTTGAAGCCCGCCATGGTTTCGTACATGGGCACTTCCACATAGCTGCCCTCGCCCCTGCGCTCGCGCTGGTAGAGCGCCGCCAGCACCGCATGCGCGGCCACCAGAGCGCAGGTCTTGTCGGCCGCAATCGTGGGCAGATAGCGGGCCTCGCCCGTCTGGCGCTGCATGAGATCGGCCAGGCCACTCATGCCCTGGATCACGTCGTCATATGCAGGCTGCCCGGCATAGGGGCCGTCTTCGCCAAAACCGTGCAGGCCCACATAGATGAGACGCGGGTATTGCTTGCGCAGACTGTCCGGATCGAGCCCGAGCCTGGCCAGCTTTTGCGGGCGCATGCTGTGCATGAGCACATCTGCGCCTTGCAACAGCGCATGCAGCGCGGCCTGAGCCTGCTCTTGCTTGAGGTCCAGCACCACACTTTTCTTGCTGCGGTTGGAGCCCATGAACATTGCAGCCATGCCAGGCTCCAGCGCCGGGCCGGTGTGGCGCGTGGAGTCGCCCTGCGGCGGCTCGATCTTGATCACCTCGGCACCGTAGTCGGCCAGCACCTGGCTGGCCATGGGGCCGAAAATCACGCTGGAAAGGTCCAGCACCCGCACCCCTAACAATGCCCCCAGGGCTTGGTCCTGGCCCGCGATGCGCGTGTGCGTCAACGATTCCTGGCTGTTCATCCCAATACTCCGCTGTCCCTATAGGCCTGCATTTGCTGAACAGAGAGACCCAGATGGCGCTCCAGCAGCTCTAGTGTGTGCTGGCCCAGCTGAGGCGGTGCATGGCGATACGTCACCGGTGTGTCCGACAAACGGATGGGGCTAGCGACCAGCGGCACCTGGCCTGCCTTGGGGTGTGTCATGGCGATCTGCATGCCGCGAGCCCTGACCTGCGGATCCTCGAACACCTCACGCACCGTGTTGATGGGGCCGCAAGGCACGGCATGCTGCTCCAGCAACTGCACCCAGGCCCTGGTGCTGCGCGTGAGCGTCACGCGGCGGATCATCTCCACCAGCTCGGCTCTATGGGCCAGCCGCGCCGTATTGCTCCGGAAGCGCTCGTCCTCGGCCCATTCGTCCCTGCCTGCCGCCTGGCAGAAACGGGCAAACTGGCCATCATTGCCCACGGCCAGAATCATGTGGCCGTCTTCGGTCGGGAACTCCTGGTAGGGCACCGTGTTCGGATGTGCGTTGCCCATGCGCTGCGGCACCTGGTCCCCGTACAGATAGTTCATGCTCTGGTTGGCCAGACAGGCCACGCCGACATCGAGCAAAGCCAGATCTATGTGCTGGCCGCGCCCCGTATGCTCGCGGGCCTGCAGAGCCGCCAGAATCGCCGTGCTGGCATATAGCCCGGTGAGGATGTCGGTCAGCGCCACACCCACCTTCATGGGACCGCCTCCAGGCTGGCCGTCGGCATGGCCCGAGATGCTCATCAGCCCCCCCATGCCCTGGATCAGAAAGTCATAGCCCGCACGGTGTGCATAGGGACCGTCCTGACCGAAGCCCGTGACCGAGCAGTAGACCAGACGCGGATTCAGGGCACTGAGGCTCGCGTAATCCAGTCCGTACTGCGCCAGACCGCCAGTCTTGAAGTTCTCGATCAGCACATCGCATCGAGCCGCCAGCTGACGCACGATCTCCTGGCCTTCGCCGCGGGTGAAGTCCACGGAAATCGACTGCTTGTTACGGTTGGTGCACATATAGTAGGCCGACTCCCCCGTCGGCTGGCCCTCGGCATCGGCCACATAAGGCGGCCCCCAGGCACGCGTGTCGTCACCCGTGCCCGGTCTTTCCACCTTGATCACCTCGGCTCCCAGATCCCCGAGGGTCTGCGCCGCCCATGGGCCTGCCAGAACCCTTGAAAGATCAAGCACCTTGATGTGCTGCAGCGCCTGTGCCGGCTGGCTGTCATATGCCTTCATTGCAGCGGCACCTTTGCCTTGACGACGATGCGCTTCCACAGCGCGATTTCGTTCTTCTGGAATTCATGCATCTGTGCCGGGCCGCCGGTCATGGGAATGGCTCCCAGACGCTCGTAGAAGGCACGGGTTTCATCCATCTTCGAGATGGCGGTGAAAAGCTCGGCGAGCCTGGCAGTCTCTGCCGCCGGCGTCCTGGCGCTCACCATGGCACCCACCCAGGTGTAGGCCTCGAATCCGGGCAGACCGGCCTCGGTGGCCGTGGGGATCTCGGGGGAGGTGCTCACGCGCTTGTCGGAGGCCACAGCCAGGATCTTGACACGCCCTCCCCGGGCCAGCTCCTGGACTGCCGTGACCTCTGCGAAGGTGTAGTCCACCGTCCCTGAAGCGACGGCCGTGGTGGTTTCCCCCGCCCCCTTGAACGGGACATGCACGGTTTCGATCCTGGCAGCGTCGTTGAGCAGCTCGCCCATCAGTTGATAGCCGGCCGAGCCGGCCCCGAAATTCACCTTCCCCGGGTTGGCCCTGGCATGGTTGATCAGGCCTTTCAGATCGGAGTAGGTCGCTTGGGGAGCGACGGCCAGCATGGCGGGCGAGCGCATCATCATGGTCAGCGGCGCAAAGTCTGTTAAGGGGTCGTAGGGCAGATGCCTGAACAGTGCCGCATTGACCGCCAGCGTCGAGTTGCTGCCGATGAATACGGTATAGCCATCGGCGGGCGCAGACAGCACCTGCTTGACGGCAATGAAGCCGTTGGCTCCGGCCTTGTTTTCGACAACCACGGGCTGGCCCGTGAGCTCCTGCAGCTTGCGCCCGAAATAGCGCGCAGAGGTGTCGGTGCCGCTGCCCGGACCGAAGGGCACGATGAGCTTGATCGGCTTGGCAGGAAAGCCCTGAGCCGGTGCCTGAGCCATGGAGGTCATGCCGGCGCCGAGCAGGCCACAGCCCAGCAGTGCCGCCAGCAGGTATCTGCGTGCTTGTTTCAAGTTTGTCTCCTGATACGGAATTGCTGCCGTGTTTTTCTTGTGAGCCCACTTTAGGCAGGCGTGAAATTAATGTCTAATATTAAAAATTTCGTTTCCGATACCGATTGAATATCAATGAATCTCAAGCAACTGCAGCAGTTCATTGCCCTGGCCGAAACCGGCAACTTTCACCGTGCCGCTGAGCAGCTGCATATGGCCCAGCCGCCGCTGTCCATCTCGATTCGCAAGTTGGAGGAGGAGCTGGGCAGCGCCTTGTTCGATCGCACCAGCACCGGGGTCGTGCTGACGCCTGCCGGCAAGGCCATGCTGGAGAGCGCACGCGCGACCCTGTTTAATGCCGAGCAATGCCGCCAGGCGGTGCGCGATACCAGGGAAGGCGTGGGCGGCCTGATCCGGCTGGGCTTTGTCGGCTCGGCCACCTACGAACTGCTGCCGCGCCTGATTCCCTCGTTTCGCGAGCGCTACCCCAAGGTAGGGCTGGAGTTCTACGAAGCGACCAGCGCCGAAATCCTCGAAGGGCTGGCAAGCCGGCGCTTCGATGCCGGCCTGCTGCGCTACCCCGTGCTCGAACTCGATGAGCGCATCGCGCTCACGCCGCTGGATCAGGACGAGTTCGTGCTGGCCGTCTCGGACAACAGTCCCCTGGCGCAGCGCGACGCTATCGCCCTGTCCGAGGCAGCTCATGAGCCTTTTGTGATGTATCCGCAGGACACGGTACCCAGCCTCGCCGCACTGGCCAAGCTACGCTGCCAGCAATCGGGCTTCACCCCTCGCATCGCCCAGGAGGCCATGCAGGTGCAGACCATCATGAGCCTGGTGGCTTCCGGCCTGGGCGTGGGTCTGGTCGCGGGCGTTTCGCATCTCGTTCAGCCGCGCGGCGTGAAGTGTTTGCCGCTGCTGGACAATCCTCCGGGCTTTCATGTGGGCATTGCGCTGGTGCATTCGCTCACGCCGGGCAGCCGGGCAGTGCAGACGCTCATTGAACATGCACTGCAATTTGCCAAGCAGCCGGCAGCGTCCTGAATTCGCAGCGGCCAGCGCGCACCAGCCTCGGCAGGCTCAATGAAAATCCCGGCTGTTCAGCCCGACCTCGGCAAACCGCCCCAGCCAGCGGGTCACATCCCTGGCCTTCATCACGACCAGATGGCGAACCGCAGGCTCATCCACTTTCTTGGCTGCAGGCATATTCCCTGCTGATTCCGGCGCCTCCAGTTGCGGGGCCGTGCTGCGCTGCCAGATGCCCTCCACGGCCAGCAGACGCGAGGCCAGCAACGCAGAGCGCCAGCGCGCAAAGGTCTGGCTCCAGACCACCAGGTTGATGACGCCGGTTTCGTCTTCCAGCGTGATGAACAGCGTGCCGTTGGCGGTAGGTGGTCGCTGGCGCACGGTAACGATGCCGCAGGCGCGGACCTTCTGGCCTGGCAGCATATGACGCAGCTCGGCTGCGGTCTTCAGCCCATGGCGCGCCAGCCTGGGACGCAGCAAGGCCAGCGGGTGGCGGCGCAGGCTCAGGCCCGTGGCGGCATAGTCGAACATGATTTCCTCGCCCTCGGCGGCCTGGGGCAGCTCAAGCCCTGGCTCATGAATCGCGGCCTGCGCAAAAATAGGCGGCAGGCTGGCCTGCGCAGCAGCATCCCACATCTGCTGGCGACGGTGACCGGCCAGGCTGCGCAGCGCATCCGCTGCGGCCAGGGCTTCCATATCCGCCTTGTCCAACCGGGCTCGCATGGCCAGATCGCTCACGTCCTTCCACGGAGCCTGCGCAGCTTCACCCTCGATTCGCAGCGCTGCGGCCTTGCCCAGCCTGGCAACCCGGTTCAGCCCCAGGCGCACGGCCGGCTGGGGCTGGGCCACGCCGCGCATGGCTTGCAAAGGAGCTTCGAGCGTGCAATGCCAGTGGCTATGACAGACATCGACGGGCAGCACGCGCACTCCGTGTCGGCGCGCATCCTGCACCAGTTGGGACGGCGAATAAAAACCCATGGGCTGGGCATTGAGCAGCGCCTGCAGAAAGATGGCCGGCTCATGGCGCTTGAGCCAGGCGCTCGCATAGGCCAGCAGCGCAAAGCTGTAGGCATGACTTTCGGGGAAGCCATATTCGCCAAAGCCCAGCATCTGCGCAAAGATGGCCTGAGTGAATTCCAGCTTGTAACCACGCGCCACCATACCGTCGATCAATGGGCGCTCGAACTTGTGTACGCCGCCCTTGCGCTTCCAGGCCGCCATGGAGCGGCGCAGCTCATCAGCCTTGCCGGCCGAAAACTTGGCAGCATCCATGGCGATCTGCATCACCTGCTCCTGGAAAATGGGCACACCCAAGGTACGCTTGAGCGCATTTGCAAGCTCCGGCTTCTCAAGCTTGAGCGGCAGCTTGCGGCGTTCACGCTCACGTGCCAGCAGATAGGGATGGACCATGCCGCCCTGAATCGGGCCGGGGCGCACGATGGCAACCTCGACCACCAAGTCATAGAAAGTGCGCGGCTGCAGGCGCGGCAGCATGCTCATCTGGGCGCGGCTTTCGATCTGGAAAGTACCCACGGTATCGGCCTGGCAAATCATCTCGTAGGTCGCAGCATCCTCCTGCGGAATCTGGTGCAGCCCCCATGGCTCGCCACGCCAGCGGGCACGCTCATTCAAGGCATTGCGCAACATGGTGAGCATGCCCAGGGCCAGCACATCGACCTTGAGCAGGCCCACGACATCGAGATCGTCCTTGTCCCACTGTATGACGGAGCGCTTGGCCATCGTGGCAGGCTCCACGGGCACCAGGCGCGTGAGCTTTCCCTCGGTCAGCACAAAACCGCCCACGTGCTGGCTGAGGTGGCGCGGGCTGTCCTTGAGCTGCCAGGCCAGCTCTATCCAGAGGCGCAGCCGATGCGCGCCCACTGCGCAATTCATTTCGCGTGCCAGCACCTCGGCTTCCTGGAGCTTGCGCTGCCCCCAGTCTTCGGGCAGTGCTTCGGGCGCCTGGTCCTCCTCTGCCGAATCGGCCGCCTCTGCATGCGTCTGTGCTTGCGCCTGGGCATGCTCGCTGAACCAATACTGCCCCTTAGCCAGGGCATCGATCAGATCGGCAGGCAGGCCCAGCGCCTTGCCCACATCGCGCAGCGCGCTACGGCTGCGCCAGCAACTGACCACGGCCGTGAGCGCGGCGCGGTCGCGCCCGTATTTGTCGTAGATGTACTGGATGACCTCTTCACGCCGCGCATGCTCGAAGTCCACATCGATATCGGGCGGCTCGCTGCGCTCCTTGCTGATAAAGCGCTCGAACAGCAGATTGTTGTTTTCCGGATCTACCGCCGTAATGCCCAGGCAGTAGCAGACCGCAGAATTGGCCGCCGATCCGCGCCCCTGGCACAGAATGCCGACGCTGCGCGCATAGCGCACGATGTCATGCACGGTGAGAAAGTACATCTCGTACTTCTGATCCTCGATCAGCGCCAGCTCTTTATGCAGTTGATCGTGCACGTCCTCGGGAATGCCCTGGGGATAGCGTCCCGCCGCGCCATCCCAGGTCAGCCAGGCCAGGGTCTGCGTGGCCGTCATGCCGGGCAGCACGCTCTCCTGAGGATAGTGGTAGCGGATCTCGTCCAGGCTGAAGCTGCAGCGCCCGGCCAGCTCCAGCGTCGCCTCCAGCATGACCCTGGGATAGAGCGAAGCCAGCCGCAGACGCGAGCGCAGATGCCGCTCGGCATTGGGCTGCAGCGCAAAGCCGCATTCGGCCACGGTGCGCCCCAGGCGTATTGCCGTGACCACATCCTGCAGCGGCTTGCGCGAGCGTGCATGCATATGGACATCGCCGCAGGCCAGCAGCGGCAGGCCCAGCGCCGCGCCTGCCTGCTGCAGGGTCTGCAGCCACAGGCTGTCGTCGGGCGCCAGATGCAGCTCCACACCCAGCCACAGGTTATTTGTCGAAAAATGCGCTGCAACGTTTTCCAGAAGAGCGGTTACAGCGATCAAATCCGATGCATTGAGCTGCTCGCGCTGCGGCAGCAGCAGACATTCGCAACCTTGCTGCAGCAGTTGCCAGGGACTGGATTCATCGACCAGATACTCCCCTTTGGCAGCCCGGCTGCGTGCAACGGTGATGAATTCACAGAGATTGCCCCAGCCTTGCAAATCACGCACCAGCACCACGATCCTGAACGAGCCCCAGGCGAATTCGCTGCCATGGATCAAGTGCAAGTCGCAGTCCCGCGCCGCCTCATGGGCCCGCACGGCACCAGCCACCGAACACTCGTCGGTCAGCGCCAGCGCCGCATAGCCCAGGCTTTTGGCCCGGTGCACCAGCTCGGCAGGCGATGAAGCACCGCGCAGAAAACTGAAATTCGAGAGGCAATGCAGCTCGGCATAGGCCAGCGGCCCTCTGCCCATGCCCTGAGCCACGGGGCTGGCCGGTATGGCGACAGGCGGCGGCCCTGCGAGGCGCAGTGCGGCAACGGGCGGCTCGACCAGGATCTGCTCAGCCATACACGCCTTGCGCAAACCAGCTGGCGGGGCTGGCTGTCATGCTCATCAGGTGTTCGCTACGGGCGCGCTCGCGGTAAATCCAGACATGGCCGACCACGGCGTTATAGGCCACGAAATAGTCACGCACGGCCAAGCCGACCGGCGCGCCGGCCTGGGCATCGGCAAACGCATCGCCAGCCGCATCCCACCAGCCGGACTCCAGCCTGTAGGGCCCGGCCTTGAGCTGCAGTGGCCCATGCCATTGGGGACGATTGTCCTGCACGGGCAAGGCCTGGGGCTGGGGCAGCAGCCAGGGCGGCCACAGGGCTTGCCAGGGGTCGGCACAGCCGGGCTGACGGCGTGGCCTGAAGCCGGCTCCCGCCTCGGCCCTGGTGCCGCCTAGCCTCTGGCTCTGCAGCAGCTTCGCCGCAGCTTGCAAGCACTGCATCTGCTCGGGGCGGTGATCGGCCCGCGGCTGCACCATTTGCACGGTCTCCTCGCCCCAGCGGGCGCTCAGGCGTTCCACCCATTCATGCCAGGCCAGACTGTCCGACGGGCTCTGGCCCTGGGCGGCAGGCAGGCAGCTCAGCGGCTCTGCCGCCCAGGCAACCGTCTCCAGCGCCTGCAACTCCAGCATGTCCACGGGGGCGCGCCAGCGCTGCTGACCCAGGTGCTCACGCAACAGGCGCTGCAAATGCGCCATGCCCTGCGTGGGCTGGGCCGTGCGGATGACAAGCGCTTCCCAGGCCGGTAGCTCCTGGCCGTCGATACGACGCAGATCATGGTGCCAGCGCAATCGCAGCGCCAGCACCGCATGGTGACGGGCCTGCAACCAGGACTGCAGCGCGCGCAACAGCGGCTGCGCGGCATGGAGCACGGCATCGGCATGGTGAGCCGGGTAACCCAGGTCGTGGCGCAGCAGGAATTGCTGGGGCAGTTGCAGCCAGTCAAGCGGCTGGGGCAGCAGACCATAGGCCTCGTCGAGCGCACGCAAGGCCTTGGCTCCAATGCGGCGCGACAGCCCCGCGCGCGGCAATGCTCGCACATCGCCCCAGCTGCGGCAACCCAGGCGCAGCAGCACGGAGCTGTGCTGCTCCAGGGCGCTCAGCGTCCATAGCGGCAGCGCATCGGCATGCAGCGATGACTCGGACATGGACAGGGAAACAGGGACGGAGCCGCAAGGCCGGGCCTGCTGCAGCCGCAGCCGTGCCAAAGCCTGCCAGGCCGTGCCGCCCTGGCCGCGCAGCGGCTGCAATGCCGCATCGCCGCCCCCGGACTCCGGGGGGCCAGCCTGACAAGCTTGCGCAAAAGCACTGTCCAGCCGCGCCAGCAAGACCTCGGCTCCGCCCCAAAGACGCTGCACCAGGCTGGTCTCCATGAGCAAGGCGTCTTCGAGCAAGGCCACACGCGGCGAAAACTCCAGCGCCCACCAGCAGGCACTCTCAGCCACCGGGCTTGACTCGCTCAGGCAGGCCAGAGGCCAGGCCATCCAGTGCTCTGCACTGCCCATCTCATGCCTCCGTCATCCAAGGCGAGGCCGTTGCAGGAGCGGCGACTGTCATGCGCCCTTGCATGAGCATGGCAGCCTCCTCGCTCTGGCGCGCATGTCTTTGGGCCTGCGCCTGCAGCACGGGCTGCCAGGCCCACTGCGAAAGCGCGAGCTGTACGGGGCGCTCCAGCAAAGGCCCACGGCGCTTCAGTATCTGTATCCGCAAACCCGGCGCCTGCTGAGCAGCGAAGACTGTCGTAGCTCTCTCCAGTCTCAACCGCAATGCGGCGGGGGAGCTGCGCGACTCGGCCTGCAGCTCCTGCCATAGCCACAGAGGCCGGCCCTGCGAAGCGGCGGCCAGCTGCAAGCGGCGCAGCGTGGACGCGGGAAGTTCGGGCAACCAGGCCAGCACCGCCAGCACATCCCGGCAATGCAGAGCCTGCTCGCAGGCCCAGGCCAGATCCTGGGCACTGCGCCCCGGCTGCACCGCGCACAGCCGCTTGGCGTCAATACCGGCGGCCTGCAATGCCGGGGCAAAAGGCAGATAGGGTGGAGCCACCAGCACCAGTTGGCCCAGCCCTGAATCCGCGCGTGAAGCCGCATGCTGCCGGACACGGGCGGCCAGCGCGGGCAACAGCAAGGCCCACTCCGCATGGCAGTGCGCTGGTTGCTGCAGCTGAATCAAGGCATTGCCGGGCCAGCCGCCGCCCGGCAGCTCGGCATCCAGCGCAGCATGACCGCTGGGCCAGACCTGAGAGCCAACGCCCGCCTGCCAGTCCGTGCCGCGCCAGACACCGGGAATCTGTATGGTGGACAAATGCGGGCTGCCCGCAGCGGGCAGACCCGGCCGCACGCCCTGCTCTGCACCTGTTTGCTGCCGGACAGACTCCGTCATGCCGGGCGGTGAGCCAGGATGGGCCAAGGATGTCATGGGCTGGGTATGCATGCGAAAGCTCTTGATTACTGTACAAATATACAGTTATCCAAGTTTCCGCGCAAAACAAGACCTTAATATCGGCAGCAGATACAGTCGACCCTTGTAGATCGGACGTCGTGCGCTATCAAAAATACTTTTTCAGGATAGCGCAAGCAGACGCAGCAAAGCATGCCGCGCTGCGGCGTGATGCACAGAATTTTGAAGAAATACCGGTTTAGCGCCTGTCAATCAAGCGCCTGCCGCTATCAAACTTGAGGCCAGCCGTCCTGGGCAAAACTCGCAGTCAATGTCCTCAATTGAGCGACTGCCTGTCGGCATTCATGGCCGAGCTGCGGCCTGCCTGCGGCATCAACTGAGCACAGGCCTCGCACCATTCGGCCACGGCGACTTCCAGCGTGGAGCCGCCCTGCCCCAGCGTGGGCCAGCGGCGCAGGCAGTCGTTCATGATGGCCTGCAACTGCCACAGGGCCTCGCGGTTGACCAGGGCCAGCTCACTCATGCCCAAGGCGTCGTCCTTGAAATAGCTCAGCACGTCCAGCTGCTGGCTGGGGTGAGCGCCTGCCTCGGCCAGCTGTTTTTGCAGTTGCGCAAGACTGGCTTCCACGGCCACCGCCGCCTGCGCATCGGGCATTTGCTGCCAGTGCTCGGGAAAGTCGCGCCTGAGTTCGCTCCATTTGCGCAGCGCAGCCTCCAGAGCCGCAATACTGTGGGAGAACTCGGCCTGCAGCGGCGCCAGTGGCTTGCCGGGACTGATTTCGTCGTAGAGCAGCGGCAGAATCAGGTGCACCAGATCGGCCGGATAGCTCTTGTGGTTCATGCGCAGCATGAGCGACAGGCGCTGGCCCGGCATGTCCGTGAATTTCTCGAAGAAGGCCGAGACCACCTCGGCCAGCAACAGCACCTGACCCATGGGCGAAATGGCGTTGCCCTTGATGCCGCGCGGATAGCCGGAACCATCCATGCGCTCATGGTGCTCGAGCACGGCGATTTCCACGGCGCGCGAATACAGTTCGGTACTGCGCACCACCAGCATGGCGGTAACGGAATGCGCGACCAGATGCTTGCGTTCCTCGCCGCTCAAGCGATGGTCCGGGTCGGTCCAGACCGGGTCCATATAGAGCATGCCCACATCGTGCAGCAGCGCGGCCGTGGCCAGCGGCACGCATTCGCGCTCGGTCCAGCCGTTCTTGAGCGCCAGAAAGATCGCCACCAGCGTCATCTGCAGACTGTGCTGGTAGAGGTCACTGCGCTGCTCGCGCATGACGGTGAGCTTGAAGGCAATGGCCTGGGGCAGCAGCAGACTCTTGAGCGGCGCCAGCAGACGCTCGATATCGCCGATGGACGCCACCATGCGATGCAGCAGATCGACCTGTTCGCATTGCTGGCGCGCCAGAGCGACCAGGGATGTCACGTCGACCAGGTCGCCCGTGATCAGGTTGGCATCGATCGGGTCACGCAGCTTGTGCATGACCAGACGGTCATAGAGACGACTGTCAACACGTGTGCCTTTGTCCACCAGTTTCATGCCCTTATCGGTATAGATTGCATCGCCTGTCATGACCTCCGTATGCTCGGCCATATCGGTGACTGCGCGCAAAAAATGTACATCGGTCTCGTGCCCTTGCGCACCAGCGTTCTCACTCATCAAAGCGCTCTGTTTCTGTCTGCTCAATCAAACTCGATTGTTGCAGATTGCAATAATTTGTGGGCCACAATTAAAGCAAAAACAGCTTGCATCGCTTGCCCTATCGACCCCGACAGCTATTAATTCTGCCAATGCTGCAGAAAAAGGCGCAAAAAAAGAACCGCCGCAGCGGTTCTTGCCCGTGAGCGCAGCGCCGCTTATTTCAGCAGCGTCACACCAGTCTTGGACTGGATCTCGTCAAAACTCACGCCATCGGCCAGTTCCACCAGCTTCAGGCCTTCGGGGGTCACGTCCATCACGCCCAGATCGGTGATGATGCGATCTACCACGCCCAGACCCGTCAGCGGCAGGGTGCAGTTGGGCAGAATCTTCAGGTCGGTCGTGCCGTCCTTTTTCTTGGCCACATGTTCCATGAGCACGATGACGCGCTTGACGCCCGCCACCAAGTCCATGGCGCCGCCCATGCCCTTGACCATCTTGCCGGGAATCATCCAGTTGGCCAGATCGCCTTTTTCGGACACCTGCATGGCGCCCAGAATGGACAGATTGATCTTGCCGCCGCGAATCATGGCAAACGACTGATCAGAGCCGAAAATGGCCGAACCGGGAAGCGTGGTCACGGTCTGCTTGCCGGCATTGATCAGATCGGCGTCGACCTGGTCCTCGGTCGGGAAGGGGCCGATGCCCAGCATGCCGTTCTCGGACTGCAGCCACACTTCCTTGTCGCCCGTGTGGTTGGCCACCAGCGTGGGAATGCCGATACCGAGGTTGACGTAGAAGCCGTCTTCGAGTTCTTGGGCCGCGCGCGCGGCCATCTGGTCTTGAGTCCAGGGCATAAGAGCCTCCTGAATAAATCTTGATTGACGTTATTGGTAGTCGCCGGAGTCGATCATGGGCTGCAGGTGCGAAATCACACCATCGAGCAAGTGCAGCAGATCGACGCTCTGGCCGTCTTCGAGCCGTTTGAGGACCATGTCGCGAGCCCCCACCTGGATGCTGGTTTCGCGGTAGCGCACAACGGGGTCGGTTCCCCAGTCGTCGCTCACCATATGCCAGTCCATATCGTCCATTTCGCAGCTCAGCGCGTCCCCCAGCACCACACCCAATCCTCGGGCCAGCAGCAGGTTGTCGGCCGACACCAGGCCACGATCGAGCAGCGGCTGCAGCTGCGCCAGGCCAGAGCGATCCATGCTCCAGTCGCTCAGCCCCAGTTCACGGGCCGCGACCTGGCACACCAGCAAGCGTTCGCGCTCCAGTTGCTCCAGCTCCTGCGCAGCCAGCGCACGAAAGACCGGTACGTCGGCCTGGGCGGCAGCCTCGGGCGAATAGGACGTATCCGCCATGTTTCAGGCTTCGCGCACGGTGCGCTTTTCGATGCGCTTTTCGGGATTGGCGTTGTGCACGATGCGGTGCACATAGATGCCGGGCAGATGGATGTCGTCGGGAGCGATCTCGCCCACTTCCACCAACTCCTCGACCTCCACCACGCAGACCTTGCCGCAGGTGGCTGCCGCAGGGTTGAAGTTGCGCGCCGTCAGGCGGAACTGCAGATTGCCGCTCTTGTCCGCGCGCCAGGCCTTGACCAGGGACACATCGGCCACGATCGCGTGCTCCATCACATAGGTCTCGCCATCGAATTCGCGCAATTCCTTGCCCTCGGCCACCAGCGTGCCCACACCGGTCTTGGTGAAGAAGGCAGGAATACCGGCGCCGCCGGCGCGCATCTTCTCGGCCAGCGTGCCCTGAGGCGTGAACTCCAGCTCCAGCTCACCGGCCAGGTACTGGCGCTCGAACTCCTTGTTCTCGCCCACATAGCTGGAGATCATCTTCTTGACCTGGCGGGTGTCCAGCAGCTTGCCCAGACCAAAGCCGTCCACGCCGGCGTTGTTGGATGCCACCGTGAGGTTCTTGACGCCGCTGGCGCAAACCGCATCGATCAGGGCCTCGGGAATGCCGCACAGGCCGAAGCCGCCAACGGCCAGCAGTTGCCCGTCGGACACCACGCCCTGCAGCGCCGCTTCTGCGGATGGGTAGAGCTTTTTCACACATGTCTCCTTGAAATTGGATGCGCTACGATACTACGTACTTAAGTAAGTAGTTTTTCGTAAAGAGCAGTACCATGGTTGTGGATTACCGGCTGGCGTTCGACGCCGCCCCTGTAGGTCTCGTCATCTCGCGCAACCGCATCATGATTGACTGTAATCGGCAATTGTGTGAAATGTTCCATGCATCGCGCGAAGTACTCATAGGACAGACCTTTCAGGTGCTTTATCCCAGCGTTGACGAATACGAGCGCCTGGGCGCGCGCATTGCCCCGATTCTCAACACCACAGGCATCTATTCCGACAACCGCATCATGAAGCGCGCCAATGGCGAGGTGTTCTGGTGTCATGTCAGCGGCCGCACGCTGGACCGAAACGATCCCCATGCCTCGGGCATCTGGAGCTTCGAGGACCTCTCGGCCCATCGCCCCGTCAAGGCCGAGCTCACAGGCCGCGAACGCGAAGTCGCTGCACGTCTTCTCGAAGGCATGACCAGCAAGGAAATAGGCAAGGCACTGGCCATCAGTCATCGCACCGTGGAAATCTACCGCGCCCGGCTGATGCGCAAATACGGCGCCTCCACGGCGGCCGATCTGGTGCACAAACTGGTGGCCGGATAAGCCTCAGACGCAGATGACACAGGTAGGTCAAGCACCTGATTTGCGCGCCCCTGCTTGTGCAAACCGGTCGCCTCGCATACGCTCAAAACGTCAGCATCTCAGTCACTTTGCGCAGTCTCCTCGCCCGACTTCCCGTCGGCCAAGGACTCGACCCATATTTCTTCCTATGGCGCTGCTTAGTAATTTCAATAGCACAACACGCCCTTCAGGCCAGCCGCGCATCGATAATTCATCTCAACCAATCGCTAATAGCTATTGAGTTGAATTGATTGATATCAATCATTGATTGATATCTGTTTCCTGGACCTACCGACCTGTCGGATCGTTGAAACGGAGAGCCCCATGACTACTGAATCCAAGTGCCCCTTCCACCAAGGACAGAACAGCGAAACCGTCGCCGCAGGCAACGCCACCAGCAACAAGGACTGGTGGCCCAATCAGCTGCGCGTGGATTTGCTGAGCCAGCACTCCGCCAAAAGCAACCCCTTGGGTGAAGACTTCAACTACGCCCAGGCTTTCCAGAAGCTGGACTATGAAGCCGTCAAACGCGACCTGCGTGCCCTGATGACCGACTCGCAGGACTGGTGGCCTGCAGACTTCGGCCACTACGGCCCCCAGTTCATCCGCATGGCCTGGCACGCAGCCGGCACCTATCGCATTCAGGACGGTCGCGGCGGCGCGGGTCGCGCCCAGCAGCGCTTTGCGCCGCTCAACAGCTGGCCCGACAACGTCAACATCGACAAGTCGCGCCGCCTGCTGTGGCCGATCAAGCAAAAGTACGGCAACCAGATTTCCTGGGGCGACCTGATGATGCTGTGCGGCAACGTCGCACTGGAAACCATGGGCTTTCGCACCTTCGGCTTCGGTGGCGGTCGCGTGGACACCTGGGAACCCGATCAGGACGTGTACTGGGGTGCAGAGAAGGAATGGCTGGCCCCCACCCAGAACCCGCACAGCCGCTACAGCGGCGAGCGCGACCTCGAGAACCCGCTGGCCGCCGTGCAGATGGGTCTGATCTATGTCAACCCCGAAGGCCCGGACGGCAATGGCGACCCCCTCTCGGCCGCGCATGACATCCGCGACACCTTTGCCCGCATGGCCATGGATGACGAGGAAACCGTGGCGCTGATCGCCGGCGGCCACACCTTCGGCAAGACCCATGGTGCGGGCCCCGCCAGCCATGTGGGCGCCGAGCCCGAAGCCGCCGGCCTGGAAGCCCAGGGCCTGGGCTGGGCCAGCAGCTATAAGTCCGGCAAGGCCGGCGATGCCATCACCTCGGGCCTGGAAGTGACCTGGACCCAGACTCCTGCACAGTGGAGCAACTTCTTCTTCGAGAACCTGTTCAAGTATGAATGGGTGCAGGAAAAAAGCCCTGCGGGTGCCATTCAGTGGGTTGCCAAGGACGCTGGCGATGTCATCCCCGACGCGCATGGCGGTCCCAACAAGAAGCCCACCATGCTGACCACCGACCTGTCGCTGCGCATGGACCCGGCCTACGAGAAGATCTCGCGCCGCTTCCTCGAAAACCCGCAGGCTTTTGCCGAAGCCTTTGCCCGCGCCTGGTTCAAGCTGACCCACCGCGACATGGGCCCGCGTGCACGCTATCTGGGCCCAGAAGTCCCCCGGGAAGAGCTGATCTGGCAAGACCCCATCCCCGCCGCCAAGCATGAACTGGTCAACGACGCCGATGTGGCCGCCCTCAAGGCCAGGCTGCTGGCATCGGGCCTGTCGGTGCAGGAGCTGGTGGCCACGGCCTGGGCCTCGGCCTCCACCTTCCGTGGTTCGGACAAGCGCGGCGGTGCCAACGGTGCCCGCATCCGAATGGCTCCACAAAAGGACTGGGCCGCCAACAACCCTGCGCAACTGGCCAAGGTACTGGGCAAGCTCGAGGAAATCCAGCGCGAGTTCAACAAGGCTGCCGACGGCGACAAGCGCATCTCGCTGGCCGACCTGATCGTGCTGGCCGGCAGCGCGGGCGTTGAAAAAGCAGCCGCAGACGCTGGCGTGAAGATCAGCGTGCCCTTCACTCCCGGCCGCGGCGACGCCAGCGACGAGCAGACCGATGCCGAATCCTTTGCGCCGCTGGAGCCCAAGGCCGACGGCTTCCGCAACCACCTGCAAGGACGTTTCCCGGCACCTGCCGAAGCCCTGCTGATCGACAAGGCCCAGTTGCTGACGCTCACGGCCCCCGAGATGACCGTGCTGATCGGCGGCCTGCGCGCCATCAACATCAACACCGCAGGCAACCACGGCGTGCTGACCCAGACTCCGGGCAAGCTGACGAACGACTTCTTCGTCAACCTGCTGGACATGGGCACACAGTGGCAGCCCCTTGAGGATGGCAACTACGAAGGCGTGGACCGCAAGAGCGGCGCCAAGAAGTGGACCGGCACCCGCGTGGATCTGGTCTTCGGCTCCAACGCCATTCTGCGTGCCGTGGCCGAGGTCTATGCCGAAAAGGGCAACGAGCAGAAGTTCTACCGGGACTTCGTCGCTGCCTGGGTCAAGGTCATGGAACTGGACCGCTTCGACCTGAAGAAGTAACAGGGCGCGCCGGGGTGAAAGCCCCGGCTCCAGGAAAATCCAAAAAGAAAAAGCTGCCAGCGCCTGTCAATCAAGCGCTGGCAGCTGTTTTTTCAGGATCAACACATCACATCTCCAGCTCGACCGCTTCCTGCGACAGATCCCAGCCCAGCACAAAGACTTCGTAATGATTTTGCCCGCTGTCATCGCTCCAGACCTCCGGGCCGAACTCGCTCATATTGCCGTTCAGACTCTGTCCTTCACGCAGCGCGCTGGAATCGGTCTGCTCGGCCAGCACAAAGCGGCCGTTGCCTGTGCGCAAGGCGACCCGTCCGGAAGACTGCTTGAAGGCGACGACGGTGGCTTGTTCTGACATAAGGACTCCTGCGCCATTGCTGGCTGTTGTGGATTACAGCCAAGTCTAATCAGACCTGGGCAAAGCGAAAGTCCTGCTATTTCGGCCTGTGTGTTCCACCCGTAGGACGATCTCCGTTAGGCTTGCGATGTCTCCCCAATCAAGCCCCACAAACCATGCTTTTCATCCTGTTCAAACTTCTGCACCTTCTGGCCATCATCATCTGGGTGGGCGGCATGTTCTTCGCACATTTCTTTCTGCGTCCTGCCGTCCAGGGCCTGCAACCACCCGAGCGCGTGACGCTGATGCATGGCGTGCTGCAGCGCTTTTTTGCCTGGGTCCTCGTGCTGGTGGTCGTCGTGCTGGCCACCGGCATCGGCATGATTGGCAGCATTCACGCCATGGCCGCCCAGGCCGGCGGCCAGTTCAATATGCCGGTCAACTGGATCGTGATGAGCATTCTGGGCCTGGTGATGATGGCCGTGTTCGGTCATATCCGCTTTGCGCTGTTCAAGCGCCTGGATGCGGCCGTGCAGCTCAAGGACTGGCCCGCAGGCGGCAAGGCACTGGAGAGCATCCGCAAATGGGTCTCCTTCAATCTGGCCCTGGGTCTGGTGATCGTGGTCGTGCTGCGCGTGCCGCTCTGAGCCTGAAGCAGCCTTCAGCAAGCCCGGTCTTCATGGCCGGGCTTTTTTTATGAGTCCGACAAGGCTTTAGCGCATACCAACAATGCTCAAACTGCTTTTGTTTCCATAGCAACAAAAACAGAGACTGCGCAGGCAGGTCCGGCTCCATTCAAAACCTTGCTGACATTTTTTTGCAGTTGCACAATAATTGCCAACTCAATCATTGACCAAGCAAATATTGGTGGCGCCATTGCAAAACCAGACCGACCCCATCATCGACCCGCAGGACGAATCCAGCTTCTTCTACCAGGCAGGGGTCTACGCGCCGGACAAAAGCATTGGCTTTCTCATGCGGCGCGTGCTCAGCTCCATCCTGCAGCTGGCCGACGCCCAGCTGGCCGAGCAAGGACTGACCTATGTGCAATGGCTGCCGCTGTACAAGCTGCTGATCTGCGCCGACACCAATAGCAGCACGCTGGCCAAGGACCTGGGCATGGACCCGGCTTCGGTGACGCGCGCGCTGGACCGCATCGAGGCCAAGGGGCTGCTGCGCCGCGAGCGCTCCACCACCGACCGACGCGTGGTGCACCTGGTGCTCACCGAGGAGGGACGTAGCGTCGCCACCCAGGTGCCCAAGGTTCTGACCAAGGTGCTCAACGGCCATTTGCGCGGCTTCAGCCACAGCGAATGCACGCTGATGCTGTCCATGCTGCAGCGCATGCTGGTCAACGGCGATGCGCTTCGAGAGGCCCTGACCCAGGAGCCTGGCAAGCCCCCCATCCAAACGAACGAGGCAGGCCGCGACCCCGGGGACTAGGCTGACCTGCTGCCTACTTTTTTACCGCCCTATTTCAATAAAAACCACTGGCACTTTTCCATGACCTCTAGACCTTCACGCAAACCCGCCGCAGAGCAAGCCCCTGGTCGCCCGCTGCTGGCAACCGCAGCACTGGCCGCCGTGCTCGCGCTGGCAGGCTGTGCCTCGCAAGGGCCGGCGCACCAGCCGCTGACACGACTGGGCTCGGCCGATGTCGGCCTGAACGACTCCGCCAGCCTCAGCGCTGCGGACGCCACGGCACTCGCCTCCTCCCAATGGTGGACAGGTCTGGGCGATGCCCGGCTCAATCAACTCATCGATCAGGCCCTGGCCGGCAGCCCCAGCCTGGCCGCCAGCAACGCACGCTTTGAAAAAGCCGCAGCCCTGGCCACGGCCAGCAGCACGGCCAGCGATGTGCGCGGCACGCTGAGCGCCGATGCCACACGTCAGCGCTACACGGCCAACGGCATGATTCCCGCCCCGATTGCGGGCAATATCTACAACAGCGGCAATCTGCAGGCCGGCCTGTCCTGGTCGCCCGACTTCTTCGGCAAGCATGGCGCGGACCTGCAGGCCGCGCTGGGCCAGGCGCGCGCCGCCAGGGCCGACAGCGCCGCCGCCGCCAACCAGTTGGCCGCACAGGTGGCACGCAGCTATATCGCCCTGGCCCGGCTGATTGCCCAGAAGGAAGTGGCAGAGCGCACGCTGGGCCAGCGCCAGTCCTTGCTGAGCCTGAGCGAGCAGCGCACCCGAGCGGGCCTGGACAGCCAGGTGGAACTGACCCAGGCCCAGGCCGGCATGCCCGATGCCCAGACCCAGATCGAGATGCTCGGCGAGCAGATCACGCTGGCGCGCCGCACGATTGCCGTGCTCTGCGCCCAGGCGCCCGATGCACAGAATGCGCTCTCGCCCAGACTGTCGGTGCTGCGCATCCAGCCCGTGCCGCAGGCTCTGGGCGCGGATCTGCTGGGCCGCCGCCCCGATGTGGTGGCCGCGCGCTGGCGCGTGGAAGCGGCCACGCAAGGCATTGAATCGGCCAGGGCCGACTTCTACCCCGATGTGAATCTGACGGCTTTTGTGGGCCTCAACGCGCTGGGCCTGGACAATCTGCTGCAGGGCAGCTCGCGCCAGATGGGCATCACGCCTGCGCTGCGCCTGCCCATCTTCGACGGCAAGCGCCTGCGCGCCCAGTTGCGCGGCAAACAGGCCGATCTCGACACCGCCATCGCCCAGTACAACGGCGCCGTGCTCGATGCCGTCAAGCAGGCGGGCGACGCGATTGCCTCCGTGCAATCGCTGCAGCGCCAGCAGCAGTTGCAAACCGAGTCGCTGTCCAAGGCCGAGCGGGCCTATGACTTTGCCGTGCAGCGCTATCAGGCCGGCCTGGGCAGTCAGATCACCGTGCTCAACACCGAAACCCAGCTCATCAACCAGCGTCGCCTGGCTGTGGACCTGCAGGCACGCGAGCTCGATACCCGCGTGGCCCTGGCCGCAGCCCTGGGCGGTGGCTGGAGCGACGACACCCCGACTGTTGCACTGCAATAGACATCGAACTCAACAAAATCAATAGCTGCTACCGCTTTACTGCCATTGAATTCAAGGCAAAAACACTCTCAATTGTTTTATTGACAAGCGCTAGCAGCTCCTCTTTTCAATAGCGCAAAACCGCTTCACAGATAACAAAGCGCCAACATCATGACCGACACCAAGCCTACTCAGAACGCTCCCCAAGCTCCTGCGGCAGCTACGCCCAGCGCCAACCCTGCGGGCCGCCGCAAGGGCCTGACCATCGTGGCGGCCGCTGTCGCCGTGGCCGCCATCGCCTGGGGCGGCTGGCACTGGATGGTGGCCCGCAACTACCAGACCACGGACAACGCCTATGTGGCCGGCAATGTGGTGCAGATCACGCCCCAGGTCGGCGGCACCGTAATCAGCATCGGTGCCGACGATACCGACTATGTCCGGGCCGGCCAGTTGCTGGTGCAGCTGGACCCTGCCGACTATCTGGTGCAACTGGCCCAGGCCGAGTCGCAGCTGGCCCAGACTGCGCGCCAGACCCGCACCCTGTATGCCAACAACGCCCCGCTGGCCGCCCAGGTGGCCCAGCGCGAAGCCGATCTGCTGCGCCTCAAGGCCGATGCCGCCAAGGCCAACGACGATGTGGCGCGCCGCCGCCCGCTCACGGCCACCGGTGCCGTGGGCAAGGAAGAGTTTGACCATGCCAAGGCCCTGGCCACGGCCGCCGGCAACGCCGTGGCGGCCGCAGAAGCCGCCGTGCGTGCTGCCAAGGCCCAGCTGACGGCCGCCGAAGCCCAGACCAAGGGCACGACGGCCGAGGACTTCCCGGCCGTCATGGCGGCCGCAGCCAAGGTGCGCGAAGCCTATCTGGCCCTGCAGCGCACGCGGCTGATCGCGCCCGTGGACGGTTTTGTGGCCAAGCGCGGCGTGCAACTGGGCCAGCGCGTGGCCGCCGGCTCGCCGCTGCTGACCGTGGTCGACCTGCACAAGCTCTGGGTGGATGCCAACTTCAAGGAAAGCCAGCTGGCCGATCTGCGCATGGGCCAGAAGGTGGAGCTGACCGCCGACGTCTACGGCGACAAGACCACGTACGAAGGCAAGGTCGTGGGCCTGGGTGCGGGCACGGGTGCGGCGTTTGCGCTGCTGCCCGCGCAGAACGCCACCGGCAACTGGATCAAGGTGGTGCAGCGCGTTCCCGTGCGCATCAGCCTGGAGCCCGAAGCGCTCAAGCAGCACCCGCTGCGTGTGGGCCTGTCCATGGACGCGAAGGTCGATATCCGCGACAAGGACGGCCAGGCCCTTGCCAGCACGCCGCGCAGCGAGCCCGTGGCCCAGACCACGGTCTATGACGGCAGCCTGGCACAGGCCGAGCAGCGCATCCAGCACATCATCGCGGGCGACAAGCTGCCGGCACTGACCCAGCTGGCCGATCTGCCCGCTCCGGCCCCGGTTGGCCCCGCCCAACCCGCTGCCCAGCCTGCGCAATAAGACGCGGAATCAGCCATGACTTCCTCGACTTCTGTCAATCCCGGAGCGGGTGCCTCGCCACCGGCTCCGGCGGTGCCTGCCATCGCCCCGCTCAAGGGCGCGCAGCTCGCCCTGGGCACGCTGGCGCTCTCGCTGGCCACCTTCATGAACGTGCTGGACTCCTCCATCGCCAACGTGGCCATTCCGGCCATCTCGGGCGATGTGGGCGTCAGCCCCAGCCAGGGCACCTGGGTCATCACCAGCTTCGGCGTGGCCAATGCCATCTCCGTGCCGCTGACGGGCTGGCTCACCCAGCGCTTCGGCGCCGTGCGCCTGTTCACCATGAGCGTGCTGCTGTTCGTGCTGACCTCCTGGCTCTGCGGCTTTGCCTCCTCGCTGGAGATGCTGGTGCTGTTCCGCGTGCTGCAAGGCGCCGTGGCCGGCCCCATGATTCCGCTGTCGCAGACCCTGCTGCTGTCCAGCTATCCGCCCGCCAAGGCCGGTGTGGCGCTATCGCTATGGGGCGTGACCACGCTGGTCGCGCCCGTGGTCGGGCCGCTGCTGGGCGGCTGGATCACGGACAATATTTCCTGGCCCTGGATCTTCTACATCAATGTGCCCGTGGGCCTGCTCTCGGCCCTCATGACCTGGAGCATCTACCGCAACCGCGAAACGCCCACGCGCAAGCTGCCTATCGACACCTTGGGCCTGTCCCTGCTTGTGCTCTGGGTGGCGGCGCTGCAGCTGATGCTGGACAAGGGCAAGGAGCTGGACTGGTTTGCCTCCAATGAAATCATCGCCTTTGCGGTGATCGCTGTCGTGGCCTTTGCCGTGTTCGTGGTCTGGGAGCTGACCGACGCCCATCCCGTCGTCGATCTGCGCCTGTTCAAGAGGCGCAACTTCGCGGCCGGCTCGATCGCGCTGTCCATCGCCTACGGCCTGTTCTTCGGCAATGTGGTGCTGCTGCCGCTGTGGCTGCAGCAATGGATGGGCTACACCTCCACCTCGGCCGGCCTGGCTCTGGCGCCGGTGGGCCTGCTGGCCATCCTGCTCACGCCCATGGTGGGCCGCAAGGTCGGTGTCTGGGATCCGCGCAAGATGGCCACGATTGCCTTCATCGTGTTTGCCATGGTGCTGTGGATGCGCTCGAAGTTCACCGTGGAGACCGACTTCGCCCATATCCTGATTCCCACGCTGATCCAGGGCGGCGCCATGGCCTTCTTCTTCATTCCGCTGACCACCATCACGCTGAGCGGACTGACGCCGGACCGCATTCCGGCCGCCGCAGGCCTGTCCAACTTCGTGCGGATCACGGCCGGCGCCATGGGCACCTCGATTGCCACCACGCTCTGGGAAAGCCGGGCTTCCATGCACCATGCCCATCTGACCGAGTTGCTGGTGCAAGGCCAGGGCACGTTTGCCAGCACGGTCAGAAACCTGCAGGCAGCAGGCATGAGTGCCGAGCAGGCCTATGCCCAGATCAACCGGCTGATCGATCAGCAGGCCTTCACGCGGGCTGCCGACGACATCTTTCTGGCATCGTCCTTTCTGTTCCTGAGCCTGATCGTGCTGATCTGGTTCACCAAGCGCCCGGCCTCTGCCGCAGGAGCCTCCGACGCGGCCGCTGGCGCACACTGACAAACTTCAGAAAAATTGGCTGGAAGCGATTGACCCACAATCGCTTCCAGCTATTTTTTTGATAGTTCTACGTGCCAGCAGCCTGCTTGTCCAGGCGCCGCAAAAAAACCTGCAGCTCCTTGACGACCTGGGCATCGCCCTTGGTCTGGGCGCAGCTCAGCCCTTGCTGCCAGGCGGCGCGCGCGGCCTGTGCATCGCCCAGCGCCAGCTCCACCTTGCCCAGCTGCTTCCAGGCGGCGGAGTATTCGGCATCCAGCGCCGTGGCCTTGCGCAGATGCTCGCGCGCCACGGCCATCTGCTCGTCGTCGGCATAGGCCTTGCCCAGGGTATAGCGCAGCAGCGCACCATCCTTGCCGGCCGCCAGCATGCTCTCCAAATTGTGAACCATGGGATTCATGTGCATTTGCTCCTCAGACAGCGAGTGTCGCATCCGCCCCGAGAAAGCAGCTGAATGGCCGTGCCTGTGTTACGGCCTCTTGCAAGCCGGCTCTTGCAGCGCTGCAAACCGTCCCAAACTGCGGCCAATGTCTCAATAAGGCGCCTGATCTTGTTTCGCAAACCAAGTCTCTCCACCTCCATCACCGACTACGAGGACTCGCCCCAGTATTCGGGCGGGCGTTTTCGCAACACGCATCCGCGTCCGGTCAACAGCCCCAAGCCAGATGCCGGGACGCTATGGAAGTTCTTCTTCAACAAGCCGGCCGATTCCCAGCCGGGCAAGGTGCTGCCCATTTTGCCGCTGAGCACGACCGAGCTGAACCTCGCGCCCGAACGCAGCCTGTATCGCCTGGGCCATTCGACCTTGCTGATGAAGCTGCGCGGCGGCTGGTGGTTGACGGACCCCGTGTTTTCCGAGCGCGCCTCGCCGCTATCGTTTGCCGGCCCCAAGCGCTTTCATGCCCCGCCGATTGCCCTGGACGAGTTGCCTGCCTTGCGCGGCGTGCTGCTCTCGCATGACCACTACGACCATCTGGACCGCGCCACCATTCGCGTGCTCGCACCCAAGGTGGGAGTTTTTCTCTGCCCCTTGGGAGTGGGAGACAGACTGGTGGCCTGGGGCGTGCCGGCCGACAAGATCGTGCAGCACGACTGGTGGCAGGGCAGCGAGGTCGACGGCCTGCGCTTCACGGCCACGCCGGCCCAGCATTTCTCGGGACGCAGCCTGCGCGACGGCAACCGCACGCTCTGGGCGTCCTGGACCATAGAAGATCGCCAGGCCGACAGGCCGCTGCGCGTCTTCTTCAGCGGCGATGGCGGCTACTTCGACGGTTTTGCCGAAATCGGCAGGCACTTCGGCCCCTTCGATGTCACATTGATGGAGACTGGCGCCTACGACGCCCACTGGCCCTATGTCCATATGCATCCGGCGCAGACCGTGCAGGCACACCGGGATCTCGGCGGCCAATGGCTGCTGCCCATACACAACGGCACTTTCAACCTCGCCATGCATGCCTGGTGGGACCCCTTCGAGCAGATCCTGAGTCTGGGCAGGCAGCACGGCATAGAGATCGCCACGCCCATGATGGGCGAGCGCCTGGACCTGAACGCTCCGCATGCGGGCTCGGCCTGGTGGCGCGTCTGCGCCGAGGCCGACAGCAAGGGACTGGATCTGCGCCCCGCGCAACCCTGAAGGTGCAACCCGCATGGCCGACAATGTCCTCATGGACATTTCGCGCACCTCACACCTTGCCGCCGCCTGCGCCGCGTCTCTGACCGCCTTGCTGCTCGGGGCCTGCTCCCACCTCTTCGATGGCAGCCAGCCCAAGCAACCGCCGAATGCCGGCATCTCGAGCACAGTTTCCGGGCAGCCGGAGCCGACGCCGGCTCCGCCACTGGACACGCAGCACAGGCGGCCACAGAGCATGGAATGGCCTGCCTGGATCAAGGCAGACTGCACACCCCCCGCCCATCTCGATCGGCAACCGCAGCCACGCCGCCACACCACGCCTTTCATCAGCGCCCACTGGTTTCCGAACGGGCTGGAGACCACGGTGGTCTTCCGCCTGGAAGTCACGGCCCAGGGCGAACTCGGCCGTGTGGCCTACCAGCCCGCCGATACCGATCCCCGCATCGTGAAGTCCATCATGCGCTCGCTCGAACGCTGGAAGTTCAAGCCCGGCATGCGCCAGGGCCAGCCCGTGACGTCCTGCTTCGAGCAGCCCTACCAACTGGTGTTTCCGCGCCAGGAGATCGATGTTCCTCGAACGCCCGCCATGAACACAGAACCGCAGTGAGACCGCAAGCTCAATTCCAGCGATCTGTGCTCGAAAACCCCAGAATCCATCCGATTCGGTGGTGCAAGCCCCTTGCCCACCGCTAGAATCGCCAAGGTCAGGAGAGAGTGCCTGCAGCTTGAAGCTGCCTCGCACCGCCGAAGGCGCAGACCCCCAACCCGGTGTCAAAACGCTCAGGCAAAAGGACTGACAAGCGCTGCAAGGTGTGCAAACCTGCAGCGTCCCTTGCTGGAGAGAGATGCAGGCCGTCATTTCGTATGTGCGCCGGCATCCACCGAAGGAGCAAACTGCCCGATGCAATGCGTGCAGTGAATCTCTCAGGTAAAGCGGACAGCAGGGCAAGCCCGCCACGCATGGCCCAGCCATGCATGGCCACTCATTTTGGTTTGACCACCGGAGCGCTTGCCTGTGACTGCTGCTGACACCTCTTCCGATCTGCGTTCCACACCGCTGTTTGCACTGCACCAGAAACTGGGTGCCCGCATGGTGCCGTTTGCCGGCTACGCCATGCCCGTGCAATACCCTCAAGGCCTGATGGCCGAGCATCTGCACACGCGCAAGGCTGCCGGCCTGTTCGATGTCTCGCACATGGGCCAGTTGCTGTTGCGCGGCCCCGATGCCGCCGCCGCGCTCGAATCGCTGATGCCCGTCGATGTCATGGACCTGGGCCTGCACAAGCAGCGCTACGGTCTGCTGCTCGATGAACAAGGCGGAATTCTCGACGACCTGATGTTCGTCAACCGCGGCGAAGATCTGTTCCTCATCGTCAACGGCGCCTGCAAAGAGGCCGATATCGCTCATATCCAGAACCGCATCGCCAGCCGCTGCGAGGTCGCCCCATTGCCCGATCGCGCCCTGCTGGCCCTGCAAGGTCCGCAAGCTGCCACAGCCCTCTCGCGCCTGATTCCTGGAGTGACGCAACTGGTATTCATGACCGGCAACCACTTCGACTGGCAAGGCCATGCGCTCTACATCACGCGCAGCGGCTATACGGGCGAGGACGGTTTCGAAATCTCCCTGCCCGGCGAAGCTGCCGAAGCCTTTGCCGAAGCGCTGCTGGCACAGCCCGAGGTGGCCCCCATCGGTCTGGGCGCGCGCAACTCGCTGCGCCTTGAAGCCGGACTTTGCCTGTACGGCAACGACATCGACACCAGCACCACGCCGGTCGAAGCCGCGCTGAACTGGGCCATGCAGAAGGTTCGCCGCACCGGCGGCGAGCGCGAGGGCGGTTTTCCCGGTGCGGCCATCGTGCTGGAGCAATTGCAGAACCCTCAGTCGCTGCGCCGCAAGCGCGTGGGCCTGATCGCGCTGGAACGCATTCCCGTGCGCGAGCCCGCCGTGCTGGAAAACATGGACGGACAGCATATCGGCCACATCACCAGCGGCCTGCTCAGCCCTACGCTCAACCAGCCTGTGGCGCTGGCCTATGTCGAGCCCGACTATGCCGCCATCGATACGGAAATCTTCGCCATGGTGCGCGGCAAGCCCGTGCCCATGAAAGTGGTCGCCACGCCCTTCGTTCCCACCCGCTACTACCGCGGCTAGGTCTGCCGCCGCGCATGAGACGGGCCAGTTTGCCAAACAGCGGCCAGAACACCGCTAAAGTGCGAGCTGGACCTTTCTCAAACAACACCCGATTCCCCTGAATCCCCCATCTGGAGCCTTCCATGAGCATCAAGTATTCCAAAGAACACGAATGGATCAACGCCGCTGACACCAATGCCGCCATCGTCGGCATCACCGTACACGCACAGGATGCACTGGGCGATGTGGTGTTTGTGGACCTGCCTGCCGTGGGCTCCACCTTCAAGGCCGGCGATGTGGCTGGCGTGGTCGAGTCCGTCAAGGCCGCTGCCGATGTCTACATGCCCGTGACCGGCGAGATCGTCGAAGTCAACGAAGCCCTGCGCGACGACCCGTCGCTCGCCAACAGCGCCCCCCTGGCCGCTGGCTGGTTCTTCAAGGTCAAGATGAGCAATGTGGGCGAGCTCGAAGGCCTGATGGAAGAGACTGCCTACAACGACTTCGCCAAGGACAACTAAGCGTATCAACGGCCCTCGCATTGCGAAGGCCGTTTTTGCATGCAGCCATGAGCACCATTCTGTATTTCGACGATCCGGACGTCGGTCTCGCCCGCGAGACCAGCCACCCGACCTTTGCGCGCATCGCAGCCCAGGACTTCTATTACGACTGCGGTGACGACTTCAGCCCCTTCGGCAGCGATGACGGCAGCGACATACTGGCCGCTCTTCAAGAGTGGTACCAGGATCAGACAGGCGGCAACGCCAAGACCCTGCGCTTTCTGCACCAACAACTGAGCGGCTGGGATCTGCCCGTGCCCAAGGACATGCTGGCTCATGACGATGCGGCCAAGGCCCAGTGGCTGGCCAGCGATGACATGAACCAGATCTATCTGCGCTCGGTCTGTCGCGCCCACGTGGCCACCGCCTTTGGTCAGCTCAAGATCACAGGCAGCATCGATGCCGATCTGCAACAGCAAGCCCTGCTTGCCCTGGCCTGCCAGCAATGGCTGAACACCGTGGCACGCAGCAAATATCCCGATTGGGAATATGCCGACCAGGAAAGCGAACGCCTGGCTCTGATGAACACCGCGCTGGAACAAGCCAGCGCTGCTTGAAGCACCGGCCGCATGCCTTCAGGCATACGGCATTCACGCATGCCTGGCATGCAAACCGTCAGTCACAGTATTTGAGAATAGGTCCCTCCCATGCTGATGTCGCCTCCCGCCCCCGTCGCTTCCCTGGAAGCGCTGGAAAACAGTCACGAATTCATCCCCCGTCATATAGGCCCGGACGCCGATGAGCAGCAAAAAATGCTGGCCGCCATCGGCAAGCCCTCGCTGGATGCCTTGATTCGCGATGTGATGCCCGACTCCATCGCACGCGCCAGGCCCATGGATCTTCCGGCGCCGATTACCGAAGCCGCTGCGCTGGCCGAACTCAAGGCCATCGCCAGCAAGAATCAGGTTCTGAAGAGCTTTATCGGCCAGGGCTACTACGGTACGCACACGCCGGGCGTCATCCTGCGTAACATCCTCGAGAATCCAGCCTGGTATACGGCCTATACCCCCTACCAGGCAGAAATCTCACAAGGCCGCATGGAGGCGCTGGTCAACTTCCAGACCATGGTGACCGACCTGACCGGCATGCCGATTGCCAATGCATCCATGCTGGACGAGGCCACGGCAGCCGCCGAGGCCATGACGCTGGCCAGGCGCTCTGTCAAATCCAGAAGCCATCGCATCGTGCTCGCCGGCGATCTGCACCCGCAGACGATTGAAGTCATCGAGACCCGCGCCCGGCCGATCGGCATCGAAGTGGTGATCGCCAACAGCCAGCAGGAGTGGGAGGCTGCGCTGGCAGGCGATCTGTTTGCTGCCGTCATCCAGTACCCCGCGTCCAGCGGCTGGATCGTGGACTGGAAGGCCGATGTGCAAGCCATTCACGCCAAGCAGGCCGCCGCCATCGTGGCCACCGACCTGCTGGCTCTGACCCTGCTGACACCGCCCGGCGAATGGGATGCCGATATTGTCGTGGGCAACAGCCAGCGCTTCGGCATGCCCATGGGCGCAGGCGGTCCACACGCGGCCTTCATGGCCTGCCGCGACGAATACAAGCGCAGCCTTCCCGGCCGTCTGGTGGGTGTCAGCGTCGATGCGCATGGCAAGCCCGCCTACCGCCTCGCGCTGCAGACGCGCGAACAACATATCCGCCGCGAGAAAGCGACATCCAATATCTGTACGGCCCAGGTCCTGCCGGCAGTGATTGCCAGCATGTATGCCGTCTACCACGGCCCCCAGGGGTTGAGGCGCATTGCCCAGCGTGTGGCACGCTTCACAGCGATTCTGAGCCGTGGCCTGGCCCAGTTGGGCTTCAGCGCCCATCACCACGACACAGCCTTCGACACCGTGAGCCTGCACACCCGGGAGGCCACCGACGCCCTGGCGGCTCGCGCCGTCTCCCGAGGCGTCAACCTGCGCAAAGCCTGGGATGAATATCTCTGCATCAGCCTGGACGAAACCACGACCCGGGCCGATGTCGAGCTGCTCTGGAGCATCTTTGCCCAGGAGGGCCAGGCCCTGCCCACCATCGAGGCCATGGACGAAGGCCCGACCTCGCTGATCCCCGAATCCCTGCAGCGCAGCACGGCCTATCTGACCCACCCGGTCTTCAACACCCACCACTCCGAAACCGCCATGCTGCGCTATATACGCAGCCTCAGCGACAAGGACCTGGCGCTGGACCGCAGCATGATCCCGCTGGGCAGTTGCACCATGAAGCTCAATGCCACCAGCGAGATGATTCCCATCACCTGGCCAGAGTTCGCCGACATCCACCCGTTTGCGCCTGCCAACCAGCTGCAAGGCTATGCCGAGCTGGACCAGCAACTGCGCGACTGGCTGTGCCAGGCCACGGGCTACGCGGGCATCAGCCTGCAGCCCAATGCAGGCAGCCAGGGCGAATACGCAGGTCTGCTGGCCATCAAGGCCTTCCATGAATCACGCGGCGAGGCGCACCGCAATATCTGCCTGATTCCCAGCAGCGCCCACGGCACCAACCCGGCCAGCGCGCAAATGGTGGGCCTGCAGGTCGTGGTCACCAAGTGCGATGACAACGGCAACGTGGACATGGCGGATCTGAAGCTGGCCTGCGAGAAGCACAGCGCCAATCTGGCCTGCATCATGATCACCTACCCCAGCACGCACGGCGTGTTCGAGACCGAGGTCAAGGAGCTGTGCCAGCTGGTGCACAGCCATGGCGGCCGCGTCTATGTGGACGGCGCCAATATGAACGCCCTGGTAGGTCTTGCCGCACCCGGCGAGTTCGGCGGCGATGTCAGCCATCTGAACTTGCACAAGACCTTCTGCATTCCTCACGGCGGCGGCGGCCCCGGCGTCGGCCCCGTGTGCGTGGTCGAGGATCTGGTGCCCTTTCTGCCGGGGCATGCCACCGCAGGCGACGTCCGCCAGGTGGGAGCTGTCAGCGCAGCGCCTTTGGGCAATGCAGCCGTTCTTCCGATCAGCTGGATGTATATCCGCATGATGGGCGAACCGGGCCTGAAGCTGGCGACCGAGACCGCCATCCTCAACGCCAACTACATCAGCGCGCGGCTCAAGGAGCACTTCCCCACTCTCTACGCGGGCGAGTATGGTCACGTGGCCCATGAGTGCATTGTGGATCTGCGCCACTTCAAGGACAGCTGCGGCGTGATGGCCGAGGACGTGGCCAAGCGCCTGATCGACTACGGCTTCCACGCACCGACGCTGTCCTTTCCCGTGCCCAACACGCTGATGGTGGAGCCGACCGAGAGTGAAAGCCTGTCTGAGCTGGACCGCTTCATCGAAGCCATGATCGCCATCCGCGCCGAGATTGCCGAAGTGGAGGCCGGCAGACTGCCCAGGGACGACAACCCGCTCAAGAACGCACCCCATACGGCAGAGGCCTTGCTGGCCGCAGACTGGCAGCATGGCTACAGCCGCGAAACCGCCGCCTATCCCTTGCCTGCCCTGCGCCGCGCCAAGTATTGGAGCCCCGTGGGCCGCGTGGACAACGTCTATGGTGACCGCAATCTGTTTTGCAGCTGCGTGCCCATGGACGCTTACGAAGACTGATAGCCAGGGTCTCCCCCAAGCCAGTGCGCTCCGCCGCACTGGCTTTTTTATGCTCAATCAATGTCGAACACCAGCCCGCCCGTTACTGTTCGCCGGCAGTGAATGCATTCACGACATCAATGCAATCGGCGTTGCTGCCGCCAAACCGAGCATCGAGTTGCCTGAATACCGGTTGACTGCCCGCCTTTTTCAAGGGCAGGTGCAGGGACCGGCTTACACTGCCGAGGTCTTCTGCCTGTCTCATGAGCTCCTCTGAACCCACTCCCCCTCCCTTGCTGCCTGTCATTGATGGCGGCCTGCCTCTGCATGCCCTGCTGGCCCCCGGTGCTGCGCCGCTGGGCCTGAGCGCCAACACCCAGCCATTGGTGCCGGAGGATGAAGACCCGCTGCAGGCCCTGGTGGCGGAGTTGCGCAACTACCAGCACGAGCTGGAGCTGCAAAACGAGGTACTCAATTACAGCCAGGCCGTAGCCGAGAGCGCATCGGAGCGGTTTGAAACGCTGTTTGCAAGCATTCCGCTGCCGCTGCTGGTGGTTGATGAATACGATATGGTGGTCCAGGCCAATGCCATGGCTCACCGCGCATTTCAGCCCACCGAAAAAGACCGGCTGCTGATCAACTTCAAGCCCTTTGTGCATGTCAACGACGCAGAGCGCGTGACTACGGCCTTCGAGCAGGCCAAGGCGATGGGACGCGCCGAGGTGCACGAGGTCCTGTTCCAGATCACCGAAGAATTCGAGCTCTGCGGCGACCTGCATGTGGCCGGCGTGGTCGTGCCCCAGCAAAACGGTCCTGCCACTTGGCAGTATTTGTGTGCCGTTGTCAACCAGGGCCCGCTGCTTGCCGAGCGCAAGGCGCTGCAAGAGCGCAACCAGCAGCTTTATGCTAGCGAGAGACGGCTGGAGTCGGTCATCAACTCCGCGCTGGACGCCATCATCTGCGTCGATCAGCATCAGCGCATCACTGTCTTCAACCCCACGGCGGCAGCCCTGTTTCTGTGCTCGCCTCAGGATGCCCTGGGCAGCCCGCTGGAGCGCTTTTTACCCGATGCCGCTCGGGCACTGGCTTTTTCCTCGCTGACCACACAGGCCGTGCTGGGCGAGATGACGGGGCTGACCCTGTCGGGGCGTGAGATTCCCATGGAAATCAGCGTCTCCTTCGAACACCACAGCAGCGGCGACACCACCACCATCTTTGCGCGCGACCTGACCAGCCGCAATCGCGCCGAAGCCCAGCGCAATGCGCTGGAAACCCAGCTGCGCGAATCCCACAAGATGCAGGCCGTAGGCACCATGGCCGGCGGGATTGCCCACGACTTCAACAACATCGTGGGCGCAATCCTGGGTAATGTGGAGCTGGCCAAGGCCGATAGCTGCGGCAACCCGGCTGCCATGGAAAGCCTGCGCGAGATCGAAAAAGCCGGTCGCCGCGCCCGCGATCTGGTGCGCCAGATTCTGACCTTCAGCCGCAATGACCTGCCCGAACGCCGTCCGGTTCAGGTGCAGGAAGTCATGTCCGACACGGCTCGCCTGCTGCGCGTGACCCTGCCTCCCTCCATAGAGCTACAGGTGCAGGAGTCCAACGATCTGCCGCCGCTGCTGGCCGACCCCACTCAGGTGGAACAGGCGCTGTTCAATCTCTGCAACAACGCCATGCAGGCCATTGGCAGTCAGCGCGGCATCATCCAGATGCGGGCCATGCGCATTGCTCCCGACAGCTACCAATGCGAACGCCTGGGTCTGGCCGTGGCCGAATACCTGGTCTTTATGGTGCAGGACTCTGGTCCAGGCATGGACGTCGCGACTCAGCGACGCATCTTCGAGCCTTTTTTCACCACCAAACCGGTCGGCCAGGGCACAGGCCTGGGCCTCTCGGTCGTACATGGCGTGATGCGCACCCATGGCGGCGCTGTCGATGTGCACAGCGAACTGGGCCAGGGCAGTTGCTTCACGCTGTACTTTCCTCTCAGCGACCCGACTTCCAGCCACTCTGCGCTGCCGCCCATGCGCATGGACAAGCCCGAAGCCCCGCTGCCCGAACCTGTCCTGGCCACGCGCGCCAGCCATGTCATGTATGTGGACGACGATCAGGCTCTGGTCTTTCTGTTTCAGCGCCTGCTGCGCCGTCGCGGCTATGAAGTCTCGGGCTTTACCGATCCCCATGAGGCCATGGCCGCCCTGCATGAGGAGCCACAGCGCTTTGACCTCATAGTCACCGACTACAACATGCCCGGTTTCAGCGGACTGGACCTGCTCAGACAGGCTCTGCAGATCAGCCCTCAACTGCCGGTTGCACTGGCCTCCGGCTATGTGACGGCCGAAATCGAGCAGGCTGCGATCGCAGCCGGAGCCAGAGCCTTGATCCACAAGCCCAACGATGTGCAGGAGTTCTGCGCCACGGTGCATGAACTGCTCAACCCCTGAAGCAATCGATAGCTGTTTGAATGAGTGCGTTGAACTGTGTGTATGAAGACGAGCACCTGCTGGTGCTCGACAAGCCCTCGGGCCTGCTGTGCGTGCCCGGTCGCGGCCCCGACAAGCAAGATTGCCTGAGCCAGCGCGCCCTGCAGCATTTCGGCGATGCGCTGGTGGTGCACCGCCTCGATCAGGCCACCTCGGGCCTGGTCATCATGGCGCGCAATCCGGGCGTACAGCGGCAGCTCAGCCAGGCCTTTGCCGAACGCCAGGTCGACAAACGCTATATCGCCGTGGTGGCCGGTGATCTGCAGGCGGGTCCGGAAACCGCAGATGCCAAGGGCTGGCAGCTGATCGATCTGCCGATCGCGGCCGACTGGGAACGCCGCCCTCTGCGAGTCATCGACCACGAAACCGGCAAAAGCAGCCAGACGCTGTGGCAGGTGATCGAGCACACCGTCCAACCAGGAATACCCCGCACCCGGGTTTTGCTGAGCCCGCTGACGGGCCGCACCCATCAATTGCGCCTGCATATGGCGGCCATAGGCCACCCCATGCTGGGCGATGCGCTATATGCCAGCGAAGCCGTGGCCTGCGCCAGCCCACGCCTGTTGCTGCATGCGGCAGCACTGGAGCTGGTGCACCCGGTCACCGGCGGACTGCTGCAGCTAAAAAGCGATCCACTTTTTTAATCCCCCTCAAATCGGCAGCAACCGTCAAGCTCTCAAAGTTGCCACGCCGCAACAGAAAACCCTTCAGTACAGTGCTGAGGCAGGACAGGAATCTGCGCAAAAAGACCGCTGATGCAGACACTTGCCGCACAGTTCAGGCATGGACTGCGCATATACATCACAAATGCAGGCTGCGCCATAGCCCTTGCGTACTAGCTGCTATGCACGACATAGCAAAAACCGAAAGCCTGCACCAGCCCCTGCATACCCTGTTGCCTTCGTTGACCACTCGATTAACCTGAGCTTCTTTGCGCGAACTGCTATGGCAGCAATCGCGCTTTTCGAACATCTCTCGAGATTAAGGAAGTCCTCATGAGCATTCCGTTCCGCATGCAAACCGTTGTTGCCGCCCTGGGCCTGGCTGGTGCCGCCCTGGTCTCCACCGCGCATGCCCAAATCAAGATCGCCCTGGTCATTCCCACCACTGGTGCGCTGACCCAGTACGGCGACATGGTCAAGGAAGGTGCCACCACCGCCGTTGAAATGGCCAATGCCGCTGGCGGCGTCAATGGCAAGAAGATCGAGCTGGTACCCGTGGACGATGCCTGCGAACCCAAGCAAGGCCCCGTCGCTGCCAACCGCGTGGTCAACAGCAAGATCGGCTATGTGGTCGGCCCCGTCTGCTCGGGTGCCTCGATTGCCGCAGCGCCCATCTACAACAACGAAGGCGTGGTGGTCGTCACTCCTTCTGCCACCTCGCCCGCTCTGACCGACGGCAAGAACTACCACTTCATCTTCCGCACCATTGGCCGTGACGACCAGCAGGGCCCGGCAGCCGCCAAGTTCATTGCCGAGAAGCTCAAGCCCAAAAAGGTTGCCGTGCTGCACGACAAGCAGTCTTACGGCCAGGGCATTGCCTCTTCCGTGCGTGACGACCTGAAGAAGGCCAAGATCGACGTGGCACTTTTTGAGGGCATCAACGCAGGCGACAGCGACTACTCCGCCGTCATCACCAAGCTCAAGGGCGCAGGCGTGGACTTTGTCTATTACGGCGGCTACCACCCCGAAATGGGTCTGCTGCTGCGTCAGGCTGCCGAGCAAGGTCTGAAGGTCAAGATGATGGGTCCTGAAGGCGTGGGCAACCCCGAAGTCAACGCCATTGCCGGCCCTGCCGTCGAAGGCATGCTGGTAACCCTGCCCGCCGACTTTGCCGCCAATCCCAAGAATGCCGCCGTGGTCAAGGCCTTCCAGGACAAGAAGCGCAATGCTTCGGGCGCCTTCCAGCTGACCTCGTTTGCCGCCACCCAGTCTCTGCTGGCCGCCATCAAGGCCGCTGGCGACAGCCCCGCCAAGGTGGCCGACTGGATGCACAAGACCACGGGCGTGGACACCGTGCTGGGCCCTGTGTCCTGGAACAAGCAGGGTGACCTGAACTCCTTCGATTTCCAGGTCTTCCAGTGGCACAAGGACGGCAGCAAATCGCTCGCCAAGTAATTCCACCACTCTCTCCGGAGGCAATGGCAGGGGCCATGCCTCCGGATGTTTGTTATCTGGCCCTCGGGCCTTTTCCTGTTTCAAGGGTGGCGTTACATGTCAGACTTTCTCCCCCAGCTGATACAACAGCTATTCAACGGGCTCTCACTCGGAGCCATTTACGCCCTGATCGCCATTGGCTACACCATGGTCTACGGCATCATCGGCATGATCAATTTCGCACACGGTGACATCTACATGATCGGGGCCTATATAGGCCTCGTGACGCTTTCGGCGATTGGCACGCAAAGCGGTCTGCCCATATGGGCCATCATCGGCCTGATGCTGGTGGTGGCCGTATTCGTAACCGGCGTCTATGGCCTGGTTGTCGAACAGGTGGCCTACAAGCCCGTGCGCCAGAGCCCGCGTCTGGTCGCGCTGATCTCGGCCATCGGCATGTCCATATTCCTCCAGAACTGGGTGGCTCTGGGCCAGGGCGCGCGCGATATGGCCGTGCCTTCGCTGCTGCCGGGAGCCATCAATTTCCACATGGGCAATTTCGAGGTCTTCATCCCCTATACCCGCGTGCTCATCATCGCGGTGACCGTGGTGCTGATGATTGCACTGACCATGTACATCAAGCATTCGCGCATGGGCCGTGCCTCGCGCGCCTGCGCTCAGGATATGCATATGGCCAATCTGCTGGGCATAGATACCAACAAGGTCATCTCCTTCACCTTTGTGCTGGGCGCCGTGCTGGCCGCCGTGGGCGGCGTGCTGATTGCGCTGGCTGTGGGCAAGCTCAATCCCTTCATCGGCTTCCTCGCCGGCATCAAGGCCTTCACGGCCGCCGTGCTGGGCGGCATAGGCTCCATCCCCGGCGCCATGCTGGGCGGTGTGATTCTGGGCGTAGCCGAGACCTTTGCCGCCGCCTACATCTCGTCGGAATACAAGGACATCGTGGCTTTCGGCCTGCTGGTGACCATATTGATGTTCCGCCCCTCGGGCCTGCTGGGCAAACCTGAAGTGGAGAAAGTCTGATGAAGTACAGCTTTTCCGCCGCTTTGCGCGATGCGCTGATCGCCACCGTGATGACGGCCATCGTCGTCACCCCCATCTTCAGCCTGCACCTGGAGCGCGCCGGCGTGCGCACCATCATCACCCCCGACTGGAGCATGACCGGCTGGGCCTGCCTTGCCATCTTCGTCGTGCAGATGCTCAAGCCCCTGCTCGCTGGCAAGCTGCCCAAGGTCAATCTGCCGGCTGTCCCGCAGATGAAGTCGGGCACGCGCAACGTCGTCATCTTTGTGGTGCTGATGATGGCCGCCTCCTGGCCATTCTTCGCGGGCCGCAATGCCGTCGACATCGCGACTCTGGCCATGATTTACGTCATGCTGGGCCTGGGTCTGAACGTTGTGGTCGGCTTTGCCGGCCTACTGGACCTGGGCTTTGTGGGCTTCTATGCCGTGGGTGCCTACACCTATGCGCTGCTGTTCCACTGGGCTGGCTGGACGTTCTGGGAAGCGCTGCCGCTGGCTGGCGCAGCCTCGGCTCTGTTCGGCTTCGTGCTGGGCTTTCCCGTGCTGCGCCTGCGCGGTGACTATCTGGCCATCGTGACGCTGGGTTTCGGTGAGATCATCCGCCTGCTGCTGACCAATCTGACCAGCTTCACGGGCGGTCCCGACGGCATCTCCAGCATTCCCAAGCCTACGGTGCTGGGCCTGCCCATGACCCGCTCGCCCCTGACCGAGGACGGCACGACATTTCATCAGTTCTTCGGTATGGAGTTCAACTCCATGCACATGGTGATCTTCGTCTACCTGATGGCCCTGCTGCTGGCCATGGTGACGCTGTTCATCAGCAACCGACTGATCCGCATGCCCATAGGCCGCGCCTGGGAAGCGCTGCGCGAGGATGAAATCGCCTGCCGTTCGCTGGGCCTCAACCCCATGAAGATCAAGCTCTCGGCCTTCACGCTGGGCGCCATGTTCGCGGGTTTTGGCGGCGCCTTCTTCGCCGCTCGCCAGGGCATCGTCAATCCCGAGTCCTTCACCTTCATCGAGTCGGCCCTGATTCTGGCCATTGTGGTGCTGGGCGGCATGGGCTCTCAACTGGGCGTGATCGTGGCCGCCATCATCCTGACCGTGCTGCCCGAGCTGGCACGCGAATTCTCCGAATACCGCATGCTGATCTTCGGTCTGGTCATGATTTTGATGATGGTCTGGCGCCCTCAGGGCCTGCTGCCCATGAAGCGACACCAAGTGGAGGTGAAGTCATGAAGCTGCACCTGAACGCTATTATTTCAATAACTACAACCACAGGCAGGGCAAACGCATGAGCGAGTATTTGCTGGAAGTCAAAGACCTGTGCATGCGCTTCGGCGGCCTGCTGGCCGTGGACAACGTGGGCTTTAACGTACGCCCTCAGGAAGTGTTTGCCATCATCGGCCCCAACGGCGCGGGCAAGACCACGGTATTCAACTGCATCAGCGGTTTCTACCAGCCCTCGGGCGGCTCGGTCGTTCTGGACGGCCAGAGCATTGCAGGCCACAGCAGCCACCAGGTCGCCAACCACGGTGTGGTGCGCACATTCCAGAACGTGCGCCTGTTCAAGAGCATGACGGCGCTGGAAAACCTGCTGGTCGCACAGCACCGCCAGTCGCGCGCCACGCTGCTCGGCGGCCTGTTCAACACGCCAGGCTATCGCCGTGCCGAACAGGAAAAGATCGACAACGCGCTCCAATGGCTGGACGTGATGGGCCTGCGCCAGTTTGCCAACCGCGAGGCCGGCAATCTGGCCTACGGTCACCAGCGCCGGCTGGAGATTGCGCGCTGCATGATCACCAAGCCTCGCGTGCTGATGCTGGACGAGCCCGCCGCCGGCCTGAACCCGCAGGAGAAGAAAGACCTGCAGCATCTGATCGACGATCTGCGCAAACAGTACGGCGTGGCCGTGCTGCTGATCGAGCACGATATGGGTCTGGTCATGGGAGTGTCCGAGCGCATTCTGGTCATGGAATACGGCAAGCCCATCGCCATGGGCCTGCCCGAGGCGATTCGCAATGATGAACGGGTCATCAAGGCCTATCTGGGAGAGGCCTGATGAGCCAGCATATGTTGCAACTGGAGCAGGTCTCCACCCATTACGGCGCGATCTGCGCGGTCAATCATGTCAGCCTGCATGTCAATCAGGGCGAGATCGTCACCCTCATCGGCAGCAATGGTGCTGGCAAGACATCGCTTCTGATGACGGTCTGCGGCAACCCTCGTGCCAGCGGCGGGCGCATTCTGTTCGAGGGCGAGGACATCACCCAGATGTCCACCCATCACATCATGCGCCGCGGCATTGCCATCTCGCCCGAAGGCCGTCGTGTCTTCAAGGACCTGACGGTGACCGAGAACCTGCAGATGGGCGGCTTTTTCCTGAGCAAGGCCGAGATCGCCGACGGCGTCGAGCATGTGTTCAAGCTCTTTCCTCGTTTGAAGGAGCGCGCAGCGCAACGCTCGGGCACCATGTCGGGCGGCGAGCAGCAGATGCTGGCCATAGGCCGCGCACTGATGAGCAAGCCGCGCCTGCTGCTGCTGGACGAACCCACATTGGGCCTGGCGCCGCTCATCATTGCGCAGATCTTCGAGATCATTCAGACCATCCGCGCAGCGGGTGTGACGGTGTTCCTGGTCGAGCAGAATGCCAACCGCGCCCTGCAGATTGCCGACCGAGGCTATGTGCTGGAAACCGGCAAGGTGGTGCTGGAGGACAGCGGTGTCAACCTGCTGAGCAACGACGAGGTGCGCAAGGCCTATCTGGGTCATTGACAGCTCGCTGAGCTCATCTGAGGTCATCGCCAGGCCCCGCCGGACGCAAGTCTTGCGGGGCTTGCTCTTTTCGGTCTTCAATCAACCGTAAGATGCTTCGCATGACAAAGCACTTAACGATTCTGACCGGTGGCTCTCGCGGCATGGGCCTGTCCATGGGACAGCAACTGCTGCAGCAAGGCCATCAGTTGCTGAGCATTGCCCGCAAGACCAGCACCGCCCTGGCCTCCAGCGCCAGCAAGCCTGCACAGCTATTGCAATGGGAGCAGGACCTGGCACAAAGCGCTGCTGCTGCGCAGCGCCTGGCGACCTGGCTGGGCACGATAGATCCGCGTGAATGGGCCAGCATCACCCTGATCAACAATGCGGGCGTCATCCCGCAGATTGCGCCGCTGTCCCAGGTGCCTTCAGCCGACATGATCAATGCCCTGCGCGTGGGTCTTGAGGCTCCCATGGCCTTGACCGGAGCCTTTCTCGGTGCAACCGAGAGCTGGAGGATTTCCCGCAAGGTGCTCAATATCTCCTCGGGCCTGGGCCGCCGCGCGATGGCCTCGCAAGCCAGCTATTGCACGGCCAAGGCCGGCATGGACCAGTTCAGCAGTTGCGTGGCGCTGGAAGAGGCTGCCAAGCCCAACGGCGCACGCATTGTGTCTCTGGCGCCAGGCGTCATCGACACCGATATGCAGGTACAACTGCGCAGCGCAGCTTCAACCGACTTCCCTGACGTGGGGCGTTTTGCTGGTCTGCACAGCAACGGGCAGCTGACCTCGGCCGATGACGCCGCAGCCCGCGTGCTGGCCTGGCTGGCACGACCGGACTTCGGCGACCAGGTGGTTGCCGACGTACGCCAGGCTTGAGATAGCACTCAGAACAGCTGGACTCCAAAACATGGCTGCAGCCGCCTTATCCAGACCAATGACCAAAGGCACCTGCAGCTCTTGTTGCCGTGAACTGCCGGACCCGAGCAAAAAATCTGGAAACAGGCGCAGCCTATTCTCGAACCAAGCCCTGGCAAGTCTTTCATGCGTGGCAGAATGTTTCCACTGGTCTGCAGCAGCCTCCGTGGCTGTGCGCAGAACCACAATCCGCACCCGTGGGCCACAAAGACAGCGACACCCGATCGGTACGCTGCCTCCGTGCTAGCAACGGCAGCAACCCTGTCGTGCAGCGCGTGCGGATGGCGATCATGTCCGTACGGCATGGCTCGCGCTCCCCGGTAAAGACAAATACCCATTGATGGCGGAACCACCGTCCCCGATCATCGAAAAGCCCACCTTCCGTGACTCTGGCTGCCGAGCTCAAGGCTCAGGCACCAGCCGCGACTGCGCCGCCCTTGTTTGCGGGCCAGCGCTCCCCCGTTCGTCTCTGGAGCTTCTTTTTCATGATTCGCCAAATTCTCATCAGCACAGCCGTGATCGCAAGCGCGGGCCTGAGCTTTTCAGCCGCTGCACAAGACCCCGCAGCCGACTACCCCAACAAGCCCGTGCGCATGATCGTGCCGTTCCCACCTGGCGGCGGCACCGACATCCTCTCGCGCGTGATTGCCAGCAAGCTCACCGAAGTCAGCAAATGGACCGTGGTGCCCGACAACCGTGCGGGTGCAGGCGGCACCATCGGCATCACCGAAGCCGTCAAGGCAGCGCCCACGGGCTATGACATGGTGATGGGCCAGAAGGACAACGTGGTCCTTGGCCCCTACCTCTACAAGAACCTGCCCTGGAACCCCAGCAAGGATCTGACCCCCGTGGCTCATGTGGCCTACACCCCCATCGTGATCGCCACGGCCGCCAACTCGCCATACAAGACGCTGGCCGACGTGGTGGCTGCAGCCAAGAAGAACCCGTCCAAGATCACCTACGGCTCGCCCGGCAACGGCACCAGCATCCATCTGGCCGGCGTGATGCTGGAAAAGGCCTCGGACATTCATCTGACTCACGTGCCCTACAAAGGCTCCAACCCCGCGATGATGGATGCACTGGCCGGCAATGTGGATCTGCTGGTGTCCTCCGTACCCTCGGCCATAGCCCAGATCAAGGCCGGCAAGCTGCGCGCCATCGCCGTGACCTCGGCAAAGCGCTCGTCCTCGCTGCCAGACACCCCGACACTGGCCGAGTCCGGTCTCAAGGGCTTTGATGTGAGCACCTGGTACGGCCTGTTCATGCCCAAGGGCACACCCGCAGCCATCGTGACCAAGGTCAATGTCGAAGTGAACAAGCTGCTGGCCATGCCCGAGGTGCGCGAGGCCATTCTGACCCAGGGTGCCGAGCCCCAGTCCATGAGCGTGGCCAACTTCGACAAGATGTTCCAGACCGACTTCAAGCAGTCCAAGCAGGTCGTCGAATCCTCGGGCGCCAAGATCGAGTGACATCCCGACGCGGCGCGCAGGATTCGCGCCGCCCTGCCTGGCGCGGATAGGCCTGATCTGCATCAATGCGGCATATGACAGGCTCGTGAATACTTCTCCGGAAACCCTTGAATTTCTGGAGAACATCATGGCATTGCTGGTCTGGGTCCCCGAGCTGGACACCGGGATTGCGGAGATCGACCGACAGCACCGCCGCATCGTCGATTACATCAACCGGCTTTATGAGTTGCGCAGCTCGCCAGATCGCGAAGGGCTGGGCGATGTCATCGGCGAGATGATCGACTACACCGTCTCGCACTTCGTCTTCGAGGAAAGCCTGATCGAGAGCGCCGGCTATATGTTCGCAGGGCCGCACAAAAAAGTGCACGAGCTGTTCACGCGCCGCGTGATCGAGATGCAGACCCGCTTCGATGCGGGCGAGGATGTGGCCGCCGAACTGCATGGCATGCTCTCGCGCTGGCTGTTCAACCACATCCGCAACGAAGACCATGGCTATGTGGACTCAGCCAAGGTCTATCTGCGCATGATGTCCAAAGAGAGCGGACACACGGCAGAAAAAGAACGACTCAAGGCGGAAGTGCTGCAGGAGCTGGAATTGCAGCGCAAGAAAAAAGGCTGGCTGGCCCGGCTGCTCAATCGCTGAGCACGCTTGCCCACAAGAAAAACGGCTCCCTGAGGAGCCGTTGCTTCATGGGGCAGCCGCCTGACGCTCACTCGCGCACGACCAGCACCGGCACACGCACGGCGCCCAGCACGCGCTGCGTGACGCTGCCCAGCATCAGCTTCTCAAGACCGCGTCGCCCCTGCGAGCCCATGACGACGAGATCGGCTCCCACGCTTTCCATGGTGCGCACAATGCCTTCATGCACCGCATGGCCCTCGCCCACCAGCGTCTTCACGGGCACGCCCGCCTCATCCATGATGGCCTTGACCGCATCCAGGGCGGTGTTGGCTTCGGCGGTGGCCGCGCTCAGATACTGTGACTGGCCGTAGGCAAAGTCGGCGCCCACGCCGGTGAAAGGATAGGGATCGACCACATACACCGCCGTCACGGCGCTGCCGAAGACCTTGGAAAGCTCTGCGGCCTTGTGCGCCGCCAGCATGGAGGGCTTGGAGCCGTCGACCGGAACCAGAATGTGATTGAACATGGACATATGTTTCTCCTTTCAGGTTGCAGGCGACAAGGACCTCAAGCCAGAGGCCCGGGGCAGATGCCGCTCTTGAAATAGCGTTGAGTCTGCCTTCATCATGCCTCAGCGTGTTGACATGAATCAACCCTGAAGTTCACGCTGACTGAGGTCTGGTTCAGATACAGACATGGGCCGTCTGGTATTCGTAGCATTTGTCCAGCAGAGTGTCGGACTTGTCGGTGATCGTGATGCGAGTGCCGTCTGGGCGCAGCAGGGATACATTCTTGAAGGCTGGCTCATGGGGCTTGCTGGGCGCATCGCGGCGCACGGTCCATTCCTCCCGGACGATGCCGCCAGGCATGTCCAGCATCACGACGATCCGCTCGGTATCGTCCGAGAGTCGAATGCACTTGGCATCATTGAGCTCGACCACGGCTCCGGCCGGCGCGGCCAGACCATAAGGGCATTCCTCCACGCCGTGAATCGGTACCGAGGCATCGCCGAGGGTAATCTCAAGGCCGTTGCGAAAGTAGATCGTGGGCTCCTTGGTGTAGGCCGCCTGCGCCGGACGGTCTTGCGAAGGCTTGCAGGCCGCTACTGTGACAAGAGCGGTCAGCACTGGAATACTAAGGGCGTAAAAGCGATTCATATAAAAAACCACGCTCTGCAAGGCGTGGTGTTGGCCAGCTGATCTGGCTTGTTGGATGCAGGGAAGACTCGAAGAGGCGAAAGCTTCGCCGCGACAAGCCTGCATCATGCAGTGTTGATGACGTCACTTTGACGTATTGAGCACGTTACAGTTTTGCTCAAATTTTCCGAACAAAGTCGTCCGCATCAATCAAGCAGCCTGACCCTGCTGCTCCTGGAGCTCGGCGCCCTGGAAGTTGCCACGACGATAGGTCAGCACCAGCGTGTCGCGCACGCCACCGGGCTCGGCAGGTTGAATCGGCGTGGTCTCATGAATCATGCGTGCGTCGTCGAGCAGCATCACGGACCAGGGCTCGGTCAAGGTAAAGCGCTGGCCGTTGGGGCCGGTCGCTTCGAACACGCGGGTCTCGCCCCCTTTGACGCCCTTGCGTCCCACCAGCAGCACGGCGACCAGATCGACGCCGTCGCGGTGAGCGCCTTCGGGCGTGGGACGGCCGATGCCGTCCGTGGTGTCGATGCGGAACTGGTGCGCCTCGACAAACCAGCGCTCATGCAGCTCGTCAGTGCAGAACACCTGATCCGCCAGCTGCCCCAAGGCATTGATCATCTCCAGCCATGCCGCACTCGTCGTCGTGCTGTCCAGCATGGGCTCGAACATACGCTGCATGCCGCCATGCAGAGCGTTGTATTCCACGGGCTGCCAGTGGGCGCGGTGGGGCACCTGCTGCACCTGATCGCCTTCGCTGACAAAGCAGGAATGGCGGCGGCGGCGATAGCGGCCTCCATCCTTGAGGAAGGCATCGGGCGGCAGACCCTGCCAGTCCGCATCCATGGCGTGCAGATCGGCCACACTCAGGCCCATCCACTGGGCGAAGTCCTCGGGCTGCAGCACGGCATAGCCGCGCGTGCGCAAGGACTGGGCTGCCTCGGCAGCGGCAATATAGGGAGGGGAAAACATGATGTGCGCCATAAGGTCGGCAAGCTTACTCCTCGCAGGCCCCGCTGGCTTGTGCCCCGGCATCAAAATTTACGCAAGGCAGCATCAACCAAATTGCATGGATGAAAAAAATGCCTGCATCGCACACAGCAATGCAGGCAGAACGCGAGGCGCCGTGATCGGGCACCGGGCCTTCATCACCACGGTGACGAAGGCAAGGCGGTCTCGGGCTTAAACCAGAGGCAGACCCACATAGTTCTCGGCCAGCGAGGTCGAGCCGGCTTCGGAGTGGACGATGTAGTCCAGCTCGGCTTCCTGTACCTTGGTGTTGAACTCGCCCTCGCCGGGGAAGTTGTGCAGCATGGAAGTCATCCACCAGGAGAAGCGCTCGGCCTTCCAGACACGGCGCAGGCACTGCTCGGAGTAACGGTCGATGCCAGCCTCGGACTGCTCCTTGTAGTACTCGACAAAGGCTTGCGACAGATAACCCACGTCGGAAGCTGCCAGGTTCAGGCCCTTGGCGCCGGTGGGGGGCACGATGTGCGCGGCGTCGCCGGCCAGGAACATGCGGCCGAAGCGCATGGGCTCGGTCACAAAGCTGCGCAGCGGCGCAATGCTTTTTTCCAGCGATGGGCCGGTCACCAGATTGGCGCGGGCTTCGGGGTCCAGGCGCTTCTTGAGCTCTTCCCAGAACGCTTCGTCGCTCCAGTCCTCGACCTTGTCGGTCAGCGGCACCTGCAGATAGTAGCGGCTGCGCGTGGCGCTGCGCTGGCTGCACAGGGCAAAGCCGCGCTCGGTGTTGGCATAGATCAGCTCGTGCGACACGGGCGGCGTATCCGAGAGCAGGCCCAGCCAGCCGAAGGGGTAGACCTTCTCGAAGGTCTTGATCTTGTCCTGAGGAGCGCTGGCGCGGCAGATGCCGTGAAAGCCGTCGCAGCCAGCGATGAAGTCGCACTCGATCTCGTGCACCTGGCCGTCTTTTTCGTAACGCACCTTGGGCTTGTCGCTCTCGAAGTCCACGGGCTGCACATGGCTGGCTTCGTAGACCGTGGTCAGGCCCTCCTGGGCGCGCACTTCCATCAGATCGCGGGTCACCTCGGTCTGGCCGTAGACCATCACGCGCTTGCCACCGGTCAGGTCATGCAGATTGATGCGGTGGCGCTTGCCCTTGAACAGCAGCTCGATGCCGTCATGAGGCAGACCTTCCTCATTCATGCGCTTGTCGGCACCCGCCTGCTTGAGCAGATCCACCGTCACCTGCTCCAGCACGCCGGCGCGGATGCGGCCCAGCACATAGTCGGCGCTGCGCTGCTCGATGATGATGTTGTCGATGCCCGCCTTGTAGAGCAGCTGCCCCAGCAGCAGACCCGAGGGACCGGCACCGATGATGGCGACTTGTGTACGCATGAATATGACTCCTTGTTATGGCTCAAAAACCTCTCAACCGGCGAGCGTGACGACGCCGGTTGCGCTGTGCAGCAAGACTAAGTTTTGTGCTGCATCAAGACAAAGGAGAGAATCGTTGTTTGCGCGATAATCGCACAATGAGAACGATGATCGCGCAAAACAAGAACTGCGGAAGCCTCCATGAATGACCATGGCTCACCCTCCATCGCCCCGGCAGACTTCATTGCCGGCCTGGCCAAGGGTCTGGCCGTACTGGAAAGCTTCGACACCGAGCGCCAACGCCTGAATGCCACCATGGCGGCCGAGCGCGCAGGCATCACGCGCGCTGCCGCCAGGCGCCATCTGCTCACCCTGGCCTATCTCGGCTATCTGGAATCCGACGGCAGCTATTTCTGGCTGGCTCCCAAGGTGCTGCGCCTGTCGGGCAGCTATCTGGCCTCGGCCCGGCTGCCGCGCATCGTGCAACCCGTGCTGCACAGACTGGCAGCGCAGACCGGACTGTCCTACTCCTGCGTGGTGCGCGAGGGCCGCGAAGTCGTCATCGTCGCGCGCAGCGCCGTTCATGAGAAGGGCGAGCGCCTGATGGCCCACGGACTGCATCTGGGCACGCGCCTGCCGGCGCACGCCACGTCCACGGGCCGGGTGCTGCTGGCCTCGCTCTCAAGCTCGGAGCTCGACGACTGGCTGGCCAGCTATGACCTGCCCAAGCTGACGGCACACACGGTGTCCGATGGTGCGGCGCTGAAGACCTTGCTCGACGAGGTGCGCCGCCTCGACTACTGCATGGCACTTGAGGAGCATGAACTGGCGATTCAGGCCGTGGCCGTGCCGCTACGCAATATGCGCGGGCGCACCGTGGCAGCGCTGAATGTGGTGACATCGGCCAAGCGCATGAGCCCGCAAACCATGCAGCAGGAAATACTGCCGCTGCTGCAGGAAGCCGCGAGAGCCTTGCGCCCCCAGCTTTGACGCTATCATTTCAGAAGCTTATTGCGATTGTTACCACTTGATTTCAGATAGAAAAATATCTGAAATCTTTATTCAGAACGCGCAACAAGCTCCCCTAACAGGAGCTTGAGCCATCAGCGGCAATACCCTGGGCAGGCACGACGCTCAGATATGCCCGCTTTCCACCGAGCACACCTGCATGCTGAGGCGGCGCAGCAGCTCGGCCGTGCGGCGCATCAGCGGCGTGGACTTCTTTTTGGCGGGCTGCACCAGGCACAAGGTGCTGACGATATGCGGCGACTTGATGGGCACCTCCACCAGCGATGCATCCGTGGCATGACTGTGCATGGCGCTGTCGGTCAACGCCGCATAGCCATAGCCGCCGCGCACCAGATCCAGAATGGCGGGCACGCTGGAAACCTCCCAGACCACATTGAGCTTGACCTGGGACAACGTGGCCTGGGCCTCCATCAGCTTGCGGAAAATCTGCCCGTGCTGGGGCATGATCAACGGAAACTCGGCCAGATGCTCGAACGGAATGCTGGTGCGCCCTGCCAGCGTGCTGGCCGGGCCGATCAGGCACAGGCGCTCTTCGAGCACGGGCGAGACCTCGATCTGCGGGTGTGGCTCCGGCGTGTAGACCAGACCCAGATCCATGCGCCCCGAGGTCAGCCACTCCGAGATATTCATCGAAAAACCTTCGACCACCGCCAGCCTGGCCTTGGGCATCTCACGGCTGAAGCCGTCGATCAGGGGCAAGGTCAGGCGCCGCGCCAGGCTCGGCGGCAAGCCGACCGTGATACGCCCCACGGGCTCGTCGCGCTGACTGCCCAGGTCTTCCTTGGCCATGGCCACGCGCTGCATGATGGCATGGCCATGCTCGAGCAGGCGGCGCCCCGCATCGGTCAGCGTCACGCCGCGCCCGGTGCGGATCAGCAAGGTCTCGCGCAACTCGGTTTCAAGGGCCCGCACCTGACGGCTGAGCGCCGGCTGGGCGGTGTCCAGCAATACCGCAGCCTTGCTGAAGCTCCCCACTTCGGCCACCCGAACAAAGGTCTCTATCTGCTGCAGATTCATGCTCACACCTTTCAAAACAAGCTATGCTATTTTGCTATAGCTGCTAGCCTCAGCTAGACCTAGGTGTTTATGCCCCAAGTGACACAATGTAATCAACTGGGCCTGAATATCTAAAAATAACAGCCGACGATATCAACAATGCGTGGTCCACACGCAATTCATCATCGACATCCTTCCAGGGAGACAAAATGACCCATCAGCTCAATATGAGCCGTCGCCAAGCTGCATTCGCACTCGGCGCCATTGCCGCAGCCGTGGCAGCCCCCTCTTTCGCCCAGAGCGACAAGTGGCCCACCAAGTCCTCGCGCATCATCAACCCCTTCCCCGTAGGCGGTGGCCCCGATGGCCTGTCGCGCCTGGTGGCCGACAAGCTGGGCCGCGCCTGGGGTCAGCCCGTGGTGGTGGAAAATCGTCCCGGCGGCAACGGCTTCATCGCCATCAATGAATTCAAGCGCGGTGCCACCGACGGCACGGACATGATCCAGCTGGACAACGTCCATATCGCCGCCTACCCCCACCTGTTCAAGAAGCTGCCCTATGACTTGAACAAGGACTTCGAAATCCTGATGCCCTTGTTCCGCAACTTCTTCTTTGTTTGCGTGCCCGTCAACAGCCCTTACAAGACCATCGGCGACCTGATTGCCGACGCCAAGGCGCACCCCGGCAAGCTGAACTACGGCTCCTGGTCCGTGGGCAACCCTGTTCACCTGGGCTCGGCCCTGCTGGAAAACCAGACCGGCACCAAGATGGAGCATGTGATCTACAAGGAAACCAGCCAGCTGTACCAGGGCGTTGCCAATGGCGAGCTGACTTTTGCCCTGGGCTCCCTGGGCACGGCAGGCCCGCTGGTGCGTGGCGGCAAGCTGCGCTTCCTGGCCGTGGCAGCTCCCAGCCGTATTGCCGGCTTCGAGAACGTGCCCACGGTGTCCGAATCGGGCGGCCCCAAGGACTTCACTGCCATCGGCTGGAACGCCCTGGCCGTGCGCCCCGGTACACCCCCCGCCGTGATCGAAAAGATCCGCACCGATGTGCGCCAGGCCCTGACAGGCCAGGACGTCAAGGACAAGTTCGCAGCCTTCGGCTACGAATCCTTCAATCCCACGCCTGCCGAGTTCAAGGCCTTCATGGCCTCCGAGAGCAAGCGTTTCGGTGATGTCATCAAGAAGGCCGGTCTGGCTCTGGACTGATCCGTCTTCCAATCGATAAAAAGCCGCCTCTTGCAGGCGGCTTTTTCATGCCCTCTGGTATCAAGAAAAACGCCCGATGCAAGCACCGGGCGTTTTTCAGGGAAGTTCACTGACTTCTTATTGGTCGCGCGCCTCGATGGCACGGTTGATGCCCAGGGCCGCCAGCGTGCACAAGGCGCCCGACAGCAGATAGATACCCAGAGCCACCAGGCCGAACTTTGCCGAGACACCCAAGGCCACCAACGGGGCGAACGCCGCACCGATCAACCATGCCATATCGGTGGACAAGGCCGCACCGGTGTAGCGGAAGTGAGGCGAGAAGTTGGAGGTCACGGTACCCGATGCCTGCCCGTAGGACAATCCCAGAAGGATGAAGCCCACAATGATGAAGACATTGTTTCCCACCGTACCGCTGCCCAGCAGCCAGGGCGCCAGGAAACTGAAGATGCCGATCAGACAAGCCATGGTGCCCAGCGTATTGCGGCGGCCCACACGGTCGGCCAGCCAGCCAGAGAGCATGATGGCCATCCCCGCCAGAAGTGCGCCGATGATCTGCACCACCAATACATCGGTCACCGACTGATTCGAGTACATCGAGATCCAGGACAGCGGGAACACGGTGACCAGATGGAACAGTGCAAAGCTGGCCAGCGCCGCGAATGCGCCGATCATCACATTGCGGCCTTCGCTGGCCATCAAACGTGTGACGCTGACAGGCTCCAGTTCGCGCTCCTGCAGCGCCTGTGTATAGGACTGGCCCACAACCAGGCGCAGACGAGCAAACAAGGCCACCACGTTAATCGCAAAGGCAACGCAGAACGGGAAGCGCCAGCCCCAGCTGAGAAAATCGTCGGCACTCAGGCTCGAATACAGATAGGCGAACAGCGCTGCGGCAATGATGAAGCCCAGCGGAGCCCCCAACTGCCCGATCATCGAATACCAGCCGCGCTTGTCCTTGGGTGCCGACATGGCCAGCAGCGAAGGCAGACCGTCCCAGGTACCGCCAAGAGCCAGGCCCTGCCCGACGCGCAGGATCACCAGCGCCCAGACCGCTTTCATGCCAGCGACTTCATAGCTGGGCAGGAAGGTCATGCCCACGGTGCAGACGCCCAGCAGCAACAAAGCCAGAGTGAGCTTGGTGGCTCGCCCCCAGCGGCGCTGCACGGCCATGGATAGCGCCGTGCCGACAGGACGGGCCACAAAGGCCAGCGAGAAAATGGTAAATGCCGCCAGCGTGCCATCGAGCTTGGACAGATCGGGAAACAGCAGTGACGGAAACACCAGCACGCAGGCAATGCCGAACACGAAGAAGTCAAAGTACTCGGAAGAGCGCCCGATGATCACCCCCACGGCAATCTCGCCGGGGGTCACATCCTCGTCGGTATCCGCGTAGGCCAGGGTTTCCGAGTTCTCATAGTCTTGCTGAGTAAGACCAACGGACGGGTTCATGCTTGTCATAAAGGTACAACTCCTTGTCTTACTTTTCAGTCCCGGGGACGCTTTCCGTTCTACGCCCAAGCATGTGCAGCTGCAATAGAGTTTTTGCCCTGAGCACTGTCAGAGCAGCCCTGTGCAGGCCCCGTTTCTGAGGGCTGATTTGACAATTTCAAGCCCTGTCAGCTCAAAGTTTGTCCACACGCCAAAGCCGCTAAACCCTTGTCGCATAGCGCATTTCCAATCCCGAGCTGTTGACCTTGGACAAAATGTCCAATGGACAAGCCCCTGTTTGGTATTACATTTGCCGAGATCCAGTAATCCGCGTTTACACCTAAGCGCGACTTTGTCACGCCCAAAGCATGTTAAAAATCAAGGAAATCCGTGGGCCCGCGTGGCTCTCAGCGGCCGCTTTGACCGCAACCCTCGCCGGTTGCAGCAAGGCCGTCGTCCTCAACCCAGCTGGCGATGTCGCCAAGCAGCAAGGCGATCTGGTCATTACGGCCACTTTGCTGATGTTGCTCATCATCGTCCCCGTCATCTTTTTGACGCTGCTGTTTGCCTGGAAATACCGCCAGTCCAACACCGAAGCCAAGTACGACCCCGAATGGCACCACTCCACTGCGCTGGAACTGGTGATCTGGACGGTTCCCCTGCTCATCATCATCGCTTTGGGCGCCATTACCTGGATCAGCACCCACAAGCTCGACCCCTATCGTCCCCTGGACCGCATCTCCGCCACCAAGGCTCTGGACCCCAACGTCAAGCCTCTGGAGATCCAGGTCGTGTCGCTGGACTGGAAATGGCTGTTCTTCTACCCCGAACAAGGCATTGCCACGGTCAACGAAGTGGCTGCCCCGGTGGATCGCCCCATTCACTTCAAGCTGACCTCCACCCACACCATGAACGCGTTTTACGTTCCTGATCTGGCCGGCATGATCTACACCATGCCCGGCATGCAGACCGAGCTGAACGCCGTGATCAACAAGCCCGGTGTCTATGGCGGCAAGTCCTCTCATTACAGCGGCGCTGGTTTTGCGGGCATGACCTTCAAGTTCCACGGCCTGGAAAACGAGCAGTTCGATCAGTGGATTGCCAAGGCCAAGACCGAAGGCAAGGTTCTGACACGCGACGCCTATATCGATCTGGCCAAGCCCAGCGAGCGCAACCCCGTTGAACGCTTCGCCAGCGTGGACGAAGGCCTGTACCACAAGGTCCTCAACCGCTGCGTGGAAGACGGCAAGATGTGCATGAACGAAATGATGGCCATCGACGCCGCCGGCGGCAAGCCACCTGCACACCACAGCAAGACCTCCAGCGTGGCCCTGCCCCTGGATGTCTGCACTTCCAAAGACGCTGACCGCGTTGTCGCCCTGCTCGACGAAGTCGCCGCCTCCGGAGCTGTCGCACAGCAATAAGTAGTTCACGGTGCGGATGCGCTAACCGCTCAGCCGCTCCAATACGACAAAAGAGACTCAACATGTCTGAAACAACAACCCCGGCCTCCCACTGGCTGTTGGGCCGTATCACATGGGACCAGATTCCCATGACGCATGAGCCCATCGTGCTCATGACCTTTATTGCCGTGGTGCTTGGCGGCCTCGTCGTGGTCGGCGGCATCACCAAGTTCCGCCTCTGGGCTCCGCTGTGGAACGACTGGATCACCTCCATCGACCACAAGAAGATCGGCATCATGTACATGATCCTCGGTCTGGTCATGTTCCTGCGCGGCTTTGCCGATGCCGTGATGATGCGTCTGCAGCAGTCCATGGCCTTCGGCGACAACATGGGCTACCTGCCTCCTCACCACTACGACCAGATCTTCACGGCCCACGGCGTGATCATGATCTTCTTCGTGGCGATGCCCTTCGTGACCGGCCTGATGAACTACCTGGTTCCTCTGCAGATCGGCGCACGTGACGTGTCCTTCCCGTTCCTGAACAACTTCAGCTTCTGGATGACCACCGGCGGCGCCGTGCTGGTCATGATCTCCCTGTTCCTGGGCGAGTTCTCGACCTCCGGCTGGCTGGCACTGTCCAACCTGGGGCACCAGAGCGGCAGCACGGGTCTTGATTACTACATCTGGGGCCTGCAGGTCGCCGGTGTGGGCACGACCTTGTCAGGTATCAACCTGATCGTGACCATCATCAAGATGCGCGCTCCCGGCATGAACCTGATGAAGATGCCCGTCTTCACCTGGACTGCCCTGTGCACCAACGCCCTGATCGTGGCCTCCTTCCCCGTGCTGACCGCAGCCCTGGTGCTGATGTCGCTGGACCGCTACGTCGGCACCAACTTCTTCACGAACGAGCTGGGCGGCAACCCCATGCTGTACGTGAACCTGATCTGGATCTGGGGCCACCCCGAGGTCTACATCCTGATCCTGCCCTGCTTCGGCGTGTTCTCCGAAATCGTGGCAACCTTCAGCCGCAAGCGCCTGTTCGGCTACACCTCAATGGTTTACGCCACCGTGTGTATCACCATCCTGTCCTACCTGGTGTGGCTGCACCACTTCTTCACCATGGGCTCGGGTGCCAGCGTGAATACCTTCTTCGGTATCACCACGATGATCATCTCCATCCCCACGGGCGCGAAGATCTTCAACTGGCTGTTCACCATGTACCGCGGCCGCATCCGCTTCTCGGTGCCCATGCTGTGGACGGTGGGCTTCATGGTCACCTTCGCCATCGGCGGCATGACCGGCGTGCTGCTGGCCGTGCCTCCCGCAGACTTCGTGCTGCACAACTCGCTGTTCCTGATCGCCCACTTCCACAACGTGATCATCGGCGGCGTGGTGTTTGCCGTGTTTGCCGGCATCAACTACTGGTTCCCCAAGGCTTTCGGCTTCCGACTCAACGAGTTCTGGGGCAAGGCTTCGTTCTGGTTCTGGCTGGTCGGCTTCTGGGTTGCCTTCACTCCCCTGTACATCCTGGGTCTGATGGGCGTGACTCGCCGTGCCAACCACTTTGACGATCCCTCGCTGCAGATCTGGTTCATCATCGCCGCCTGCGGTGCCGCCCTGATCGCTGCCGGTATCGGCTGCTTCTTCATCCAGCTGGCCGTGTCCATCTGGAAGCGCGACGAGCTTCGTGACGTGACCGGCGACCCATGGGAAGGCCGCACACTGGAATGGGCCACTTCCTCGCCCCCTCCCCAGTACAACTTCGCCTTCACCCCCGTGGTGCACGACATCGACGCCTGGACCGACATGAAGAAGCATGGCTATCAGCGTCCGCTGAGCGGCTTCGAGCCCATCCACATGCCCGCCAATACCGGCGCCGGCGTGGTGATTGCCGGCCTGTCCACCGTTCTGGGCTTTGCTCTGATCTGGCACATGTGGCCTCTGGTGATCGCTTCGTTCGCCGCGACCATCCTGGCTTCGATCATTCATACCTTCAACTACAAGCGTGACTACTACATCCCTGCGGCCGAAGTGGCCACATCGGAAGAAGCACGTACCAAGCAGCTTGCAGCAGCCCATGTCTAATACACATATCAACGCTGGCGGCGCAGCCGCCCTGGCTACTCGCGAGTACCACCTCGCGCACGAGCCTCATCCGGAAAACGGCACCTCGCTGGGCTTCTGGCTCTACCTGATGAGCGACTGCCTGATCTTTGCCGCACTGTTCGCCACCTATGGCGTGCTGGGCCGCAGCTATGCAGGCGGCCCCTCGGGCAAGGATCTGTTCGATCTGTCGCTGGTGGCCATCAACACGGCTTTCCTGCTGATGTCGTCCATCACCTTCGGCTTTGCCATGCTGCAAAAGCAGAAGAAGAACGTGAACGGCACTCTGCTGTGGCTGGCCGTCACCGGCCTGCTGGGCGCAGCCTTCCTGGCCGTGGAACTCTATGAGTTCCACCACCTGATCCATCAAGGTGCAACGCCTCAGAGCAGCGCCTTCCTGTCGTCCTTCTTCACGCTGGTGGGCACCCACGGTATCCACGTGACCTTCGGTCTGGTCTGGCTGATCACCCTGATGATCCAGATCAAGAAGCACGGCCTGATCAACGAGAACGTGCGCCGTATCAACTGCCTGTCCATGTTCTGGCACTTCTTGGACGTGGTCTGGATCGGTGTGTTCACCTTTGTGTATCTGATGGGGGTGCTGTAAATGAGCGCACACGATATCCACGCCGGTCATGACGATCACCACGATCACGACGACCTGCACGTCACCATGGGCGACTATGTGAAGGGCTTCATCCTGGCCGTCATCCTGACCGCCATCCCCTTCTACCTGGTCATGAACAACATCATCACCGACCGCACCACGGCCGTGGCCGTGCTGGGCCTGTTCGCGGTGATCCAGGTGATCGTGCACATGGTGTACTTCCTGCACATGAACGGCAAGATCCAGGGCGGCTGGACCATGCTGTCCACCATCTTCACGGTGATCTTCCTGGCGATTGCGATCTCCGGCACGCTTTGGGTCATGTTCCACATGAACACCAACATGATGCCCGGTCATGAAATGCACCAGGCCGCAGGCCATGCAGATCACGCAGGTCACACGGCTCCCGCAGCTGTCACACCTTGACTGACCTCATGAAGAACCAGAGCGCTGCGCGGCAGCGCTCTCCCTTCGCCAAGGCGATGCTCGCGTTTGTGGGCATCGCCTTGTTTTTAGGCTTCATGGCTCTGGGCACCTGGCAGGTGCAGCGCCGCGCCTGGAAGCTCGACCTCATCGAGCGCGTGGAGCAGCGCGTGCACAGCGCCCCCGTGGCGGTTCCCGAGCCCGGCCAATGGCCGCAGATCAATGCGGCCAGCCACGAGTACCTGCCCGTCAAGGCGCAAGGCCGATGGCTGGACAGGCAAAGCGTGCTGGCCAAGGCCTTGACCGAAGCCGGCGCGGGCTTCTGGCTCATGACGCCGCTGCAGCTGGGCGATGGCACACAGGTTCTGGTCAACCGCGGCTTCACGCCCGAGAAGCTGCGCGGCCAATGGCTCAAGCAGATTGCCGAAGCCGGCCCGTCCGCCGAGACCGTCACCGTCATCGGGCTGATGCGCATGAGCGAGCCCGGCGGCGGCTTTCTGCGCAAGAACGACCCGGCCAACGGCCAGTGGTACTCACGCGATGTCGCCGCCATTGCCCAGGCCCAAGGCCTGAGCAGGCCGGCCCCCTACTTCATAGACCAGGGTGTGCCCGCCAGCAACCCGGCCTATGCCCGGACAGAGGCCGGCACCGAAGTCCTGCGCCCCGGCATGACGGTCATCCGCTTCCCGAACAGCCATCTGGTCTATGCGCTTACCTGGTATGGGCTGGCCATCATGGTGATCGGAGCGGCCTGGCTGGTACGCCGGCACGACAAGGCGGCCGCCAAAAGCTGATGTCCCCCCCTGAAAAGCGCTCCCCGGAGCGCTTTTTTTCGGTCCTTTAAGGCCGCGCCTACATCAGGAACGCATAGCCCCAGAGGCGTCCGTGGCAGGCCTGCTCGGTGACAATTGCGCGGTGAGCCAAATTTCCGATTCCCTGTTTCGCGTACAGCGCCTGACCGAGCGGCAGAACATGCAACTGCTGATTCAGCTGCGCTGGATTGCCGTGGTCGGCCAGGTCGTCACCATCTCGCTGGTGCACTACGGCTTTCAGATTGCCCTGCCCCTGCTGCCCATGGCGCTGGTGCTGGTGGCCCTGGTGGCCACCAATCTGGCTTATATCTACTGGAGCCAGGGCCTGCACCGCCCCGTGACCTCGCGCAGCGTCTTCTATGCGCTGCTGGCCGATGTGCTGGCCCTGACCATTCAGCTGTACCTGAGCGGCGGTGCCAGCAACCCCTTTATCTATCTGTATCTGCTGCAGGGCATTCTGAGCGCCGTGCTGCTGCCCGCCCACTACACCTGGTGCGTGGTCGCGGCCTCCTTTGTCGGAGTCCTGGGCCTGACCCTGTTTCACCAGCCCCTGCATGTGCAGTTCGTGAGTCAGGAAGGCCTGCCCAGCCTCTACGTCGTGGGCGTGCTCATCAGCTTTGCGCTGACCAGCATCCTGACCATCGTCTTTCTGACGCGCATCGTCGAGAACACGCGCCGCCGCGACAAGCGCATCTCCAATATGCGCCAGCGCGCCAGCGAGGAAGAACACATCGTGCGCCTGGGCCTGCTGGCCACCGGCGCGGCCCACGAGCTGGGCACGCCCATGGCCACCATGTCCGTGATCCTGGGCGACTGGCAGCATATGCCGGCCCTCATGCAGGACGAGGATCTGCGCGAGGACCTGCAGGAAATGCAGCGCCAGCTGCTGCGCTGCAAGTCCATCGTCTCGGGCGTGCTGCTGTCGGCCGGCGAGACCCGGGCCGAAGGCACGGAAAGCACCACCTTCGCCAGCTTTGTGCAAGGCGTGGTCAGCCACTGGCAGACCCATAACAGCCTGCAGCACTTTGCGCTGCACCAGCAGGGCGTGAAGGACTTCGCCATGCTCTCGGATACTGCATTGCAGCAAATGATTTGCAATTTGCTGGACAATGCCCTCGAAGCCTCGCCCGACTGGGTGGAGCTGACCCTGAGCAGCGATCACGACCAGATACGCATCCAGGTGCGCGACCATGGTCCGGGCTTCGATGCCGCCGTGCTGCAGCAGCTGGGCCAGTGCCATGTCTCCACCAAGCAGGAGCGCCCCGGTCGCGGCCTGGGCCTGTTTCTGGTGACCAACGTGGCCCGCGCCCTGGGCGGCCGCGTTCATGCCGGCAATCTGCCGGCTCAGCAAGGCGGAGGCGCTCTGGTGGAGGTCAGCCTGCCCCAGTCCGCTCTCGCGATTTAAGACATTGTGGTTTGCATGGAAGAAGACCGTTTACTGCTGCTGGTTGAAGATGACGCGGCATTTGCACGCACCCTCAAGCGCTCTTTCGAGCGCCGGGGCTACCGCGTGCTGCATGCCACCAGCGGCGAGGAAGTGCAGCTGCTGCTGACCCAGCACCGGCCGCAATATGCGGTCATGGACCTGAAGCTGGCCGGCAATGCCTCGGGCCTGAACTGCGTGCAGATGCTGCATCTGCACAACCCCGATGCGCTGATTGTCGTGCTCACCGGCTACGCCAGCATTGCCACGGCGGTGGAAGCCGTCAAGCTCGGAGCCTGCCACTACCTGGCCAAGCCCTCGAATACCGACGATATCGAAGCCGCCTTCGGGCGGGTCGAAGGCCGCACCGACGTGGAGGTCAGCAGCCAGACCACCTCCATCAAGACGCTGGAATGGGAGCATATTCACGAGACCCTGGCCGAGTCCGGCTTCAATATCTCCGAGGCCGCACGCCGCCTGGGCATGCACCGGCGCACGCTGGCGCGCAAGCTGGAAAAGCGCCAGGTCAAGTAACTGGCGTCTGGCGCAAGCAGCAATGTTGATAGCTGACTCCGCTCTTCAGCATTGCCTTTCAAATATGAAAGTATCTGAAATCGTCATGCAGCAAGCGATAACAGCTCCTTTTTTCATTGGTTTCGCGACCTCGTTCCAGCGCACCGGCAGACGTCCATGAAGCAGCAGCAACAGCGGCAACCCCGACTCATGGGAGCCACCGGCCTCGCTCTGCTGGTTCTGTCCTATGCGACGGCCCTGCCCTGGCTGCTACGGGGCGAAGCCGTGGACCTGGTGCCTTTTCTCTGCGCCCTGGTCTTTGGCTGCTGCCTGATCCGCCCTGTCATGCTCGCCTTCGAGCGCGCATCCAAGCGTACCAAGGCCCTGGCCGTCACGCTGCTGGCCCTGCTTGCCGCAGCCATCGCGACCGCCGTGGCCGGCGGCCATGTTCAAAGCTGGCTCGCACATCTGCGCACCATGCCGCTGTGGCAGGCCAACCACCTCTTCTTTTTGTTCTTTGCTTTGCTGCCTCTGACCAAGGGCATCATCGTTGCTGCGCTCAACTTCATCAGCCAGGCCGCACGCGGCACAGCAGGCAGGCCCTAGGCATGCTCCAAAGCCGTTTTCTTGCGGCAGTCCGGCTCAGCAACCTCGGCCGGCCGTCACGACAGGGCAGCGCACCGGGTCCGGTCCGAGTCGGCCGCGAAGCCCCGCATTCACGGCTGAGCCATCTATAGTTGCTGCGGAGATGCACAAATGAAAACCCTGGGCCGACTTGTTTTCTCCGCCTTTCTGGCACTGCTTGCCAGTCTCGCCGTGGCGGCGCTTTTTCTGCCGTTTCACAGCATCTTCCTGCCGCCCGACGGGGTCAGCTGCCTCAATGAGGGCATAGCGGAATGCATGCACGCCCTGGAGATAAGCCTGCTCGTCTACGGCCCCCTGTTCTCCATCATCGGCGTTCTGATCGGCACTCCGATCTTCATGCTGCTTCTGTACCTGCGCGATTGATCAGGCAGCCCTGCCTGGGCATTGACGTGCGGCCCTATCGTGGTCCGCAGGACAAAACATTCCGCCAAAGCTTGCGCCCGTTCAGGCTACAAGCACCGAAACGACCGCATTGGCAGCTGCTGCATCCGCCAGGACCAGTCCATAGAACCTGATGGGCGAATCATCATTCATAGCCGACTTCGCCCGCGACCAGCAGTACTCAGGCATAAAAGCACCTGAATTACATGCCAAACAAGCGATAGAAGCTCTCATAAAGAGAGCAAACACAGGCCAGGCGGACAACAAAAAACCGGCAGTGTCGCCACTGCCGGTCTCTGGTTTCAGCACCCCATACGGGCGCTGACGACGGCCTTATTCGGCCACGGCCTGCTCGGGCTCGGCCTTGGGTGCGTCCTTGGGCAGCTCGGTAATGGTGAGCTTGACATCACCCTTGCCTTCGTTGCCCGCTTCGTCCCACTCCACTTCCAGGCGCCCGCCATTGGTCAGACGACCGAACAGCAGCTCATCGGCCAGCGAGCGGCGGATGGTGTCCTGGATCAGGCGCTGCATGGGGCGTGCACCCATGAGCGGATCGAAGCCCTTCTTGGCCAGATGCTTGCGCAGGTTGTCGCTGAAGGTGACCTCCACCTTCTTCTCGGCCAATTGCTGCTCGAGTTGCAGCAGGAACTTGTCGACCACGCGCAAGATGATCTGCTCGTCCAGCGGCTTGAAGCTGACGATGGCATCCAGACGGTTGCGGAACTCGGGCGTGAACAGGCGCTTGATATCGCCCATTTCATCACCGGCTTCACGCGGGTTCGTGAAACCGATGGTGGCCTTGTTCATGGTCTCGGCACCCGCATTCGTGGTCATGATGATGATCACGTTGCGGAAGTCGGCCTTGCGTCCGTTGTTGTCGGTCAGCGTGCCGTGATCCATAACCTGCAGCAGCACGTTGAAGATGTCCGGATGCGCTTTTTCGATTTCATCGAGCAGCAGCACCGAATGCGGCTTCTTGGTCACGGCCTCGGTCAGCAGACCTCCCTGGTCAAAGCCCACATAGCCGGGAGGAGCGCCGATCAGGCGGCTGACCGCATGACGCTCCATGTACTCGGACATGTCGAAGCGGATCAGGTCCACGCCCAGGATATAGGCCAGTTGCTTGGCAGCTTCCGTCTTGCCGACGCCCGTGGGGCCGGAGAACAGGAAGGAGCCGATCGGCTTGTCCGGCTTGCCCAGACCCGAGCGAGCCATCTTCACGGCAGACGACAGCACTTCCAGTGCCTTGTCCTGACCGAAGACCACGCTCTTCAAGTCTCGCTCCAGCGTCTGCAGCTTGCTGCGGTCGTCGTTGCTGACATTGGCCGGCGGAATGCGGGCGATCTTGGCCACGATGGCTTCGATCTCGGCCTTGCCGATGGTCTGCTTGCGCTGGGCTTCGGGCGCGATACGCTGGGCAGCACCGGCCTCATCGATCACGTCAATCGCCTTGTCGGGCAGGTGACGGTCGTTGATGTACTTGGCCGACAGCTCGGCAGCAGCCTGCAGGGCTTCCTGCGCATAGGTGATGCTGTGGTGTTCCTCGAAGCGCGACTTCAGGCCCTTCAAGATGTCCACGGTCTCGGCCACGGTAGGCTCGACCACATCCACCTTCTGGAAACGGCGCGACAGGGCCGCGTCTTTCTCGAAGATGCCGCGGTATTCCGTGAACGTGGTCGCACCGATGCAGCGCAGCTGACCGCTGGACAGCGCGGGCTTGAGCAGATTGGACGCGTCCAGCGTGCCGCCCGAGGCCGCACCGGCGCCGATCAGCGTGTGGATCTCGTCGATGAACAGGATGGCATGCGGCTTGTCCTTGAGCGACTTGAGCACGCCCTTGAGGCGCTGCTCGAAATCGCCGCGGTACTTGGTGCCGGCCAGCAGCGCGCCCATGTCCAGCGAGTAGACCACGCCTTCCTTGAGCACCTCGGGCACCGTGCCCTCGGTGATGCGCCAGGCCAGACCCTCGGCAATCGCGGTCTTGCCCACACCGGCCTCGCCCACCAGCAGCGGGTTGTTCTTGCGGCGGCGGCAGAGGATCTGGATGGTGCGCTCCACCTCGTACTCGCGCCCGATCAGCGGATCGATCTTGCCTTCCTTGGCGGCCTGGTTCAGGTTCAGCGTGAACTGCTCCAGCGGCGAGGCCTTTTCATTGCGCTCGCCAGCCGCGCCTTCTTCGCTCTCCGAGGGAGATTCGGCCTTGGCAGGCTCGGGCGGCTCGCCCTTCTTGATGCCATGAGCAATGTAGTTGACCACGTCCAGGCGTGTGACGCCCTGCTGGTGCAGGTAGTACACGGCATGGGAGTCCTTTTCGCCGAAGATGGCCACGAGCACATTGGCGCCCGTCACCTCCTTCTTGCCATTGCCTGTGGACTGCACATGCATGATGGCGCGCTGAATCACACGCTGGAATCCCAGCGTGGGCTGCGTATCCACCTCTTCGGTGCCGTCCACCTGAGGTGTGTTGTCCTTGATGAAGTTGGACAGCGATGAACGCAGGTCGTCGATATTGGCCGCGCATGCGCGCAGCACTTCAGCTGCACTGGGGTTGTCCAGCAGGGCGAGCAGCAGATGCTCCACGGTGATGAACTCGTGGCGCTGCTGACGGGCCTCGACAAACGCCATGTGCAAGCTGACTTCCAGTTCTTGAGCGATCATGTGCGACTCCTTTCGGCTTGCTTGGTTGACTCTCTGCTAACTAATCTGAGGGCGGACTGCGCTTATTCAACAGGCTCGAATGTGGCCTGCAAGGGATGACCCGCTTTCTGGGCCGCCTGCAGTACCTGCTCGACCTTGGTCGCCGCCACATCCTGGCTGTAGACGCCGCAGACACCGCGGCCGTCCAAATGAATCTTGAGCATGATCTGCGTGGCCGATTCTCGGTCCTTGCCGAACAGCTCCTGCAGCACGGCAATCACGAACTCCATGGGTGTGAAGTCGTCGTTGAGCATCACCACCTGATACATGCGTGGCGGCTGCAGCCGCTGGCGGCGCCGCTCGAGCACCAAGGAATCTCCATCGTCAGGCGTTCTGATCGCTGGCGAGACCGGGGGAATTGATGGGAGTTGGGTAGCCATGAAATCCATTCTAGCGAGCCGTTGCAATGTTTTTGCGCTGGCATATGCATAGCATTGTTAGGGATTTCAAGGCGGCCGGAAGCAAATTTGGCAAAACCAAGGGAAATCCATGGAAATCCCTTAACCAGCAAGCGCTCTGCGCTATCAAAAAATCAGGCTCCTATCCGACATTCGAGTGCAATCGGCTCGCAAGGCCAGCCATGATGCCTATTCATAAACCACTTTGACCTGGCCTGCCGCGGCCGAGCCATACCAGGCAGCCAGTGCGGCATCCGAGGGATAGAAGCGGCTGCTCTCGCCCAGCGCCAGCTCGCAACTGGCCGAGCCACGCTCGTCGCGGCATATCAGGTCCAGACGTACCTTGACGCCATGGTTGATATTGCCGCTCTCGGTTTCCTCGACCTTGGCCGGGAACTGGCGCAGCAGCGCCGGCACATCGGGCATCTTCTCCCCGACGCTGACTTGCAGATAGCGCGCAAAACGGCAGCGTGCATCGGCCAGGCTCCACATCTGCTGTACCTTCATGCGCAGGCCGCCGCTGAAGCGGTCGGGCTGGAGACGGCCCGAAACCACGACAAACTCGTCCTCCTTGAGCACTTCGGCGCAGGCCGCCATGGTTTTCTCGTCGACCGAGGCCTCGATCACCGCCGATTTGTCGTCCAGCGTGAAGATGCTGAGCCTGCCGCGCTGGCCGTTGATGGTGCGCAGCCCGCCGATGATGCCGGCCATGGTCTGCGGCTCGCGGCTGTCGCGCATCTCGCCGATAGGAGTGCGCACAAAGCGGCGCACTTCGGCCTCGACCTCGTCGAACAGATGGCCTGTCAGATAGAAGCCTATGGCCGTCTTCTCCAGCGTCAGCTTTTCCTTGACGCCCCAGGGCAGCACATCGGCCATGGGCGGCTCCGCCGTACTCGAGCCCAGCGCGTCATCGCCCATCATGTCGAACAGACCACCCTGGTCGGCGTTGGCGATCGAGGTGGCGGCAAAGCCGAATGCCGTGTCCAGCGTCGCCATCAGCGAGGCGCGGTTCATGTCTATCGTGTCAAAGGCGCCGCCCTTGATCAAGGCTTCCACGGTGCGCTTGTTGATGCGGCTGCGATCCACGCGCAGGCAGAAGTCGAACAGGCTCTTGAACGGGCCTTTCTCGTGGCCGTTGGGGCCTGTGCCCTCGCCGTTGCGCGCAGCCACAATGGCTTCGATGGCCGCCTGCCCCGTTCCCTTGATGGCTCCGAGGCCGTAGCGTATGACCTTGTCGGTCACCGGCTCGAAGCGGTACACACCGCGGTTCACATCGGGCATCTCGAAAGTGATGCCCATCTTGAGCGCGTCCTCGTACAACACCTTGAGCTTGTCGGTGTTGTCCATTTCCACGGTCATATTGCCGCAGTAGAACTCGGCCGTGTAGTGCACCTTGAGCCAGCCCGTGTGATAGGCCAGCAGGGAGTAGGCTGCCGCGTGCGACTTGTTGAAGCCGTAGCCCGCGAACTTCTCCATCAGGTCGAAGACCTCGTCGGCCTTTTCCTCGGACAGTCCGTTCTTGGCTGCACCCTCGCGGAAGATGCCCCGGTGCTTGACCATCTCCTCGACTTTTTTCTTGCCCATGGCCCGGCGCAGCAAGTCGGCGCCGCCCAGCGAGTAGCCGCCCAGCACCTGGGCGGTCTGCATCACCTGCTCCTGGTAGACCATGATGCCGTAGGTTTCGGCGAGCACCGACTCGACCAGCGGATGCGGGTACTCCACGACTTCCTGCCCGTGCTTGCGGGCAATGAAGGTGGGAATCAGGTCCATGGGACCTGGGCGGTAGAGAGCGTTCAGCGCAATCAGGTCTTCCAGACGCGAGGGCTTGGCCTCCTTGAGCATCTGCTGCATGCCGCGCGATTCAAACTGGAAGACGGCTTCGGTCTTGCCGTCGGAGAACAGCTTGTAGGTCGGGTAGTCGTCCAGCGGAATGTTCTCGAACTGGAAGTTCTCCTGGCCCTTGTGGCGCTTCATGATGAATTCGCGCGCAATCTCCAGGATCGTCAGCGTGGCCAGGCCCAAGAAGTCGAACTTCACCAGGCCCACGGCCTCCACGTCATCCTTGTCGTACATGGCCACGGCCGAGGTACTGCCGGGCTGCTGGTACAGCGGACAGAAATCGGCCAGCCTGCCCGGAGCAATCACCACGCCGCCGGCGTGCATGCCGATGTTTCGCGTCATGCCCTCCAGGCTCTGCGCCATCTCGATCAGGGTCTTGACGTCTTCCTCGCGCTCGATGCGCTCGGCCAGAATCGGCTCCTCCTTGATGGCATAGGTGTATTTATCGCCTTCCTTGGGCGGATTGGGCGGGTACTTGAGCGTGACATGCAGGCCGGGCTTGTTCGGGATCAGCTTGGAGATGCCGTCGCAGAAGGTGTAGCTCATGTCCAGCACGCGGCCCACGTCGCGGATGGCCGCACGTGCGGCCATGGTGCCGAAGGTGGCGATCTGGCTGACGGCATCGCGGCCGTAGCGATCCTTGACATAGTCGATCACGCGGTCGCGGTTCTGCTGGCAGAAGTCCACGTCGAAGTCGGGCATGGACACGCGCTCGGGGTTGAGGAAACGCTCGAACAGCAGGTTGTATTCCAGCGGATCCAGGTCGGTCACCTTGAGCACATAGGCCACCAGCGAGCCGGCACCCGAGCCACGGCCCGGCCCCACTGGGCAGCCATTGGCCTTGGCCCACTTGATGAAGTCCGACACGATGAGGAAGTAGCCCGGAAAGCCCATCTTCATGATGGTTCCCAGCTCGAACTCCAGCCGCTCCACATAGCGCGAGCGCTGGGCGTCGCGCTTGGCCGCATCGGGATAGAGGTGGACCAGGCGCTCCTCCAGCCCCTGGTAGGACTCGTGGCGGAAGAACTCGTCCATGCTCATGCCGGACGGCACGGGGAAATTGGGCAACTGCGGGTTGCCCAGCTCCAGCGTCAGGCTGCAGCGGCGGGCAATTTCCACCGTGTTCTCGATCGCGCTCGGAATGTCGGCAAACAGCTGCTCCATCTCGGCAGCGGTCTTGAAATACTGGTCGCGCGTGAACTTGCGCACCCGCTTGGCATTGCCCAGGATCTCGCCTTCGGCAATGCAGACGCGGGCCTCGTGGGCCTCGTAATCGTCGGGCTTGGCATACTGGATCGGGTGCGTCGCCACCACCGGCAGATTCAAGCGGCTGGCCAGCTTCACGGCCGCCAGCACATGCGACTCGTCATCGGCACGGCCCGCGCGCTGCAGCTCGATATAGAAGCGGTGCGGGAACATGGTGGCCAGGCGCTGGGCAATCTCGGCCGCCCCTTTTTCATCACCACGCGTCAAGGCAATGCCCACGGGGCCGGCTTGCGCACCGGACAGCACGATCAGTCCCTCGCCCAGCTCCTGCAGCCATTCCCACTTGTGCTGCGCCTGATCACGCACTACATTGCGCGTCCAGCCACGTGCCAGCAGCTCGGCAATATTGTGGTAGCCCTGCTTGCTCTGCACAAGAACGATGATCCGTGAAGGCGGTGCGTCGCCCAGCCCTTCGAGCATGATCTCGGCGCCCAGCAGGGGCTTGACGCCTTTGCCACGGCCTTCGCGATAGAACTTGATACCGCCAAACAGATTGTTGAAGTCGGTAATGGCCATCGCCACCTGCCCGTCTTCGGCAGCGGCCTTGATCATGGCATTGACGCGGGTGGTTCCGTCGACGACGGAGAATTCGGTGTGCAGGCGCAGATGGACAAACATGGCCGCTATTGTAGGAAGAGCGCTTCGTCCCTGCGGACTCAATGCCTCTAGATTCGCTGCGGCCGTAGCGTAAAGACGCCAGCAACTCGCGAGCGCGATCCGGCGGCCCATTACAATGCGTCGATCCTTTTTCAGGAAGGTCCGGGCCTGGTGGTGTATGGTGTAGGTTTTGCGCCTTGCCGCCAGATGCGACGGGCCTGCCTCCTATTACCGCTAATGATTGTCAGAAAACTGTCCACCATGCCGCGTATTTCACTGACTCTAGTCCCTGCCGTGTTAATCGCCGCCACGCTGGCGGGATGCTCCAGCACCAAGGACGACCCGACGGCCAAGTGGACACCCGAGCGCATCTATACCGAAGCGCGCGATGAATCTTCCTCCGGTGCCTATGACAAGGCCGTGCCGCTGTTTGAAAAGCTCGAAGGCCGTGCCGCCGGCACGCCACTGGCCCAGCAGGCTCAGCTGGAAAAAGCCTACGCCCAGTACAAGGCCGGCGAAAAAGTGCAGGCTCTGGCCACGCTGGACCGCTTCACCAAGCTGCATCCTGCCAGCCCCGCCATGGACTATGCCCTCTACCTCAAGGGCCTGGTCAACTTCAATGACAACCTGGGCATGTTCGGCTGGCTGACCCGCCAGGATCTATCCGAACGCGACCAGAAAGCCGCCAAGGACTCCTTCGAGTCCTTCCGCGAACTGGTGACCCGCTTTCCAGATTCCAAGTACTCCGATGATGCCCGCCAGCGCATGCAGTACATCGTGAACTCGCTGGCCCAGTACGAAGTCCATGTCGCCAAGTACTACTACAGCCGAGGCGCCTATGTGGCGGCCATTGCCCGTGCGCAGGCTGCCATCAAGGACTACCAGAACGTGCCTGCGGTGCGCGAAGCCATGGTGATCCTCGTCAAATCCTATGACGCCCTGGGCATGACTCAGCTGCGTGACGACGCGCAGCGCGTGCTGGAGAGCAGCTATGGCGCCAACACCGAGCAAAGCGTAGAGAAGAAAAAAGAATCCTGGTGGAAGCTCTGGTAAGCAGCGTTTGCCGCCCAAGGGACAAAAGGATGCGTCAAGCGCATCCTTTTTCATTTCTACACCTCTGAATCCTGCACCGGCGCCTGCTCGCCGTCACGCCCGGCATGTTGCGCCGACAACTGCTCCAGCGCCGCCTCGAACTCCGGCTGACTGCCCAGCACGCGCATGGGAGGCAGCGCCGACATCAAATCCGCTCCATAGCCCATAGTCATCAAGCGGCTGTCGCAGATGACCAGCACGCCACGATCGGCTTCACTGCGGATCAGACGCCCGGCCCCTTGCTTGAGGGCCAGTGCCGCCTCGGGCAGCATGTAATCATGAAACGCTCCTCGCCCCACGCTTTCCAGCAGTCGCGAACGGGCTTCGACCAGCGGGTCGTCAGGTGGCGGAAACGGAAGCTTGTCGATCACCACCAGCTGCAGCATGTCGCCGGGCAGGTCCACCCCCTCCCAGAAAGTGGCGGAAGCCACCAGAACAGCTCCTCGTCCGGCGACTGCTCCGGCGGCCATAAAGCGCTGAATCAAGGCCAGCTTGGGCGCCTCGCCCTGTACCAGCACATCGAGATCAGCAAACAGGCCCAGGCTGGTGCGCAGCGATGCGCTGATCGCGTGCAGGGCCTTGAGGGTGGTAGTCAGCACCAGGGTGCGGCCGCCTATGCGCTGCGCTGCATCCAGCACCAGCTGGGCGACCTGCTGGCTGTGCTGTGCGCTGCCGGCCGCAGCAAAGGGCTGGGGCACATAGACACCGGCTTGCCGATGGTAGTCAAACGGGCTTTCCACCTGCAGCACCTGTGCTCCGCGCAGGCCGCAGGACTCGACAAACCAGCTCAGCTGGGCGTCATTGCCCAACGTGGCCGAGGTGAAGATCCAGGCCTTCTTCCTTGAAGAATCGGGCTCCTCGCCCTTGTCCGTGCCGGCATCCTCCAGCGAGCGCTGAAGCAGCCTCTGCTGCATGATGCGGGCAATCGACAGCGGAGACTCCAGCATGCGCAGATACTGCGCCCCGACCTCCAGCCAGCGCACGCATTCATCATCTGCAGGAGCAGCAAAGCGTGCCAGTCGCGCGAGCAACTCTGCTCCGCGCTCATACAGACGCTGCAGCTCTGCCCCTGCCCCCTCCAGGCTTGAGAGCGGAATCAACAAGGCACGCAGGCTCTGCCCCAGCCGCACCAGTGCCGCACGCCATTTCACCGCATCCAGACCCTGCGGGGTCACCGCTTGCCACGCAAGCCGTCCTCCGACCGGAGGCTTGCCGGCCTGCAGGCGCAACTCACGCATGGCCTGCTCCAGCGTGGCACAGAGCACCAGCCAGTCGGCCATGCCGCGTGCATGTTCCTGCGTCAGCCTGAGGGCATCGCGTGCATACCCCACCAACTGCTGACTGGACAGAGCCTCTCCGGCAAACTGCACGCCGATGTCGTTGAGCCGATGGGCTTCATCGATCACCACCACGCCGGTGTTGGGCAAAAGATGAGCCATGCCGCTGTCGCGCACATCGAGGTCGGCAAACAGCAGGTGATGATTGACCACCACCACGTCGGCCTCCAACGCCTGCTGACGCGCCTGATTGACATGACAGCCCTGCCAGTGCGGGCAGTCAGACCCCATGCAATTGTCCTTGGTGGAGCTCACCAAGGGCATCACAGGGGAGCGCTCATCCAGCGCCGTCAGCTCGGCAAGATCGCCGGTACGCGTGACCTTGGCCCAGCGTTCCACATCGGCCACGGCGCGCAGCACCTGCGGATCCTGGGGAGCCGTGCGACCCTGGCGCACACGCTCCAGCCGCTCCGTACATAGATAGGAAGAACGCCCCTTGAGCCTGGCCATGCGCAGAGGCAGGCCCAGACCATGAACCAGGCGCGGAAGATCACGGGCAAACAACTGGTCCTGCAGCGCCTTGGTGGCCGTGGACACCAGCACGCGCTGACCGCTGAGCAAGGCAGGCACCAGATAAGCGTAGGTCTTGCCAACACCCGTGCCGGCCTCCACCACCAGCACCCCGCCCTCCTCTATGGCCTGAGCCACCGCCAGCGCCATGCGGGTCTGGCCTGGGCGCGGCGTGAATGCGGGCTCAGCCAGCGAGAGCGCACCTTGCTGTGCAAACACCTGCGCGACCGCCTCCTGCAAATGAGTCAAAACCGTTTCACCTTCCAACAAGCCAAGTCAGCGCAAGCTCACATAAGATCGCAAATATTCGCCGAGGCCCAGCCTCTGCCCGATAAAATGTAACGCAACGTTAAATCTCGCTCCGCGAGCGCATTCGCACACACTCATGTCATCCAGCTACCGCATTCAGGCGGCCACCGGCATTCATCGCGGTGACCGAGAATACCAGCAGGACCAGGTTCTGCTCATGGCGCATCCCTATGCCAAGGGCTGCATTCTCGGCGTGGTAGCCGATGGCATGGGCGGGCGCAGCGGCGGGAGAAAGGCATCCGATCAGGTCATGCTGACGGCCCGCCAGGTTTTCGAGCGCTTTGAGCCCGCCAAGGAAGACTGCACACGCATGCTGCGCACCATTGTGCAGGATGCCCACACCGTCATTCGCCTTACCGCCATAGCAGCGGAACAGGAGCCCCACAGCACCATCGCGGTCTTTGTGGTCCTGCCCGACAGTCGCTGCCACTTCATGCACTCCGGCGATTCGCGGCTCTACCATTTTCGCGGCTCTTCCCTCGTGCATCGTTCGCTTGATCACTCCTATGTACAGGCACTGGTCGACCGCGGCGAGCTCACCGAAACCGAGGCTCAGCACCACCCACAGTCCAATATCTTGCTGGGCTGCCTGGGTGCCGAGCCGCCGCCGCCCATGAGCCACCACATGATTGAGAAACTGCTGCCGGGCGACAGCTTGATGGCCTGCTCGGACGGCCTGTGGCATTACTTCACCGCACAGGAGCTGGGCACTGTGCTCGACGGACTCTCGCCACGCGAAGCCTCGCAATTTCTGATTGAAAAAGCCAGGCGGCGCGCGGCCGGGGGTGGTGACAACCTCTCGCTGGCAATACTCAAGCTGGACACCTCAGCCGCAGCGGCAAACGCTTGAAGAGCTATTCAGTCCAGACAATCCAGACAAGACTGCTTGAGCGCCTTGGAAACGGGCGCTTGCAGCAATGCTTTCGGTAGCACCCTGCTGTAAAGCAATGTCTATCCTCAATGTATCAGGGAGCAGGTGCTGGCAGCGGCGCCGCCGTCTGACCGCGCTCCTTGGCCTGCTGCAAAGCCCTGGCTTTGTGTTCGGCTGCAGCCTTTAGCTTGGCCTCATGATCTGCCCGGGCCTTGGCTTCACGCTCGGCTCGCCCCTGATCGGCTTGTGCACGGTTTTGCTCGTGGCGGCGCACATAGTCGGCCTGCTTGCTGGCACGCTGCTGAGCCTCGGTCTGGCGCTGTGCCTGCGCCGCCTGCTCGTCAACCGCAGGTTTGGCACCCGGGCCGGTGGGCAGGGGCTGGCTCTTGCCATTCTTCTCACGTTGCTGAGACTTCATGGGAACGGCAGCGTTTTCGGCTTTTTTCTCTTCAATGGCCTGCAGCTTGGCTGCCGCCTTTTCCTTGCGCTCCGCGTCGTTGATTTCCAGCTCACGCGCACGCAGCGGCGCATCTTTTTCACGTGCCGCCCTGCGGGCATCGGCCAGACAGCCCTCCACGGCAAATTTCTGGTAGCAGAGCTTTTCATCAGCCACCCGCTGCTGCTCGATAACGGCGCGCTTGCCGAGAATCTCGTCGCGCTCGGCTTCGCGCTGCTGGTGCAATTGCTGGCGCGCCTTGTCGGCAACTTCCTTCTGCGCCTGCTTGTCGGTCTGCTGCGCCGAATCCACCTTTACCTGGGCCATGGCCGGCACACAAGCCAGCCAGATGGCGGCCAGGGGCGCCAGTGCAAAGCCTGCAATGCGGTGGCGGATCGGCTGGGCAAGGATAGTGGGCATCGTCATCAACTCAGAACTCGAAGTACAGGCTGGCATCTTAAGGCCGCAGGCAGTTGCCCGCAGGCGATCAGGTCAAGCTGGTGTCCACCACGCGGCGCTCAAGCGCCAGATATTCCTTGGAGCGCATCTCATTCAGGCGCGAGACGGTGCGCGGGAACTCGTGGGACAGAGGACCTTCGGTATAGATCTTCTCGGGCGGCACGGCAGCCGACAGAATGAGCTTGACATGGCGATCGTAGAGCACGTCCACCAGCAGCGTAAAGCGCCGTGCGGCCGAAGCCATGTTCACATGCAGCTCGGGCACATCGGACAGCAAGATGGTGTGAAACTGCGTGGCAATTTCCAGATAGTCATTTTGCGAGCGCGGGCCGCCGCAGAGTTCGCGGAAGTCAAACCACACGACGCCGCCGGCACGGCGCTTGGCTGCAATCTTGCGGGTTTCGATCTGCATCACCGGCTCTTCGTCATGGACTTCGGCCAGGCGATCGAAGGTCTCCTGCATCGCAGCATCGGCGTCCGGGCCCAACGGGCAATGATAGAGCTTGGCGTCTTCGAGAGTGCGGCGGCGATAGTCGGTGCCGTTATCCACATTCACCACTTCCATGCGCTCTTTGAGCAGGGCAATCGCAGGCAGGATCCGGTCGCGGTGCAAACCACCAGGATAGAGACCGTCAGGCTCGAAGTTGGAGGTCGTCACAAAGCCCACGCCGTTGGCAAACAGCGACTCGAGCAGCTTGTAGAGAATCATGGCATCGGTGATGTCGGCGACATGAAACTCGTCAAAACAGATCAGCTTGTACTTCTTGGCGATCTTGGCGCCAAGGGCATCGAGCGGATTCTGCGTGCCTTGCATGAGATGCATCTCGCGGTGCACCTCGCGCATGAATTCGTGAAAGTGCAGTCGCACCTTGCGCTTGAGGGGCACGGCATTGAAGAAGCATTCCATCAGAAAGCTCTTGCCGCGCCCCACCCCGCCGTACATATAGACGCCCTTGGGCAGATCGGGGTGATTGATCAGTTTCTTGAGAGCATTGGAGCGCTTGCCCTTGTACACGGCCCACTCGTCGGCACAGCGCTGCAACGCATCGACTGCACGCAACTGCGCGGGATCGCTTTTGAAACCCTTGGCGGCCAGTTCCGCCTCGTAGGCTTGTCTTACATTCACCGTCTTGTCTCCAGATGCTCAAAAAACAATAGCTGCTACCGCTTATGCACTAAGCGTTAGCAGCCATTTTGTTCTGAATTCTAAAAGAAACTCAGCCTGCGCGCGGGCACTTCACAGCCATGTCAAAACCTGCGCGCAAGACTGAAAAAACTTAGAAGTTCAGGGTACGCTTGTCCACAGCCAGAGCCGCTTCCTTGGTGGATTCGGACAGCGAGGGGTGAGCGTGGCAGATACGGGCGATGTCTTCGCTCGATGCCTTGAACTCCATGGCCACCACGGCTTCGGAAATCAGCTCGGACACCATGGGACCCACCATGTGCACGCCCAGGATTTCGTCAGTCTCGGCGTCGGCCAGGAACTTGACCATGCCGGTCGTGTCGCCCAGTGCACGCGCGCGGCCGTTGGCCAGGAAGGGGAAGGAGCCAGCCTTGTACTTGACGCCTTCAGCCTTGAGCTGCTGCTCGGTACGACCCACCCATGCCACTTCGGGGCTGGTGTAGATCACCGAAGGCAGAGTGGCGAAGTTCACATGGCCGTGCTGGCCGGCAATGCGCTCGGCCACGGCCACGGCTTCTTCCTCGGCCTTGTGCGCCAGCATGGGGCCACGCACCACGTCGCCCACAGCCCACACGCCAGGCAGATTGGTCTTGCACAGATCGTCCACCACGATGGCGCCGCGCTCGTCCAGAGCCAGGCCCACGGCTTCTGCGTTCAGGCCGATGGTGTTGGCGGTACGGCCGATCGACACGATCAGCTTGTCCACTTCCAGGGTCTGGGCTTCGCCCTTGGCGTTGGTGTAGGCAACGGTCACGCCCTTCTTGCCGGACTTGACTTCACCGATCTTCACGCCCAGCTCGATCTTCAGACCTTGCTTGTCGAAAGCCTTCTTGGCTTCCTTGGCGATCTGCTCGTCGACCACGGGCAGGAACTTGTCCATGCCTTCGAGCACGGTCACTTCCGTACCCAGACGGCGCCAGACCGAGCCCATTTCCAGACCGATCACACCGGCACCGATCAGGCCCAGCTTCTTGGGAGCCTTGCCCAGGCTCAGAGCGCCGTCGTTGGACAGGATGTTCTCTTCGTCGAAAGCCACGCCGGGCAGGGCACGGGCGTTGGAGCCAGTGGCCACCACGATCTGCTTGCCGGTGATGACTTCCTCTTCCTTGCCGGCAACCTTGATTTCATAGCCGCCTTCGACAGCCTTGACGAAGGAGCCGCGGCCGTGGAAGAAAGTAACCTTGTTCTTCTTGAACAGGTACAGGATGCCGTCGTTGTTCTGCTTCACGATCGCTTCCTTGCGGGCGATCATTTTGGCCACGTCCATCTCGACCTTGCCGGTGGAGATGCCGTGATCAGCAAAGTGCAGCTTGGCATGCTCGAAATGCTCGGAAGACTGCAGCAGCGCCTTGGAGGGAATGCAGCCCACGTTGGTGCAGGTGCCGCCGGGAGCAGCGCCGCCAGCGGCGTTCTTCCACTCGTCGATACAGGCGACGTTGAAACCCAGTTGTGCAGCGCGGATGGCAGCGATGTAGCCGCCGGGGCCTGCGCCGATCACGACGACGTCAAATTGCTTGCTCATGATTTGAATCTTTTCTCTGTTTAACTCGAAAAAAGCCCACCGCTTTTGGTGGTGGGCTTTGTAGAAGCTCGATCTGCTGAATTACAGATCAAACAGGAGGCGAGAAGGATCTTCCAGTGCGTCCTTCATGGCCACCAGGCTCAGCACGGCTTCGCGGCCGTCGATGATGCGGTGGTCATAGGACATGGCCAGGTAGTTCATGGGACGGATCACGATCTGACCGTTCTCGACCACGGCGCGATCCTTGGTGGCGTGCACGCCCAGAATGGCGGACTGAGGGGGGTTGATGATGGGGGTGGACATCATCGAGCCGAAGGTACCGCCATTGGAGATGGAGAAGGTGCCGCCGGTCATTTCTTCAATGCCCAGCTTGCCTTCCTTGGCCTTCTGACCGAATTCGACAATCTTCTTTTCGATGTCGGCAAAGCTCATCTGGTCGGCATTGCGCAGGATGGGCACCACCAGGCCGCGAGGCGAGCTCACGGCGATACCGATGTCGAAGTAGCCGTGGTAGACGATGTCGTTGCCATCGATGGAGGCATTGACTGCGGGGAACTTCTTCAGGGCATGCACTGCAGCCTTGACGAAGAAGGACATGAAGCCCAGCTTCACGCCATGTTCCTTGGTGAACTGGTCCTGGAACTTCTTGCGCAGTTCCATCACGGGAGCCATGTTCACTTCGTTGAACGTGGTCAGGATGGCGTTGGTAGCCTGGGATTGCAGCAGACGCTCGGCAATACGGGCGCGCAGACGTGTCATGGGCACGCGCTGCTCGGGACGGTCGCCCAGGTTTTCCTTGGTCACGGGAGCTGCCACCTGAGGCAGAGCCGCCTTGGGAGCGCCGGTGGGGATGGCTGCGCCAGCCTTGATCGCACCCAGAGCGTCACCCTTGGTCACGCGGCCGTCCTTGCCTGTGCCGGCCACGTTGGCAGCGGACAGGTTGTTGTCGGCCAGGATCTTGGCAGCAGCAGGCATGGCCACGCCGCTCTTGTCGGCGCCGGCAGGAGCGGCGGCCACGGGGGCAGCAGCAGGAGTCGCAGCAGCAGCGGGGGCGGCAGCAGGAGCAGCGGCGCCTGCGACGGCTTCGGAGTCGATCTTGGCGATCACTTGCTCGGCAGCCACGGTTGCGCCGTCGCCTTGCAGGATTTCGGTGATCACGCCAGCCGAAGGAGCGGGCACTTCCAGCACGACCTTGTCGGTTTCGATTTCGATGAGGATTTCATCGACGGCCACGGCCTCGCCGACCTTTTTCTTCCAGGTCAGCATGGTGGCTTCAGTGATGGATTCGGACAGCTGGGGGACTTTAACTTCAACGATTGCCATTTTGAATTCTTTCCAAAGATGTTTCTTGTGCCCCCTGTCCTCGGACAGGGGGTGTCGCCTGTATTACTTGGTCAGGACAAAGCCCTTGAGCTTGGCGAATGCGCCTTCCACCAGTGCCTTTTGTTGCTCTTGGTGCAGATGTGCGTAGCCAACTGCGGGCGAAGCGGACGCAGCGCGACCGGAGTAGCCCAGCTTCTGGCCTTCACGCATGTTCTCGTGGATGTTGTGCTGGATGAAGAACCAGGCACCCTGGTTCTGAGGCTCATCCTGGCACCACACGATGTCAGTAGCGTTGGCGTACTTCTTCACTTCGGCGGCGAACGCCTTGTGGGGGAAGGGATACAGCTGCTCGACGCGGATGATGGCGACGTCCTTGGATTCCTTCTCGGCACGCTTCTTGACCAGATCGTAGTACACCTTGCCCGAGCAGGCGATGATGCGCTTGACCTTGGCAGCGTTCTTGACGATGGTTTCGTCCTGCTCGGGGATCACGGTCTGGAAACCACCAGAGGTGAATTCGGACAGGGGCGACGTGGCGTCCTTGTTACGCAGCAGCGACTTGGGAGTCATGATGACCAGCGGCTTGCGCAGGCCACGAACCATCTGGCGACGCAGCACGTGGAAGATCTGGCTGGCCGTTGTGGGCTGCACGATCTGCATATTGGTGTCGGCAGCCAGCTGCATGAAGCGCTCCAGACGCGCCGAGCTGTGCTCGGGGCCCTGGCCTTCATAGCCGTGAGGCAGCATCAGTGTCAGGCCGTTGACACGACCCCACTTCACTTCACCCGATGCGATGAACTGGTCGATCACCACCTGGGCGCCGTTGGCGAAGTCGCCGAACTGGGCTTCCCACACCACCAGGGTGTTGGGATCGTTCGATGCATAGCCGTATTCAAAGCCCAGCACCGCCTCTTCGGACAGGATGGAGTCGATCACGACGAACGGAGCCTGATTCTCGGCCACGCTCTGCAGCGGGATGTAGGTGCCTTCGTCCCACTTTTCGCGCTTTTGATCGTGAATCACAGCGTGACGGTGCGTGAAGGTGCCGCGACCCGAGTCTTCACCCGACAGGCGCACGGGATAGCCCGAAGCGACCAGGGAGCCGAAGGCCATGGTTTCACCCATGCCCCAGTCCACGTTCACATCGCCGCGGCCCATGGCTGCGCGGTCGTCGTACACCTTCTTGACCAGAGCGTGAGGGTTCACGCTGGCAGGCAGGGTGGTGAGCTTCTCGGCCAGACGCTTCCACTCGGTCAGAGGGATGGCAGTGTCGCCGGCGTCGGTCCAGGTCTTGCCCACGAAGGGGCTCCAGTCCACAGCGTACTTGCTCTTGAAGTTGGTCAGCACCACGTCCTGGGTGTGACGGCCTTCGTCCATGGCAGCGCGATAGGCCTTGACCATGTCGTCGCCCAGCGTGTCGCCCAGGCCCTGGGTCGCCAGCTTGTCAGCGTACAGCTTGCGCGTGCCGGGGTGGGCAGCGATCTTCTTGTACATCAGAGGCTGTGTCAGTGCAGGCGTGTCCTGCTCGTTGTGACCCAGCTTGCGGAAGCAGATGATGTCGACCACCACGTCCTTGGAGAACTCCATACGGAATTCCAGGGCCAGCTGCATGGCCAGGCACACGGCTTCGGGATCATCGCCATTCACGTGCAGCACGGGCGACTCGATCATCTTGACGATGTCGGTGCAATACAGCGTGGAACGCAGGTCGCGAGGGTCAGAGGTCGTGAAACCGATCTGGTTGTTGATGATGATGTGAACCGTACCGCCGGTGGTGTAGCCACGGGTTTCGGACAGTGCCAGGGTTTCCTGGTTCACGCCCTGGCCGGCGAAGGCTGCGTCACCGTGCACCAGCACGGGCAGCACTTGCTTGCCCATGGGGTCGTCGCGACGGTCCATGCGCGAGCGCACCGAACCTTCCACCACGGGGTTGACGATTTCCAGGTGCGAGGGGTTGAAGGCCAGCGACAGGTGAACGGGGCCGCCCTTGGCAGACACGTCGGAGCTGAAGCCCTGGTGATACTTCACGTCACCGGCAGGCAGATCTTCGGGAGCGGTGTGATCGAACTCGGCAAACAGATCCTTGGGCGCCTTGCCCAGGGTATTGACCAGCACGTTCAGACGGCCACGGTGAGCCATGCCGATCACGACTTCCTGCACGCCCTTGGCGCTGGCGGAGTTGATCAGCTCGTCCATGGCGGCGATGAAGGACTCGCCACCTTCCAGCGAGAAGCGCTTCTGGCCCACATACTTGGTATGCAGATAACGCTCCAGACCTTCGGCAGCGGTCAGGCGCTCCAGGATGCGCTTTTTCTCGTCGGCGTTGAAGACAGGCTTGGAACGGATCGATTCCAGGCGTTGCTGCCACCAGCGCTTCTGATTCTGATTGGTGGCATACATGTACTCGGCACCCAGGGTGCCGCAGTAGGTTTCGCGCAGAGCATTCATCAGCTCGCGCAAAGTCATGGTTTCCTTGCCGAAGAAAGTGTTGCTGGTGTTGAACACCACTTCCTGGTCGGCGTCGGTGAAGCCGTAGAAGGAAGGCTCCAGCTCGGGAATTTCGGGGCGCTCGGTGCGCTTCAGAGGATCCAGATCAGCCCAGCGTTGACCCACGTTGCGGTAGGCTGCAATCAGCTGCTGCACGGCCGTGCGCTTGCGACCCAGCTCGGAGTCAGCGCCGGAAGCCACCACCACCTTGGTACCGCCCTGCTTTGCGCGCTCTGCGAAAGCATTGATCACGGGCAGGTGGGGAACGTCCTTGTTGTCGGTGCCGTCGACTGCAGGCACATGCTGCAGGGCATCGAAGTATTCACGCCAGGAATCGGGAACGCTGCCGGGGTTGGCCAGGTAGTTCTCATACATCTCTTCGACATAGGGCGCATTGCCGCCGAACAGATAGGTGTTGCCTTGATAGGCTTGATAGATCGTTGACTGATCGCTCATATCTCGCTGACCTCCGCTTTCCTTCGGAAAGCATTAGCTGGTTTGTAGAACCTCCCGCGACACGGCTGTACCGATTGGCGGATGCGACTGTGGCTGGGGAAGGGCCTTGAGTTGCGGCAGCCATTGTGCCACTGTTCAAAGTCTTGGTCTTATAAAAGACAAGATGTTTACACCCCTGGGAGTCGCTTACATTGCGGGAACTCCATAAACAAGGACTCGCATGCCGCTTTTGCCGCTTCACAAACGTGCATTCATTCTTCTTTTAATAGCAGTGACCGCAGGATTCGGCTTGGTTCTAGAGGAATATGCCGTAGCCATCTTCTGGGGTGTGGTGTTTGCCATCGTCTTCGCCCCCCTGCACCGCAAGCTGCTGATGCGCATGCCCAACAAGCCCACGCTGGCCGCGTTGGCAACCTTGCTAATTAGTCTGGTAATGGTCATTTTGCCGCTGTCTCTGATAGGCCTCTCGCTCATCAAGGAGACTGCCGCCATCTACGATCGAATCAGCAGCGGCAACCTGTCCGCCGGCAGCTACGTGGAGCAAGTCTTCAATGCACTTCCCTCCTGGCTGACGCCATGGATGGAAAAACTGCACCTGGGCACTCTGGAGGAAATCCAGACCAAGCTCTCCAACATCGCCCTGCAGGCCAGCAAGCTCGCCGCCACCAAGGCTGTGGGGCTGGGTCAGAACACCCTGGGCTTTGTGGTGGGCTTTGGCGTCATGCTCTATCTGATCTTTTTTCTGCTGCGTGACGGCAAGGAGTTGGTCGCACGCATCTGGGCAGCCACGCCGCTCGCGCCCGAACACAAGCGCGAACTGGCCATCAAGTTCATTACCGTCATCCGGGCCACAGTCAAGGGAAATCTGGCCGTTGCAGCCGCCCAGGGCGCGCTGGGGGGGCTGATTTTCTGGCTTCTGGGCATTCAGGGCGCAGTACTCTGGGCAGTAGTCATGGCCTTTCTGTCGCTGCTGCCAGCAGTGGGGGCAGGCCTTGTCTGGGGGCCGGTGGCTATCTACTTTCTGGCCACGGGCGCCGTCACCAAGGGGCTGATCCTTGCCGCTTATGGTGTGCTGGTCATCGGCCTGGTGGACAACGTGTTGCGCCCCCTGCTGGTCGGCAAGGACACCAAGATGCCCGACTATGTGGTTCTGATCTCCACCCTGGGGGGCATGGCCTTGTTCGGTCTTTCGGGCTTTGTGCTCGGCCCCGCCATTGCCGCCCTGTTCATGGCGGCCTGGGAGTTGTTTGCCACCATGCAGGAGCAGGAGGAAAAGCTGCTGAACCGGGAAATCGCGCAAAAGCGCACAACAACCGATCCGCAACAGCCTGTAGAAAGCCCTGCCCCCACCGTCGCTCCCCCTCCTGCCGAAACACGCAAAAGCGACACAGACTAGGGATTTCCTGTTCAACCCGGCCTGCTGGCCGATGGCTTTTCGAGCAGAAAGTTGATAGGTTTAGAGGTGCAGGTTGAAAACTATCGCCGTCATTAAGAAAAACAAAAACGAAACATAAAACTCAAAGTCGCTCAACGTTACTCAAGAATTAAGGGTTTGTAACTGCTATCAAAAATGGGGGGGGTCGTAAAATTTGCTTTCACATAAGCGTTCATACGAAAAGGTACCCCACAATGGACCAATTCTCCAGACGCCAGTTCATGAAAGTGACTGGTTCGACTCTGGCGGGTTCAAGCTTGGCGCTGATGGGCTTCTCACCCACAGCCGCCCTTGCTGAGGTGCGACAGTACAAACTGTCAGCCACCACCGTAACCCGTCAAACCTGCACCTACTGCTCCGTAGGCTGCGGCATCCTCATGTACTCCCTGGGCGACGGCGGGAAAAACTCCCGTCTGTCCGTGATGCACGTGGAAGGCGACCCGGATCATCCGGTCAATCGCGGCACGCTGTGTCCCAAGGGTGCATCGCTGCTGGACTTTGTCCACAGCCCCAGCCGCCTCAAGTACCCCGAATACCGCGCCCCCGGTTCGTCCGAGTGGAAGCGCATGTCCTGGGACGAGGCACTGAACCGCATCGCCAAGCTGCTCAAGGAAGACCGCGACGCCAATTTCGTTGAAACCAACGAAAAAGGCCAGAAGGTCAACCGCTGGCTGACCACCGGCATGCTGGCCGCTTCGGCCTCCAGCAACGAAGCCGGCTACATCACGCACAAAGTGGCCCGCTCCTGGGGCCTTCTTGCACTCGATAACCAAGCACGTGTCTGACACGGCCCGACGGTGGCAGGTCTTGCCCCGACGTTTGGCCGTGGAGCGATGACGAACCATTGGGTCGACATCAAGAACGCGGACGTTATTTTGATCATGGGCGGCAATGCCGCCGAAGCACACCCCTGCGGCTTCAAGTGGGTGACCGAAGCGAAGGAGCACAACAAGGCTCACTTCATGGTGGTCGATCCGCGCTTTAACCGCTCGGCATCCGTGGCTGACTTCTATGCGCCGATCCGCTCCGGCTCGGACATCGTCTTCCTCGGCGGCGTGATCAATTACCTGCTGACCAACGACAGGATCCACCACGAGTATGTGAAGAACTACACGGACTTCTCATTCATCGTGCGCGAGGACTTTGCGTTCGACGAAGGTATTTTCTCCGGCTACAACCCTGAAAAGCGTACCTATGACAAGGCGTCGTGGGACTACGAACTGGGCGAAGACGGCTTCGTGAAGGTGGATCCCACTCTGGAACACCCTCGCTGCGTCTATCAGTGGCTCAAGAAGCACTACGCCGGCTATACCCCCGAGAAGGTGGAATCCATCTGCGGCACACCCAAGGAAAAATTCCTGCACGTGTGCGAGAAGCTTGCTTCGACCGCCGAAGCCGGCCGTGTTGCCACCATCCTGTACGCACTGGGCTGGACCCAGCACACCACGGGTGCGCAGATTCTGCGTACCGGTGCCATGATCCAGCTGCTGCTGGGCAATATCGGTATCGCTGGCGGCGGCATGAACGCGCTGCGCGGCCACTCCAACATCCAGGGCCTGACGGACCTGGGCATCCTGTCTGCTTCGCTTCCCGGGTACCTGACGCTGCCGAACGAAGCCGAACAGGACTACAACCAGTACATCGCCACTCGCACGCCCAAGCTGCTGCGTCCCGGCCAGATGAATTACTGGTCGAACACGCCCAAGTTCCATGTCAGCCTGATGAAGGCGTGGTGGGGCCCGGCGGCAACTGCTGAAAACAACTGGGCGTTCGACTATCTGCCCAAGTTGGACAAGCAGTACGACATGCTGCAGATCTTCGAGATGATGACGCAGGGCAAGGTCAACGGCTATATCGCTCAAGGCTTCAACCCCTTGGCGGCTCTGGCCAACAGCAACAGCGTGCGCGACGGTCTCAAGAAGCTGAAGTTCCTGGTCATCATGGATCCGCTGGTTACGGAAACTTCGGAATTCTGGAAGAACCACGGCGAATTCAACGACGTGGACTCGGCTTCGATTCAAACCGAGGTGTTCCGCCTGCCAACCACTTGCTTCGCTGAAGAAGACGGTGCCGTGGTCAGTTCCTCGCGCGTGCTGCAGTGGCACTGGAAGGCTGCCGAGCCCCCAGGAGAGGCCAAGACCGACATTGCCATCATGTCCGGTCTGCACCTGCGCCTGAAGGCTCTCTATCAGAAGGAAGGCGGCAAATTCTCCGAGCCCATCACCAACCTGTACTGGCCTTACGCCGAAGCCGACCACCCCTCTTCCGAGGAAGTGGCCAAGGAATACAACGGCCGTGCGCTGGTGGATCTGTTCGATCCCAAGGACCCCACCAAGCTCATCCGCAAGGCCGGCGAGCAGTTGGCGGGCTTTGGCGAAATGCGCGATGACGGCACCACCCTGGGTGGATGCTGGATCTGGGCTGGTAGCTGGACCTCTTCCGGCAACCAGATGGCTCGTCGTGACAACAGCGACCCGACAGGCATAGGCAACACGCTGAACTGGGCCTGGGCCTGGCCTGCGAATCGCCGCGTGCTTTACAACCGCGCGTCTTGCGACCGCCAGGGCAAGCCCTTCAACCCCGAACGCGTGCTGATCAAGTGGAACGGCAAGCAGTGGGGTGGAGCGGACGTGCCGGACGTGGCCGTGGGCCTGGATCCCGAGGTGATCAATCCCTTCATCATGAACCCCGAAGGGGTGGCCCGTCTGTTTGCCCGCAAGGGCATGGCAGAAGGTCCGTTCCCCACGCACTACGAGGCGTTTGACAACCCGCTGGGCTACAACCCCATGTACCCCAACAACAAGCAGGCCGTCATCAGCCCCGTGATGCGCATCCTGGCAACTGCCAAGGACACGCAGGGCGACCCCAAGGACTACCCGCATGTAGGCACGACCTACCGCCTGACCGAGCACTTCCATTACTGGACCAAGCATGTTCAGCTGAACAACATCGTTCAGCCCGAGCAGTTCGTGGAAATCGGCGAGGCACTGGGCAAGGAACTGGGCATAGAGACCGGCCAGAAGGTCAAGGTTTCGTCCAAGCGCGGTTTCGTGAAGGCCGTGGCCGTGGTGACCAAGCGCATCAAGCCAATGAAGATCGATGGCAAGACCATCCATCACGTGGGCGTGCCGATTCACTGGGGCTTCTCCACGACGGGACGCAAGGGCTATCTGGCGAACAACCTGACAGCCTCCGTGGGTGACGGTAACAGCTTGACCCCTGAATCCAAGACCTTCCTCGTGAAGGTGGAAAAGATCTAAGGAGCCACGCTGATGTCCTCAACCATGTCTCTCGATATCAAACGCCGTTCGGCCACGACAACCCCCGCACCCAGCGCACGCGGTGCGCACGCGGGGGAAGTCGCCAAGCTGATCGACGTCTCCAAATGCATTGGCTGCAAGGCTTGCCAGACCGCCTGCATGGAGTGGAACGACCTTCGCGACGAAATCGGCACGGTTGCCGCAGGCGTCTACGACAACCCGACGGATCTGACGTCGGAGTCTTGGACCGTGATGCGCTTTGCCGAGTACGAAAACGAAGCCACAGGCAATCTGGAGTGGCTGATCCGCAAGGACGGCTGCATGCACTGCGAAGACCCGGGCTGCCTGAAGGCCTGCCCCTCGCCTGGCGCCATCGTCCAATATGCCAACGGCATCGTGGACTTCCAGCAAGACCAGTGCGTGGGCTGCGGCTACTGCGTCACGGGCTGCCCCTTCAACATTCCGCGCATCTCCAAGAAGGACAACAAGGCGTACAAGTGCACCTTGTGTTCGGATCGCGTGGCTGTTGGCCAGGAGCCCGCCTGCGTCAAGACCTGCCCCACGGGCGCCATCCAGTTTGGCACCAAGGAAGCCATGCAGGAGCAAGCGTCCCGCCGTGTCGTGGACCTCAAGGAACGCGGCTACGAAAAGGCAGGCCTCTACGACCCGCAAGGCGTGGGCGGCACGCACGTGATGTACGTTCTGCATCACGCGGACAAACCTTCGCTGTACAAGGGCCTGCCGGACGATCCGTCCATCAGCCCCATGGTGTCGCTGTGGAAGGGTGTAGCCAAGCCTCTGGCCATGGCCGCACTGGGTGCAGCCGCAATCGGCAGCCTGTTCCACTACATCACCAAGGGACCCAACGACGTATCCAAGGACCTTGAGGATGAAATGGAACGCAAGGACGCCGAAGCGCTGAACAAGGAGAACGGCAAATGAAACGCAATCCTCGCGACCTCGTGCGCTACAACGCATCGGAGCGCGCCAACCACTGGGTGGTAGGCATTTGCTTCATCTTGCTGGCCCTGTCCGGTCTGGCGTTCTTTCACCCGGCCTTCTTCTGGTTGACCAATCTGTTCGGCGGCGGTCCCTGGACCCGCATCCTGCACCCCTACATCGGGGTTGTCATGGGCGCATTCTTCGTCATCATGGCCTGCCGTTTTGCCAAGCTCAACATCGTTGAGCCGCGCGACATCGAATGGCTCAAGAACGTCAACAAGATGATCGATGGCGACGACCACGACATGCCCGAACAGGGCAAATACAACGGCGGTCAGAAGCTGTTGTTCTGGGGCCTGGTCATCGGCATGCTGCTGATCGTGATCACCGGCTTTCTGATGTGGCGCGCTTGGTGGACATTGCCGGTCAACGTGGTGCGAGCGGCTTCGGTGGTTCACGCCATCGCTGCCGTGTGGATGATCGGCCTGATCATCATGCACGTGTATGCCGCCATCTGGACTCGTGGCACCATTCGCGCCATGCTTTATGGCACAGTAACGCGAGCCTGGGCCAAGCAACACCACCGCGGCTGGTACCGCAAGATGACGGGTGACAACGACTAAGGTTTTTAGTCCTCTCCCCTAACAACCCAGCCGCCAAGCGTTTATCGGCGCTCGGCGGCTGATTCATTTGGAAACCCTGTCAATGCAACGCATTCTTCAACCCGGTGAAATCGAAGCACTGGATCACACCAGCTTTCCCCGCATCTTGCTGCCCCAGGTAAGCAGTCTGTTCGCCGAACGCGCTGCACGCCTGCGCCAGCTGGCCAACGGCAATCCCATTGCAGACTATCTGCTGTTTGTGGCCCAGATCATGGATGCGCAGCACAAGGCTGCCGCCACCATCGAGATATCTGCACCCGATGCCGAACTCATGGCGCGTGCTCAGGAGCACTCCATGCCCCTGCTGCCCGCAGTGGACACCATCGATCCCGCCTGGCAGGCCGTACTGGACAATATGCTCGACACGCTGCAGGGCAGCGAAGGCCTGCCTGCACCGCTGCAGCCCCTGCTCAAGGAGCTGCGTGCACTGACTCCCGAGACCCGTGCAGACATTGCCAAAAAGCTGCTGCAAAAGGAAGTCGCCGCCCGCCACGTGGGCATGGCACCCTTCATCATGGCTGCGCTGCAAGTGACCTTTGCCAAGCGCTCGGCCAGTCTCAGTGCCCGCGACGTTCCCTATACCGACCCCGCCAGCATCTGCCCCGTCTGCGCCAGCGAGCCTGTGGCCAGCGTCATCCGCATTGGCGGCAAAGTGGCCGGTCACCGTTACGCTCATTGCGGCACCTGTGCCTGCGAATGGCATATGGTTCGCGTCAAGTGCACGCACTGCGAATCGACCATGGGCATCCACTACCAGGGCATTGACGGTTCGGGCGAAGAAGTTCTGGCCGAGACATGCGACGAATGCGGCAGCTACCGCAAGATCGTGAATCAGGAAAAGAACCCCATGGTCGAACCTCTCGTCGACGATCTGGCCAGCCTGATGCTGGATCTGCTGATGAGCGAGACCCAGTTCCAGCGCGCCAGCGCCAATCCTCTGTTGTTTGTGGCCGTGGCCGAAGAGCAGCAAGGCGAGGCCGATCACGAACTGGTGGACCCTGCGGCGTAAACCTGCCGGCTCCAACCGCCACCATAATGAAGGCGGCAGGAACTCCTGCCGCCTTTTTCATTTTTTGACGACCCGACACACCTTGGCCATGAGCAATACCGCAGCGACCGCCCCTGAAATTTCGCACCCATCTCAGCTTCCCGCCGTGGACAAGGTCTTGCTCGCGATCGAGATGCAGGTGCTGCGCGAGTCCTACGGCCTCGATGCCTGCACCAAGGCAGTCCGCGATGTGCTGACGGGGTTGCGCCAGCAGCTCCTGGGTTTTGCCGATCAGCCTGGCCAGAGCGTGCAGGCCGACATCGCCAGCATCGTGCAAGCTGCGCAGCGCCAGCTTCAGGCCCGGTTTGCGCCACGCCTGCAAGCCGTCTTCAATCTCACCGGCACGGTGCTGCACACCAACCTGGGCCGCGCATTGCTGCCGCAGGCCGCGATCGATGCCGTGGTACAGGCCATGAACTCCCCGGCCAATCTGGAATATGACCTTGAAGACGGCGGTCGCGGCGATCGCGACGATCTGGTCGAGTCGCTGATCTGCGAGCTGACCGGTGCCGAGGCCGCCACCGTTGTCAACAACAACGCCGCAGCCGTGCTGCTGGTGCTGTCCACCATGGCCATGGGCAGGGAAGTCGTGGTCTCGCGCGGCGAGCTGGTGGAAATCGGCGGCGCCTTCCGCATTCCCGATGTCATGACCCGCGCCGGCGCCAGGCTCGTCGAGGTCGGCACCACCAACCGCACGCATGAGAAAGACTATGCAGAGGCCATAGACGAGAATACGGCCGCGCTCATGAAGGTGCACTGCAGCAACTACGCCATCACCGGCTTTACCAAGGCGGTGAGCGACGCCGATGTCGCCCGCATTGCGCACGACAGCAATCTGCCGATGATTGTCGACCTGGGCAGCGGCACGCTGATCGACATGCGCGACTGGGGACTGCCCTATGAGGTCACGGTGCGCGAGACGGTCGAGTCCGGTGCCGACATCGTCACCTTCAGCGGCGACAAGCTCCTGGGCGGCCCGCAGGCCGGCATCATCGTCGGCAAAAAGGAGCTGATCACCCAGATCAAGAAGAACCCGCTCAAGCGCGCGCTGCGCGTGGGCAAGATCACGCTGGCGGCACTGGAGCCCACGCTGCGCCTGTATCTGAACCCCGAAAAGCTCGCCCAGGAGTTGACCACGCTGCGCCTGTTCACGCGCCAGGCCGCCGACATGCAGATCCAGGCCGAGCAGCTGCAGCCTCTGCTGCAGCAGGCACTGGGCCAGGACTATGTGGTGGAAACCGCGGCCATGAGCAGCCAGATCGGCAGCGGCGCCCTGCCCGTGGAAAATCTGCCCAGCTTCGGCCTCAGGATTTATCCCGCCAGTGGCAAGCATGCGGGTCGCCAGCTGACCCGGCTCGAAGCGCGCTTTCGCGCCCTGCCCCGGCCCGTGATCGGGCGGCTGCATGACGATGCGCTGTGGCTGGATCTGCGCTGCCTCGAACACCCGGCGCAGGCCCTGTTTGCCGCGCAGCTGCCGCAGCTGGCCTGAGGCAGTCCCATGGCCCCGGCCCCTGGAATTTATACAAAAACACCTTGCATCGCTTGATACACAAGCGCCAGCAGCCAACAAAACTACAAGCACACCATGATCATCGGAACCGCAGGCCATATCGACCACGGCAAAACCACGCTGGTGCGTGCGCTCACGGGCGTGGAAACCGACCGTCTCAAGGAAGAGAAAGCCCGCGGCATCTCCATAGAACTCGGTTATGCCTACAGCCCGTTGCCCAACGGCGATGTGCTGGGCATCATCGACGTGCCGGGCCACGAGAAATTCGTCCACACCATGGCCGCCGGAGCCGTGGGCATTGACCATGCCCTGCTGGTCGTGGCTGCCGACGACGGCGTCATGCCCCAGACCCTGGAGCACCTGGAAATTCTGCAGCTGCTGGGTGTCAGGCGTGGCAGCGTGGCGCTGACCAAGGTCGATCGCGTGCTGCCGCAGCGCATTGCCGACGTGCACCGCGAAATCAACGCCATTCTCGGCGTCACTGCACTGGCGGACAGTCCCATCTTCGAGACCAATGCCGCAGAACCCGGCAATGCCGGCGTACAGGCCCTGCGCGAACATCTGCAGGTGCAGGCCCAGATGATGCAGGCGCGTCCCCGAGACGGATTGTTCCGGCTCGCCGTGGACCGCGTCTTCACGCTGCCGGGCCAGGGCACGGTGGTCACGGGCACGGTCTTCAATGGCCAGGTGCGGGTGGGCGACACGCTGGCGCACTCGGCCAGTGGTCAGGCCGTGCGTGTGCGCAGCATTCATGCACAGAACCAGAGCAGCGACAGCGGCGTCGCCGGCCAGCGCTGCGCACTCAATCTGGCGGGCATAGGCAAGGACGAGATCGAACGCGGCGACTGGATCATGGACCCACGCCTGCTGCAGGCCACGGACCGCCTCGACATTCATCTGCACCTGCTCGGCGAAGCGCCCTTGCTGGCCCAGTGGACGCCCGTCCATGTGCACCTGGGCACCAAGCGCACCACGGGCCATGTGGCGCTGCTGCAGGACGAGGCCATAGAGCCCGGTACCGAGGCTCGGGTGCAGTTGGTGCTCGATGCGGCGGTCTTCGCCCTGCCCGGCGACCGCCTGATTCTGCGCAACGCCCAGGCCAGCCGCACCATCGCCGGCGGCATGGTGCTCGACCCCTATGCTCCGAGCCGCAAGCGCCGCAGCGCAGAGCGCATGGCCTACCTCGACGCCATGGAGCAGCTAATCGCCCGCAACGACTTCAGACCGCTGATCGCACAGGCCCCGCACGGCATTGCGCGTTCGCAGCTGGTGTGTCTGGGCGGCCATGCCTTCCCCGAGGCCAGCCTTGCCGACACCATCCAGTTGCCCATCGCCGGCGGCGATGCCCTGGTGCTTGGCCTGCAGCGCTGGCAGCAGCTGCAGACCCAGGTCATCGACAGCCTGGCGCGCTTTCATGAAAAATCGCCCGACGAGCCCGGCGTCAACGCGGCCAGACTGAGGCGCATGGCCTTGCCCGGCCTGCAGCAAGGCAGCTACGACGCGCTCTATCAGGGCCTGGTCGATGCCCTGCTCAACAGCCAGTTGCTGGCCAGCACCGGCGCCTGGCTGCATTTGCCGCAACACAGCGTGCAGCTGAGCAGCGCCGAGCAGACGCTGGCCGAAAAACTGCTGCCCGCCATTGCTGCAGGCCGCTATGACCCGCCCTGGGTGCGCGATCTGGCGCGCGACCATGCCGCTGGCGAAGAGCCGGTGCGCCAGCTGCTCAAAAAGCTTTCGCGCCAGGGCCAGCTGTTCCAGGTCGTCAAGGACTTGTTCTATGCACCGGTGCGCATGGATGAACTCGCCGCCCTGGTTGCCGACATCGCCAGCCAGCACGCCAGGGGAGAGGTGGAAGCCAGCGCATTCCGCGACGCCACTGGTCTGGGCCGCAAGCGCGCCATCCAGATTCTCGAATTCTTCGACCGCACCGGCTACACACGCCGCGTGCGCGACGCCCATCTGCTGCGCCCTGACGTGCAGTGGAATAGCACGCCACGCTGAGCCTGCAAGGGAAACCAGCGGAAACCAGTCCAGGTTCCTTATCCCGCTTGGGCAACAAGCTATCAAATCAGAGTAGAGCCGGATATGCGGTCTTGACGTTCTGTTTGTCATCAGGTGCCGGATTGCTGGCTACAATCACCGTCTTATCTTCTACAAGAGTGGCAACTTCCACTCTTGACTCAAAGGAAGGCAATCGTGCCCGGTGGCGCGGCCGGGCTTCAAACCCGGTGGGGGGCGTCAGCCGCTCCCGGGTTGGTTCGACTCCAGCTGCTTTCCGCCACTTCCCCCTCTTTGCATTTCAGACCGCGGCTTCCTGCTCCTGCAGCATTCGCCACATCACCTTGCCGCTGCCGCTCTTGGGCAAAGCCGTCACGAATTGCACCCGACGTGGGGACTTGTAGACTGCCATATTGTCATGGCACCACTGGATGATCTGCTCTGCCGTCGTCGCCTCATGGCCGGCACGCAGCACGACCACAGCCTTGACGGTCTCGCCGCGATAGGCATCCTTGGCGGAGATCACGCAGGCCTCCTGAATCGCCGGATGGCGGAACATCAGCGACTCCACCTCGGCGGGCCATACCTTGAAGCCGCTGGCATTGATCATGCGCTTGAGCCGGTCGGTGATGAAAAAGTAGCCATCCTCATCCACGCGCCCCAGATCCCCGGTGCGGAAAAAGCGTTTGCCATCGAGCTCCATAAAGCTTTGCTCGGTCGCCTCGGGGCGTTGCCAGTAGCCCTCGAACACCTCGGGGCCGTTGACCACGATCTCGCCCTGCTCTCCCTGGGCCACCTCTTCCAGCGTGTCGGGGCTGATCACGCGCGCATCGGTGCTCATGAAGGGGATGCCCAGACATTGCTGCTTGGGATGGTCGGGCGGATTGCTGTGCGAGGGTGCGGCGGTTTCGGTCAGGCCATAGCCCTCGCAAAAACGCAGCCCGTACTGTTCCAGCAGTCGCTGGGCCACGGCCTGGGGCATGGCGGCGCCGCCGCCGCCGATGTATTTGAGGCTGGACAGATCGAAGGACGCAAAGTTGGGACTGGCCAGCAGATCGATCACCATGGTCGGGATATTGGTCCAGCTGGTGACCTGATAGTGCGAGATCAGGCGCCCTGCCAGCTCACGCTCCCAGCGCGGCATGATGATCAGCGTCGCCCCCATGTAGATGGCACTGTGCAGCACGGAAACCATGCCTGTGATGTGAAACATGGGCACGACGGCGAGCACCACGTTCTCGCTGCTGCCCGTGCCCCACATCGCGCCGGAAACGGCGTTGTGGTTGATGCTGCGGTGCAGGTGCATGCAGCCCTTGGGCTGGCCCGTGGTGCCGCTGGTATAGGGCAGCAATGCCAGGTCGTCACGACCCGCGGTATGCGGCGGCGGCAGCTCGCTGCAGGCCAGTGCCTGCGTCCAGGCATGGACCTTGCCATGGCTCAGGCTTGCGGGTTCGCGCTCGCCGAGCAGCCAGTTGCGCCAGGCTTCGGGCGGTGCATCCGGCCCTTGCACATCGGCATCAAAACCGTCGGTGAATCGGGTGACCAGCAAGTGCTGCAATGCTTCGGACTGCGGCAAGGCATTGCTGGCCTTGGCCAGCTCCGGCGCCAGATCGGCCGTGGTAATGGCCACCTTGGCGCCCGAATCCGTGATGTAGTGCTTGAGCTCCTCCGCCGTATTCATGGGGTTGACCGGCACCACCACCGCATTGGCTCGAAAGATGGCGTAATGCGCCAGCACCAGTTGCGAGCTGTTTTGCATCAGCACGATGACGCGGTCGCCTTTTTGCACGCCCAGGCCATGCAGATAGGCGGCCATGCGCTCCGTTCCCTCGCAGAGTTGCCGATAGGTCGTGGTGCGTCCCAGAAACACCAGCGCGGCTTTGTCCGGATAACGCCTGGCATTGATAGCGAGGTTTTCCCAGACACTGGTTGCTGGAACGGTGATGGAATATGGCAGCCGATTGGGCCAAAACTTGTGGTGAGCGGGCATGAGTCAGGCAATCAGAAAAGCGTATACATAGTCCGGGTGGACTAATCAGTCCGCAAGACTAGGCCTGCAACCTCGGCCCGGCATCCGGGATGGCCCCAACAGTCGGTCACGCAGGTGACGGTCGAGGCGGCCTGACGCGGCTCAAGCTGGTCCTGCCCCGCGCTCTGGCTTACCATGCGCAAATGCCTCATGAATCACGCCTGCAGCAGTCGCTGCGCCAGCTACTCGCCAGTCAGCGTACTGCCGCCCTGGCCGTTCAGCCACAGGCCGGTTCATCAGCCCCCGGATATCTCCCCGCCCCAGGCCTGTCGCTGGTGCCCTGGGCCTGGAGTGGCAAATTCAGCTGTCTGATACTGCATGTCAGTGCGCTGGCCAGCCACACACAGGCCATGGAGCTGCATCCTGCCGTCAGTCTGCTGATGAGCAGGCCAGAGTCCGCTGGCGAAGCCGTGCATGCGCTGGAGCGCATCAGCATTCAGGGCGTGGCCTCCACTCCCCCAGGCGACAGCGGCCTGTGGCAAGGCGCCCGTGCCAGCTATCTGGCGCGCTTTCCCGAAGCCGAGCCCATGACGGCGCTGGGAGACTTTCGCTTTGTCTGCATCACGCCGCAAGGCGGCAGGCATGTCGCCGGCTTCGGCGCAGCGCGCGATGTGGACGAGCACGATCTCATCGCCGCACTCAACCCGGCTGCCTAGCCTTTGCTGGCCCGGCCCGACCTGGATTGGCCAGCTTGAGCCTTGAGCACATGCTCGGCAATCAGGCACATGCAGGGCAGCGGCTGGCCCTGCATCAGGGCCTGAACATGGTCCTGCCAGATCTGACCCTGCTGCTCCACGTTTGCGTCCAGAAAGCACTGCAGCATCTGCTGCGGATCTGCACAGGTCTGATAGTGATAAGGATTGCGCCGCAGGCATGCCGCGCGCAAATGCAGGCCCAAGGCCTCCCAGGTCACCGCCCTGCCTTGCAGGCGCTGCCACTGATGCAGCAGCTCATGGGCGAAGACGCCAGCCACCACAGGGTGGGCAAGCCGCAGCGGCTTATGCGGGTCCCGGTGCTCAAAAAAGCTGCGCGGCAGATAGATGCGCCCGCCGCCCAGGGACAGCGCGCGCCTGGTATCGCCCAGACGCCGCACATGCAGACGCATGCCGGGCAGCAGCTCATCCAGCGTAGTGCCGAAAAGCCGCTGCGCGAAACCGACCTCGACCGGCATCAGGCTTCGCCGCCAGAACATCATGCAACAGGCCGTGCGCAAGACGGATTCTGCATCTCGGAGACTTCCTGCGAGCTCTAGAACTCGAAGACCTGAGCCGGCTGCGGAACCTGCACCGTGAAATGCAGGCGCTCGTGCAGCAGCGTGGCCAGGGCCCGGGAGGCATGCGACTCCCCATGCACCACAAAGGTCTGCTGCGGCGGGCGGCTAAAAGCGGCCGCCCAGTCCAGCAAGGCTTGCTGGTCCGCATGGGCCGAAAAGCCACCCAGGGTATGGATACCGGCACGGACCTCGACGTCATCTCCAAACAGGCGCACCTGCCTGGCACCGTCGACCAACCTGCGGCCCAGCGAACCTTCAGCCTGAAAGCCGCAGATCACCACCGCACACTCGGGCCTGGACAGATTGTTCTTCAGATGATGCAGCACCCGTCCCGCATCGCACATGCCGCTGGCCGAGATGATGACCGCGCCGCTCTTGATGCGGTTGAGCTTGATGGAGTCCTCCACATCGCTGATGAAATGAATGTGCGGCGATTCCTTGAGTCTCCTGACACTGCCCAGCAACTGCCTTGCCTCCTCGTCGAACACGCCGAAGTGCCGCAGCGTGATGTCCGTGGCCGCCACCGCCATCGGCGAATCCACAAATATCTCTACCGGCGGCAAGCGCTGCTGCTGGATCAGCTGCAGAAAGTGATAGAGCAGCTCCTGCGTGCGCCCCACGGCAAATGCCGGGATGACCACATTGCCATGAGGAACCGTGCGCGTGACCACATCGACCAGCTCTTCCAGGGTATCGCCCGTGCTCTTGTGCTGCCGGTCGCCATAGGTGGACTCGATGAGCAGCAGATCGGCTTCCAGGATCGGCGTGGGATCGCGCAGAATCACCCGCCCCGGCTGGCCCAGATCGCCGCTGGCCACCAGCTTGCGCGTGCCGCCATGGCCATCTGCCAGCCATAGCTCCGCAATGGCCGAGCCCAGAATATGCCCGGCATCCTGAAAACGTACCGTCACCGCAGGATGGGGTTCGAAGCTGTGGCCATAAGGCACGGCCTGGACCTGCTCCAGCGTGCTCGCCACATGGGCCAGCGAATACAGAGGAACCGTCGGCTCACGCTCGTGCCCCCGGCCTTCACGCCGGCGCCGCGCCGCCCGTTCGGCATCCATCATCTGGATATGGGCGCTGTCCTTGAGCAAGACCTCGAGCAAGTCCTTGGTGGCCAGCGTGGCATAGATAGGGCCCTTGAAGCCCTTGGCCACGACCTTGGGCAGCAGGCCGCTGTGATCGATGTGCGCATGGGTCAGAACGACGAAATCCAGACCTGCGGCATCAAAGGCAAAGGCTTGCTGGTTGTGCTCGTCAGCCTCGCGGCCGCCCTGAGCCATGCCGCAGTCGATCAGAAATCGGCAGCCATGCGCCTCGACCAGGAAACAGGACCCCGTGACCGACTGCGCCGCACCGTGAAAAGTGATGTTCATGAAGCATCCATTGACGATCCACATGGACCGTCAATGAATCTAGCACCACTGGCGCCTGCGTTTCCAGAGCCTCAAGTCTTGCCTTGATGCCCATCAAACCGCTGAGCCTGTCCGGGCGCCGTAAGCACCGGCTGGCTGTGCAGCAGGAGTCACCAGCCGGCAAATCGGCCGCCAGGGCGGACGGGACTGCTCTCGCCTCAGCTGCTTGCCGCCACAGGCTCTCCGCTGTCCCAGCCGCCGCCCAGCGCACGGATCAGCGCCACCGTGGCCGTGTACTGCGCGGTACGCACCTGCAAGGCCTGACGCCGGTTGCGCAGCTCGTTGCGGCGCGCATCGAGCAGCTCCAGCTGGCTCACCAGACCGTTGCGATAGCGCACGTCCGAGAGGTGCGTGGCACGCTCCGAGGATTGCACGGCCTGCCCCAGCACATGGGCCTGGCCCGAGAGCAGGCGCAAGGCACTGAGCTGATCCTCGACCTCCCTAAAGGCCGCGAGCACCTGACCGCGCTGGGTGGCCACTGCGGCCTCCAGGCGCGCACGGGCGCCCTCTTCCTGCGCGGCGCGCTGGCCGCCGTCGAAGATGGGCAGGGACAGCAAAGCGCCTATGCCCCAGGAGCGCGCCGACCACTTGAACAGATCGCCAAGCTCCGGCGAGGCATAGCCGCCATTACCCGTGAGCGTGATGGCCGGAAACCATGCGGCCTGGGCCACGCCCACGCGCGCCTGGGCCGCCAGCACCGATGCCTGGGCCGCCGACACATCGGGGCGGCGCGCCAGCACCGTCGCGGGCACGCCTGCCGGAATCACGGGCAGCGCTGCCAGCACCGGCTGCGCGGCCAGCGTGAAGCCAGTGGCGATATCGCCGACCAGCACGGCCAGCGCATGCGTGAGGGCCGCCTGCTGGCGCTCCAGCGCCAGCGTCTCGGCCTCGGTGGCCGAAACCTCGGTCTGCATGCGCGCCACGTCCAGCTCGGCCGCATCGCCGGCCCGGAAGCGCTTCTCGATCAGCGTCAGCGTCTCGCGATAGGCCGCCAGACTCTGCTCGACCAGTTGGCGCTCGGTCTGCAGCGAACGCAGTTGCAGATAAGTCTGCGCCACATCGGCCTGCACCATCAGGCGCGTGCTCTGCAGCAGGGCTTCGCGTGCATTGGCATCCTCGCGCGCTGCTTCGCTGGCCCGCGACAGCCTGCCGAACAGATCCGCTTCGTAGGAGAAGTTCAGGCCGGCCGTGACCAGGGTGGCGGGCTGCAGGCCGTTCGCGGTGTTCAGTCCGGCCTGGCGCACAGCGCCGCCCGAGGCCCCGATCTGCGGCTGCCGCTGGGCATCGGCCGAGCGCAGCAGTGCCCGCGCTTCGGCCAGGCGTGCCGCAGCAGTCTGCACATCGGTATTGGCTTCACCCGCACGCTCCACCAGAGCGCTGAGCTCGGTGTCTGCAAATACCCGCCACCAGGCACCGCGCGACTGGGCCTCGGCCGGGGCGGCCTGCGTCCAGCCCGCGGCTGCGGCCTGGGCGCTGAAGCTTGCGGGCACTGCAACGCCGGCATGCTGGTCCACCGTGGGCGGTGCGCTGGCGCAACCCGCCAGCACCAGGGCTGCCGTCAGCGCGCTCAGGGACGGCATCAGGGATCGAATGCCTTGCATCGTTTTCATATCGGAATCCATGGTTGATTGGGGCTTATTCGTCATGGCCGCGCGGCGCGGCAGGCATGGGCAGGGCCGAGGCGCCGTGACCCGGCTCGCTGATCGGCGCCACATGGCTGCCGTGCTGCTGCAGCGGACGGTTGCCGGCCAGACGGCGCAGCACCACATAGAACACCGGCGTGAGGAACAGGCCGAAGGCCGTCACACCGATCATGCCGGCGAACACCGCCACGCCCATGGCACTGCGCATCTCGGCGCCCGCCCCCGTGGACAGCACCAGCGGCAGCACGCCCATGACAAAGGCCAGCGAGGTCATGAGGATGGGGCGCAGGCGCAGGCGACTGGCTTCGATCGCGGCCTGCACGGGAGTGCGGCCGGCAAATTCCAGCTCGCGGGCGAACTCCACGATCAGGATGGCGTTCTTGGCCGACAGCCCCACAAGCACGATGAGCCCGATCTGCGTGAACACATTGTTGTCGCCACCGCTCAGCCACACGCCCGTCATGGCAGCCAGCAGGCCCATGGGCACGATGAGGATGATGGCAATCGGCAGGGTCAGGCTTTCGTATTGCGCCGCCAGCACCAGAAAGACCAGCAGGATGGCGATGGGGAACACCAGCACGGTGGAATTGCCGGCCAGGATTTCCTGGTAGGTCAGCTCGGTCCACTCGAAGCCTATGCCGGGCGGCAGGGTTTCGGCAGCAATGCGCTCGACGGCGGCCTGAGCCTGGCCCGAGGAGAAGCCGGGCGCGGGCCCGCCATTCACGTCGGCGGCCAGAAAGCCGTTGTAGCGCATGGCGCGTTCGGGCCCGAAGCTGGGTTCGAGCTTCATCAGCGCCGACAGCGGCACCATCTCGCCTGTGGTGGAACGCACCTTGAGCAGACCCACGTCTTCGGCGCGCGCCCGGTAGGCGGCATCGGCCTGGACGCGCACGCTATAGGTGCGGCCGAACTGGTTGAAGTCGTTCGCATACAGACTGCCCAGGTAGATCTGCAGCGTCTCGAAGATATCCGTCACGGGCACGCCGAGCTGGCGCGCCTTGGTGCGGTCGATGGCGGCATAGAGCTGGGGCACGTTGACCTGCCAGCTCGTGAACAGGCCGGCCAGCTCGGGCGTCTGGTAGGCCTTGGCCATGAAGGCCTTCACGGCCGCGTCCATGGCGTCGTAACCCAGCGAGGCGCGATCCTCGATCTGCAGCTTGAAGCCGCCGGTGGTTCCGAGGCCGGCCACGGGCGGTGGCGGGAACATCGCGATAAAGGCTTCCTGGATGCTGCCAAAGGCCTGGTTGAGCTGACCCGCCACAGCACCGCCGCTCTGGTCGGCATGCGTGCGCTCGGCAAAGGGCTTGAGCGTGACAAAGACGATGCCCGAGTTGGAGCTGTTGGTAAAGCCGTTGATGGACAGTCCGGGGAAGGCGATGGCGTCTTCCACATTGGGATTGTTCTTGACGATCTCGCCCATGCGGCGGATCACGTCTTCGGTGCGGTCCAGTGTGGCGCCATCGGGCAACTGGGCAAAGCCGACCAGGTACTGCTTGTCCTGGGCCGGCACAAAGCCGCCGGGCACCAGCTTGAACAGACCCCAGGTCGCACCCACCAGCACGGCGTAGATCACCAGCATCAGCGCCTTGCGGCCGATGACGCGCTGCACGCCGCCGCTATAGGCATCGGAGCCACGGCGGAACAAGGCGTTGAAGCGGCGGAAAAAGCCGCCCAGCACGCGCTCCATGCCGCGCGTCAGCGCGTCCTTGGGAGCATCGTGGCCGCGCAGCAGCAGCGCGGACAGCGCAGGTGACAGGGTCAGCGAGTTGATGGCCGAGATCACCGTCGAGATGGCGATGGTCACCGCGAACTGGCGATAGAACTGGCCCGTGAGGCCGCTGATGAAGGCCAGCGGCACGAACACGGCCACCAGCACCAGGGCGATGGCGATGATGGGCCCGCTGACCTCCTGCATGGCGCGGTAGGTGGCCTGGCGCGGCGACAGCCCGGCCTCGATGTTGCGCTCCACGTTCTCCACCACCACGATGGCGTCGTCCACCACGATGCCGATGGCCAGCACCAGGCCGAACAGGCTCAGGGCATTGATGGAAAAGCCCAGCAGGTGCAGCACGGCAAAGGTACCCACCACCGACACCGGCACGGCCAGCAGCGGAATGATGGATGCGCGCCAGGTCTGCAGGAACAGGATCACCACCACCACGACCAGGGCCACGGCTTCAAGCAGGGTCTGGATCACGGACTTGATCGAAGCCCGCACGAACTGCGTGGGGTCGTAGGCGATGCGGAACTCCACGCCCTCGGGCATGTGCTTTTGCAGCTCGGCCATGGTGGAGCGCACATTGGCCGAGATCTCCAGGGCGTTCGAGCCCGGGGCCTGGAACACGCCCATGCCCACGGCGGGGTCGTTGTTGAGCAGGGAGCGCAGCGAATAATCGGCCGCGCCCAGCTCCAGCCTCGCTACGTCGCGCAAGCGCGTCACCGCGCCGTCGGCACCGGTCTTGACGATGATGTCGCCGAACTCCTCCTCGGTCTGCAGACGGCCCTGGGCATTGATGGACAGCTGCATGTCAACGCCAGGCAGGCCGGGCGAGGCACCGACCACGCCGGCCGCGGCCTGCACGTTCTGGCCACGGATGGCAGCCACCACATCGGCGGCCGAGAGACCGCGCTGCGCCACCTTCTGCGGATCCAGCCAGGCGCGCATCGAATAGTCGCCGCCGCCGAAGATCTGCACCTGGCCCACGCCCTGGATGCGCGCCAGGCGGTCCTTGACGTTGAGCACGGCATAGTTGCGCAGATAGTCGATGTCATAGCGGCCGTTGGGCGAGACCATGTGCACGACCATGGTCAGGTCGGGCGCGCTCTTGACCGTGGTGATGCCCAGGCGGCGCACTTCCTCGGGCAGGCGCGGCTCGGCCTGGGAGACGCGGTTCTGCACCAGCTGCTGCGCCTTGTCGGGGTCGGTGCCCAGGGCGAAGGTCACGGTCAGCGTCATCACGCCGTCGGTCGTGGCCTGGCTACCCATGTAGAGCATGCCTTCCACGCCGTTGATGGATTCCTCCAGCGGCGTGGCCACGGTTTCGGCAATCACCTTGGGATTGGCGCCCGGGTAATGGGCGCGCACCACCACCGAGGGTGGAGCGACCTCGGGGTATTCCGAGATCGGCAGCGTTCGCATGGCGATCAGGCCTGCGAGAAAAATAAGCACCGACAGCACACCCGCAAAGATCGGGCGGTCGATGAAAAATCGGGAAAGGTTCATGGTGTCGGAGGATTAATGGTTCTCAGACCGTGGGTTGCTTGGCGGCGCCGCGGCCATCGGCCAGCTCGGCCTTGACATCCATGGGCACGTCCTGAGGCGCAACCACTACGCCGGGGCGCACACGCTGCAGTCCGTTGACGACGATGCGCTCGCCGGCCTTGAGGCCCGAAGTGACCACGCGCAGGCCGTCCACCGGTGCGCCCAGTTGCACCTCCCGGTACTCGGCCTTGTTGTCAGCGCCAATCACCAGCACGAATTTCTTGCTCTGGTCCGTGCCCACGGCGCGCTCGTTGATGAGCACGGCCTGGGTGGTCTGGGGCTGGCCCATGCGAATGCGCGCGAACTGGCCGGCCATGAGCGTGCCGTCCGCATTGCCGAACACGGCCCGCACGCGCACCGTGCCGCTCTTGGCATCGACCTGGTTGTCTATGAGCTGCAGATGACCGGCATAGGGCGTGCCGCCGCTGGTACCCACCCCCATCTGAACGGGAATGGTTTCAATCAGCGCACGCGTGCTGCGTACCTGGCTTGCGCTCTGCAGACCCTGCAGCGCCTGGGCCACGATCTGCTCGTCCGCGTCGAAACTGGCATACATCGGGTCCACCGATACCAGGGTGGTCAGCACCGGAGCACCGGCTCCCGAGCTCACAAGATTGCCCACCGTGACCTCGATGCGACCCACGCGCCCGCTCACCGGAGCCTTGACCTGGGTGTAGCCCAGGTTCAGCTTGGCGGTCTGCAGCGCAGCCTGGGCGGCGCGCAGATTCGCATCGGCTTCGCGCCGGGCATTCACGCGCTCGTCGTATTCCTTTTGCGCGATCGCCCGCTCGTCCCACAGACGCGTGGCGCGCTCGGACTCGCTCTGGGTATAGGCCATGCGCGCCTTGGCGGCAACGACCTGGGCTTCGGCGCGATCGACTTCTGCCGCATAGGGCGCCGGGTCCACGGTGAACAGCAGATCACCGGCCTTGACCAGCGCGCCTTCCTTGAAATGCACGGCCTGCACCGCTCCCGAGACGCGCGGCTGCACATCCACACGCTGCACGGCTTCGAGGCGGCCGGAGAATTCATTCCACAGCGTTACGTCCTGCTGCAGGACCTGGGCTGCCGAAACTGGCACAGCCGGCGCGGCGGCTTGCGCAGCGGGCGCTTCGGCATGCGATGACAGGCCCAGCATGGCGGCAGTCGTGGCGATCACGGCAGCGGCGACGCCGGCGGCGGCCCACCGGCGGCGGTTGGAGAGTTTGGAGTGCTCGTTCATGGCAATGTCTTTGGTTCAAGGGTTGAAAGCGGTAGCGGCTCTTTCGGCGGCGGGCAAGACTCATCCCTTCCAGCGCTCAGGCCAGGAATCGAATGAGAAAGAGAAGAAAAAGGCGCAGCCGTGCTGCTTCCGGCCCACGGGGCCGGGTCAGGTCAGCGGTATCAGCAGGGCAAAATCAGCTCAGAGCCGACATCGGGTGGTTTCGAAAAACTGGCGCAGTTGCTCCTGCAGCTGCGCGGCGCAAGGGCAGGACTCGGGCGGCTGCTCCAGCAGCGCCTGCGGCCATTGCCCGGCTTCGGCAAACACATGGCGATGCACGCTCAGGCCGGCAGCTTCCAGGCGCGCGCCATAGTTCAGTGCCTCGTCACGCATGGGGTCGGCCTCGCCGACCAGAATCAGCGTCGGCGGCAGTCCCGCGAGACGGCGGGCTCGCGCCGGCACCGCATAGGGGTGCTCAGCATCATGCGGCTCGCCCAGGTACTGGCACCAGCCCGAAGCCCATTTGCATTCGACGGACTCGCCCTGAGCGGCACGCTGCGAAGGCGTGGCCGAGCAAGGGTCCAGCATGGGAGAGATCAGAATCTGCCCGGCCAGCGGCGGCTGCTGCTGATCGCGCGCCATCATGCAGACGCCGGCCGCCAGATTGGCTCCAGCCTCTTCACCGGCCAGATAGAGCGGAGCGCCCTTTCCGGCCAGCTTGCTGCGTTGCTTGTAGGCCCACAGCAGCACCTCGTAGCCCAGCTCCAGCGGACGCGGAAACGGATGCTCGGGCGCCAGCGGATAGGCCAGCGACACCACACAGGCCCCGGCCGCCGCCAGCGAGCTGCCGACGGTGCAGCCGTTGTCCAGACCGCCGGTCACAAAGGCACCTCCATGGAAATGCAGCACCAGCGGGACCACTTCGCCGCGCCGCTTGCCGCCGTATATGCGCACATCTGCCTGCACACCGTCGGCCACGGAGATCGTGGTGTCGGTATGAGGAATCGGCTGCGATGCGGTGGCTTTGGTGTTTGACATGGATTTTCCGGACAGGACCGGGTGATGGAACAGAAATGTAGCAACAGCAAGTGACGGCATAAACCCCGCAAACGCGGCCACACTGTTTCCAATTCTCGAACAATGACGGTGTGAGCTGTGTGTGAGAATCCCGCATCCTCGGCGAGTCCGGGTTTTCGCGAGGACAAGGAGATCCCATGGATCAGATACAGGCCATGCGTATTTTCGCGCGGGTTGTGGAAGCCGGCACTTTCACGCGTGCAGCCGATTCGCTGCAAATGCCAAAAGCCAGTGTGACCAAGAACGTTCAGGCTCTGGAAGAGCGCCTGCGCGTGAAGCTGCTCAACCGTACCACGCGTCGCGTCACCGTGACCGCCGATGGTGCGGCCTATTACGACCGCGCCGTGCGCCTGCTCGCCGACTTCGACGACCTCGAGGCCAGCGTCAGCCAGGCCCGCACCACGCCGCGCGGGCGCCTGCGCGTGGATGTGGGAACCACCGTGGCGCGTCTGCTCATCATTCCCCATCTGAGCGAGTTCCAGTCTCGCTATCCCGAGATACAGATCGACCTGGGCGTGAGCGACCGCACCGTGGACCTGATCAGCGACAACGTGGACTGCGTGATCCGCGGCGGCGAGCTGGCCGACCAGTCCCTGGTGGCGCGCCGCATCGGCAATCTGGAATTCATCACGGTTGCCGCTCCCGACTATCTGCAGCGCCACGGCGTGCCCCAGCATCCGCGCGATCTGGAGTCCGGCCATCGCAACGTGATCTATTTCTCTCCGGTCTCGGCGCGGCGCTATCCGCTGGAGTTTCACAAGGGCGGCGAAGTGATTGAGATCGCCAGTCCTGCACATCTTGGTGTCAACGAAGGCAATGCCTATATCAGCGCCATCCTTGCCGGCCAGGGCATAGGACAGCTCAGCCGCTTCCAGATTCACAAGTACCTCGAAAGCGGCCAGCTGCAGCGGGTGCTGGAGGACTGGAAACACCCTTTGCTGCCGATCTATGTGGTCTATCCGCCCAACTCCCACCTCAGCGCCAAGGTGCGCGCCTTTGTGGACTGGGTGGTGGAGCTGTTTTCGCGCAATCCGCTGCTGCAGGGCGAAAGCCGGCCCGCCTAATCAGGCAGAGCCCCATTCGTCAGGCCGTCAGGCCGGCATCACTGCTGCAGCTGCGCCCAGACCTTGTCCAACCGCTTGGCGCTGACCGGATACGGCGTGCGCAGCTCCTGGGCAAAAAAGCTCACGCGCAGCTCCTCCAGCATCCAGCGGTACTCCTGCATTCGGGCATCGATCTGCCCTTTGCGCTCGGCCACCAGCCGCCAGTAGCGCTGCTCCAGCGGCAGCAGCTCCTTGAGCTTGGCGGCATCGCGCGCCCTGTCGGCCCGGTACTTGTCCAGACGCGAGCTAATGGCCTTGAGGTAGCGCGCGTAATGACCGAGCTGCGCCCAGGGGGCCACGGCGATGAAGTTCTTGGGCATCAGCTTTTGCAGCTGCTCGCTCGCGTCCTTGGTAGCCTCCGGCGCGTTCTTGGTGTCCTTGATCTTGCGCGCGGCGGCTGCGTACTCGATAAGGATGGTGGCCGACATGCGTGCCACCTCGTTGGCAATCAGCGTCAGGCGCCCACGGCCGTCCTGCACGCGCTGCTTGAAGTCGGCCTCGTTGCTCGGCAGCGGCTCCTGCAAAAAGGCGCGGTCTATGGCCACATCGATGATCTGGCCGCGCAGCTCTTCCTGCGTGCCCAGCGGCATATAGGCCACGGCCATCTTCTGCAGATCGGGAATGTTCTTTTCCAGATACTTGAGCGCATCGCGAATCTGCAGCGCGAACAGCCGGCGCAGGCCCACGCGATGCTTTGCGGCAGCGGCTTCGGGTTCATCGAAGACTTCGATGCCGACGGCGTCGCCATGGTCGATCAGGGCCGGAAAGCCGATCAGCGTGGTGCCGCCCTTCTTGATTTCCATGAGCTCGGGCAGCTCGCCAAAGCTCCAGTCCTTGTAGCGCGCATCATGAGACTGGGCTGGCATGCCCGCCGCAGACTTATCATTTTTAGGAGCTGCTTGCGCCTTACCCTTATCATTTTCAGATGCTTTTTGCTCGGAATTGACCGGCTCACCATCGCTAGCAGCTACCTTTAATGAAGCAAGCGCCTGGAATGCACCGCGTGCCTTGGCGCCCCACTCGGCCTTGAGCGCGCCCAGATTGCGGCCCTGGCCCAGTTGGCGGCCATGCTCGTCGGTGATGCGGAAGTTCATGAACAGATGCGGGCTCAGCATGTCCAGCTTGAAGTCGGCGCGCTTCACATCCAGCGAAGTCTCGTCGCGCACCTGCTTGAGCAAGGCGTCGATAAGTCCGCCCTGGGCCCAGCGCTCGCTCTCGGTGAACAGCTCGGCCAGCCGCGCCGCGCTCTCGGGCAGCGGCACGAAACGGCTGCGCGGGCGCTGGGGCAGGCTCTTCAGCAGTGCCTGGATCTTGTCCTTGAGCATGCCCGGCACCAGCCACTCGGCGCGCTCCTCCGACACCTGGTTGAGCACGAACAGCGGCACGGTGACCGTGATGCCGTCGCGCGCGTCGCCGGGGCTGTGCAGATAGCTGGCGCTGCAATCGGCACCGCCCAGCTTCACGGTCTTGGGAAATTTGTCCGTGGTGATGCCGGCGGCCTCGTGCCGCATCAGCTCGTCCTTGGACAGGCGCAGCAGCTCGGGCTGGTTCCTGCTCTCGGCGCGGAACCACTTGTCGAAGCTCGCGCCGCTGTACACATCCTTGGGCAGATGCTGGTCGTAGAAGGCAAAGATCAGCTCGTCGTCGACCAGCACGTCCTGGCGACGGCTCTTGTGCTCCAGCTCCTCGACCTTGCGCATGAGCTTGAGGTTGGCGGGCAGGAAATGCCACTTCGTTTCCCACTCGCCCTCCACCAGGGCCTGGCGGATGAAGAGATTGCGCGCCTCATGCGGATCGACGCGGCCGTAGCTCACGCGGCGGCCGTTGTAGACCACCAGACCGTAGAGCGTGGCGCGCTCCAGCGCCACCACATCGGCCTGCTTCTTGCTCCAGTGCGGGTCCAGCAGCTGCTTCTTGAGCAGATGGCCGCCCACCTCCTCCAGCCACTGCGGCTCTATGGCCGCAATGCCGCGGCCGTAGAGGCGCGAGGTCTCGACCTGCTCGGCCGCCACGATCCAGCGGCCGGGCTTCTTGCTCAGGTGAGCGCCGGGGTGCGGGTGGAACTTGATGCCGTGCGCGCCCAGATAGCTCTCGCTTTCCTCTGCACGATAGCCAATATTGCCGAGCAGCCCCGACAGCATGGACAGGTGCACGGCCTCATAGCCCGCCGCCTCGTTGTTGAGCAGCCATTTCTGCTCCTTGACCACGGTCAGCAGCTGAGAGTGAATGTCGCGCCACTCGCGCACGCGGCGGATATTGATGAAGTTCTGGCGCAGCAGTTGCTCCCATTGGCGGTTGCTGATCTTGTGCGTGGCCTCGTCGGCATGTTGGGCCTGATCGGCAGGGTTGAACAGCGCCAGCCGCTCTTGCACCGTGCCTTCGAGCTGCGCGCCGCTGGCACGCTGACTGACGGGCAGGAAGGCCTGGTTGCGCGCATTCGGCTTGGCGGCCGGCGCGTGCTGAGCCGCCATTTCCTTGCGGCTCTTGGCCACGACCTTGCCGCCGCGCGCATCCGACAGCCACTTCCACAGCCGCAGATAGCCGCTGAATTCGCTTTTCTCGTCGTCGAACTTGGCATGTGCCTGGTCGGCCTGCTGCTGCGCTTCCATGGGGCGGTCGCGCACATCCTGCACGCTGAGGGCCGAGGCAATGATCAGCACCTCGGCCAGGGCGCGGCGCTCGCGCGCTTCCAGAATCATGCGGCCCACGCGCGGGTCCAGCGGCAGGCGCGACAGCTCCTTGCCCATGGGCAGCAGATGGCCGTGATCGTCCACCGCGCCCAGCTCGGCCAGCAGTTGATAGCCGTCGGCAATGGCACGGCCCGAGGGGGCTTCGAGGAAGGGGAAATTCACCACATCGCCCAGACCCAGCGACTTCATGCGCAGGATCACGCCGGCCAGCGAGGAGCGCAGGATTTCGGGGTCGGTGAAGCGGTCGCGGCTGACAAAGCTCTCTTCGTCATACAGGCGAATGCAGATGCCGTTGGCCACACGACCGCAACGGCCCGCGCGCTGGTTGGCCGCGGCCTGCGAGATCGGCTCGACCAGCAACTGCTCCACCTTGCTGCGGAAGGAGTAGCGCTTCACACGTGCCGTACCGGCGTCGATCACATAACGAATGCCCGGCACCGTGAGCGAGGTTTCGGCCACATTGGTGGCCAGCACGATGCGCCGGCCCGTATGGCCGTCAAAGATACGGTCCTGCTCGGCCTGCGACAGGCGCGAGAACAGCGGCAGCACCTCGGCGCTGCGCAGTGTGGGCGAGTGCTGCAAATGCTTGCGCAGATGGTCGGCGGCTTCGCGGATCTCGCGCTCGCCGGGCAGGAAGATCAGGATATCGCCGCCCTTGCCGCCAGCCCAGAGCTCATCGACGCCATCGGCAATGGCGTCGTTCAGATCCCTGTCCTTTTCACCCTCGAACGGGCGATAGCGCATCTCCACCGGATAGGTACGACCCGAGACCATGATCACGGGTGCAGGACCGTTCTTCGATTCGAAGTGCTTGGCAAAGCGGTCGGCATCGATGGTGGCTGACGTGACCACCACCTTCAGATCGGGGCGCTTGGGCAGGATCTGCTTGAGATAGCCGAGCAGAAAGTCGATGTTCAGGCTGCGCTCATGCGCCTCGTCGATGATCAGCGTGTCGTAGGCCTTGAGCAGCGGATCGGTCTGGGTCTCGGCCAGCAAGATGCCGTCGGTCATCAGCTTGACGGAGGCGTTCTTCTGCAGCATGTCCTGAAAGCGCACCTTGTAGCCCACCACTTCGCCCAGCGGGGTGTTCAGCTCCTCGGCAATGCGCTTGGCCACCGAGCTGGCGGCAATGCGGCGCGGCTGGGTGTGGCCGATCAGATGGCCGCGCACCTGGCCGTTGGCATCGGGGGCGGCATTGAGCCTGCCCCGGCCCAGCGCCAGTGCGATCTTGGGCAGCTGCGTGGTCTTGCCCGAGCCGGTCTCGCCACAGACGATGATGACCTGATGGCGATCCATGGCCTCCATGATTTCCTGGCGACGGCTGGATACGGGGAGCGACTCGGGGAAGTTGATCTTCAAAGACATAAGGGCTGGGATTATCCCCGTCCTTGACCAGTCTTGCGCAGCAATGGCAAAAGCAGCCGTGCCGCGCCATTTTCAACGCACTGCGTTGCGCCGGTGACAACGGCTGCAGCAGCGTTCATCGCGGGGACGCCAACGCTTGCTATGCTCGCGGCAATTTTCGGTTTCCCTCCTGCCCATGGTTTCGACTGCTGCTTTCGTCATTCCTCTTCTGGCTCTCTGGCTCTGGTGGCCTGTCTCCAGCCTCAACGGTACTTCTCGTCTTGCCCGCCTGCTGGCCACGCTGATCACGGCCTTGCTGGGCATTGCGCCGGCCTTGCTGCTCAAGGCCGTGCAGACGAATGCCCTGCCCTACGCCGTGGTGGCGCGCCTGCAGGTTCCCGGCGGCTGGATTCTGGCCATGCTGCTGATGCTGGCGCTGTTCGTGCTGCTGCGCGATCTGCTGTGGCTGATCGCCCGACTCATGGGGCGAACCAGCCTGGCGCAGCTGCTGCACCTTCCCGCACTTACCGCAGCCGCCGTGGTGGCGACCGGCTGCCTGAGCGCCATCGGCGTCTTCAACGCCCTTCAGCCGCCCAGGGTGCATGAGCAACAGATCGCGGTCAGAAACCTGCCCACCGCCCTGCAGGGCCTGCGCATTGCCGTGCTGGCCGATATCCACGCCAGCCCGGTCAATGATGCAAGCTATGTGCAGACCATCGTGCAGCGCACCCTGGCCACCACGCCCGACCTGATCGTGCTGCCCGGCGACATGGTGGACGGCGATGTCGCCACCAGCCGCGCCCATGTGGCGCCGCTGGCCGCCTTGAGCGCGCGCTACGGCGTCTGGGCGGCGCCGGGCAACCACGAGTACTACAGCGGCTACAACGCCTGGATGGCCGAGTTCCGCCGCCTGGGCCTGAATCTGCTGGAAAACCGCATGCAGCTGCTGAACATCAAGGGCAGCAAGCTGGCCCTGTCCGGCATCGGCGACCCGGTGTTCGGCCGGACCTCGCCCAACAACGCCGACCCCGAGGTCGCCGAAGGCGTTCCCCCCGATGTGGATGCGGTTGCCGCCCAGGCCCGCAAGGCCGGGGCAGCGTTTCATATCCTGCTGGCGCACCAGCCCAAATTCGCGCGCGACAACGCGGACAAGGGCGTGAATCTGCAGATATCGGGCCATACCCACGGCGGACTGATCCTGGGCATGGACCGCTGGCTGGTGGCTCCCGTCAACAACGGTTTTGTGCGCGGCGAATATGACGTCGGCAATATGAAGCTGCTGGTCAGCAGCGGAGCAGGCCTGTGGGCCGGTTTTGCCATACGCCTTGGTGTGGCGCCGCGAATCGAGCTGCTGACGCTGGTTGCGCAGCAGTGATTACCGGCCTTGCTGACTCCCGGGGTTCAGCAAGGCTTGTATTTCGTTGAAATCTTTACAGCGCAAAACACTCTCAACCATTTGAAGCATTTGCAAAAATCAAACAGATTTCGAGATCCGAGCTTTTCCCGGCAATCCCGGCTTCCATAAAGCACCTGATTTATTGCCTTCTTTTCAAATCAGTCACTTACGCCATAAATCCCTTGAAACTCCGCGCAGCTCCATTAATCCAAACCCCATTCATGGATTGCCATGCCTGACAAAAAGCTGTCAAAACCGAACGTGCTTACATTCCCGTAAAGCGATCCGACAGGCTGCGGCAAATGCGCCGCTAAGATACAAATCATTTTTCAGGGTCCGTACCGGTTCATGCCAATGCGCAAAAACCGGCCCATATTCCACGCATTGCCCAGGCAGCAATGCCGCCGAGCGGCCATTCCAGCGGACTCTTTTCTCGATTGCAGACCATGAATTGTTCCCAATGCGGCAATCCGCTCTCTCCGAATGCCAAGTTCTGCAAGAACTGCGGCGCCAGACAAGCACCGGAAGCGGCAATCACTGCTGTTGAAAAAACCTGCAGCCAATGCCAGGCTGTCTGCAAGCCCGAGGCCCGCTTCTGCACACGATGCGGCCTGGTGTTCGAGCGCCCCGGCGATAGCCATGCCGCAGTGGCAGCTGCGCCGCCCATGCCTTCAGGTGCCTCGCAGACTATTGACAGCGCAAGCCTGGCCCCTCCCCTGATCGAGCCCATGGATACACCCGCGCCAAGGCCGCCACAGTCGGAGCCTGCCGCAAGCTTTGCGCAGCGCAATGACCGCACGCCGGCCTTTCCCCAGGAACCGGTGCGCGGCAGCAATGCCTGGATCAAATGGGTGGCGCTGGCACTGCTGGTCGCAGCCATTGCAGGCGGTGTGATGATGGCAAGCAATATGAAGGGCCTGACCAGCTCGGGCAATAGCGCATCCAGCTCGTCCCAAGCCGGCAAGGATGGGATTTCGCCCGAAGACAAGGCCAAGGCCGACGCCCTGGTCGGCCCGCTGGGCGGCAGTACCGCAGCGCAAACGACACCTGCCGAAAATGCCCCGATTGCCGGCGCCGTAGACAACGCGCCCGCCACGGCAGTCACCCCCGCAGCAACGACAGCAAACACTGCCAGCGACGCACCCGCGCCTGCGGCCAGCCCGGAGCCGTCCTCAGCCCCGGCATCTGGCAAACCGCCCGTGCCGCCCCCTGCAAGAACACCTGCAGTCAAGAAGAATGCCGCGCCATCCCTGGATGACCTGCTGGATTGAAAGCCATGAAAAAACTCAAACTCACTGTGCTCGCCTGCGCCGCAACCCTGCTCGGCGGCTGCGCCAGCTTGCAAGATGCCTCCACATCGCTGAGCTGCATGCTCTCGCGCGTCACCAACTCCGCAGACCCTAGCTGCGGCCCTGGCGGCGGCGCGCCCGCAACCGCTGTTTCGGGCGGGCAGAACGAGCGCTTTGCCCGCTTGCAGGCCGCTCTGGATCAGGAGACGCAGCATGCGCAGAGCATGCAGGCCCAGGCCGTGCAAGCCATGCAGAAGCTGCCGGCCAAACAACGCGCCGTGGCAGGGCCGTTACAGACCAGGACCGTCAGCATTGCCGACGGGCAGTCGGGACAGACACACCAGATGCGCAGTTTCTCAGCACTGACCGTGGAGATGCCGCTGGCCGCCAAGGGTCGCAAGGAATATACCCAGGCCATGAATGTGCTCAAGGAACTGGCCAATGAACTGGCCGACAACCGCGGCTCGTCGAGCATCGTGGTCGATCAGTCCGACGAGGATGTCAGGGCCGGGCGTGTGAATACCGCCACTGGCACCACCCAGTCCAAGGGCGGCAAACCCGTGACTGTCATCAAGAAGATCGATACTGGTCTGCCCGCCGGCGTGGAGCGTTACACCATCGAAGCCGGCGAGATCCGCGGCAAGCTTTGACCCCCGGCCAGCCAGCGGCTCATCGCGCCACACCAGCCAGCCTCAACAACCAGACAGGACGAAAAATGAGAGAGCAACCCCTGGGAGAAATACGTTTTGCCACCCTCGCCAGAGCCGCCGAAGGACTGACGCAATGGCGACCGCTGCTGCTGTGCTTTCTGACACTGCTGCTGACCGGTGCACTGATAGCAGGCGCGGCCTGGATGCTGGTCAAGGCCGGCTTCTTCATGTACCTGATCTTCATGCTGGCGGCTGTCGTCGCACTGCTGGCCGGCTCTTCGGGCGTTGGCATCATGCTCATGGACAAGGCCAGGAACGAACCCGTACGCTCCTTCTCGGCAGCGGCATCGGCCGGTCTGCTGTGCCTGCCCAAATTCCTGCTGGTCGGACTCGCGATATTTGTTGCCACACTGGCCTACTACCTGCTGGCTGCTGTCATTTACTTCATCTGCAAGATTCCCGTGCTCGGCGGCATTCTGGCCTTTGTGGCCCACCCGATTCTGGTGCTGGTCGCTGCAGCCTTGCTGATCGCCATGATCTGGGTCGTCGGCCCCTTGATGGGCCCTGCGCTGTGGAGTGGCCTGTCCGTCAAGGCTGCGCTGGCCAATGTGCTGAGCATCGCTCGCAAGCGTCTGGTCGAAGTGGTGCTGATGGAAGTCGTGCTCTATGTCATTTTGGGCCTGGTCTGCTTCATGCTGTTTGCCGGACTGGTGCCTGCCACCGTCTCCCTGACCGGGATGGCCATGAGCATTACCGGAGATGCCGGCTCCATGGCCGGCATGTTCATGGGCGGCGGCTACGGCCGTGGCTACGGTGGTGGCTTCAACCCCATGGGCATGATGGGGGGCGGCAGCACCGGCCTCATCGCCGGCCTGGGCGTTCTCTACTGCGTGGTGGGCGCACTGCTGGCCCAGGTGGCCATCATGGGCATGAATCTGATCTATCTGCAGGCTCGTGAAAGCGTGGACCCGGCCGAGGCCGAGGGTGCACTGGACAGCCTGATTGGCGATGTGCGCAAAAAAGCCGAGGAAGCCAAGGCCCAGACCATGGCTGCCGCAGAACGCACCATGGCTGCGGCCGAGCGCGCCAAGCAGGCTGCCAGCGAGCGCCTGCAGGAAGCCACAGCCAAGCCCGCCGCCACCGACACCCCGCCCGGCAACGACAGCAATGCCAGCGCTGGCGCAGCCACGGCTGGCGCAGCAGCGACTGGCGCAGCAGCGGCTGCCGCAGGCCTGACTGCCGCCACAGCGGCATCCACCGAACAGGCATTTGCCGAGCAGCAGGCGCGCGAGCGCGCTGCCGCCGATGCGGCGGAAAAAGCACGTCAAAGCGCTGAAGAGGCAGCCGCCCGCCAGCGTAGCGAAGCCGAGGCGGCACGCCTGCGCGCCGAGGCCGAAGCAGCCCGCCTGAAGGCTGAAGCCGAGGCCGCCGAGCAAGCTGCACGGGAACGTGCGACACGCGAACGTGCGGCTGCCGAAGCTGAGGAACTGGCCGCACGTCAGCGGGCCGAAGCCCAGGCTGCAGAGCGCGCTGCACAACAAAAGGCCGCTGAGGAGCACGCCGCAGCCCAGGCTGCCGAAGAAGCACGTCAGCAAGCAGAAGCAGAGCGCTTGAAAGCCCAGGCCGAGCAACTGGCCAGGCAGCAGGCTGCTGAGCGTGAAGCATCCCGCGCCCGCGCCGAAGCAGAGGCCGCCGAGAAAGCCCGCCAGGCTCAGGCTGCGCCGAGCTGCCCAGCCTGCAGCGCCCCGGTAGCCGCCAATGACCTGTTCTGCGGCGAATGCGGCAACAAGCTCAAGTAGAAGCTTGCATGGAAAAGCCTGCAGCGCTTGCGAACGAGCGCTGCAGGCCAAAAGCAAAAAAGGGGCTTTCAGCCCCTTTTTTTGTGCTCCCCGGACTCAGAGCCCGCAAGCCTGTGCGACCTGCTCCTTGAGCCCCTCGGTCGATGGCTCGCGCCCCGTCAGCGCCAGCAGCCCGCAGGCCAGCGAACCCTGCCAGTGCACATAGTCATGACCGGTGCTGTGCACACGCTGCACGACCTTGTTGCCCTTGCTACGCAGCACATCACCCAGCTCCTGGCTGGTTTCGCGTATGCCTGCCTGACCACCGCGAGCCCCTTCGTATAGGCCGGCATCAAAGTAAAAGCGAATGGGCAGTTGCGGTGCTTGCTCATACTGGCGAGCCAGCCAATTGGGCGACTCGCCCTTGGGTGCCCACCAATAGGAGCCCGAGAGACTGAGCACATTGCCAAACCACTGCGGATAGCGCAGCGCCACATAGCTTGAAGCCAGGCCGCCATAGCTCGATCCTGCGATCACCGTGCGCTCAGGTCCGGCCGCTATGCCCTGAACCTTGAGCCAGGGCATGAGCTGCTTGCCCATGAAGTCGGCAAACACCGGGTTGGGCGGCAGCTCGCGGCTGCGCGCGTCGCCTGCGCCATTGGCCACCAGCACGACGGCTGTTGCAGGCAGCAGGCCGTCGGCCATGAGGTTGTCGATGATGGCGGGCGTGGGAACCTGGCGCAAATAGGCCTGGGCGTCGAACAGCACCAGCATGGAACGCTGAGCCGCATCCGCCTGCTGCCAGCCCTGCGGCTTGTAGATCCAGATATCGCGCCCATTGCCCAGTGCCTGGCTGCCCAGCCAGTGACGCTGCAACTGGCCAGCTGCCACGCTGGCGCGGGACTGGCTCCAGGGTTGGGGCGGCGCCTTGGCCAGCGTCAGCACGGAGCGTCCGTCGTAGCGATCCTGCACCGCCTGCAGATCCGCAGACCGCCCCCAGCTCTGGCGATTGAGCGGATCGCGCTGCAAGGTGGACAGAATGGATCGGCGCTGAATCATGGCATCGGCCGAAACCGCAGGCACATCGGGCGCAAAACCATAGCTGAGCCGCGCATCCCTGGGCATGACGAAGCTGGCCCACCAGACATCGCTGCTTCCGAGGCGCTGCAGAGGCTCATGGTTGCCCGATGGACTTCCGAACAGCCGCACGGACTGTCCGGCGCCGCGCCAGACAAAGCTCACCAACTGGTGCTCCGCATCCCAGGGCTCGATCAGCGGCGTGCCCTGGCGTTCCATTTCCTGCCAGAAGCTGCGGCTGTCGCCGCCCTGCGCCAGCCGCGCCTGCAAGGCCTTGAGCCTGGGGCTGCGCAGCGGCTCGGGTTCGATCTCTGCCGCAGGCGCATGGCCGGCCGCCAACGGCGCCAGCACCTGGGTGATCGTCAGCTCGTAGGCGCCAGGAATGGGCGCAGCATAGGTCGGAGCACCGATGTGTCCGTCCTGCGCCGCCAACACGCCGTTTGCCGCCGACGCATAGGGCTGGACCTTCTCGGCGCGCAGCACCAGACGCTCCTTCGCCATGCCCCGGCTTTGCCAGGTAAATGCGTGATCGACGCCTGCGCCCTGGCTCAGCCGCCGCAGATGGCGCCCGTCAGGCGTTTCCACATCCAGCACAACGCCCAGTGCCTGCAGATTGCCGCGAACCACTGCGCCGGCCGGAGCCTCCAGCTGCAGGCTCAGCTTCTGTCCCGACGCCAGCCTGCCGGAGAACGGCTCCCGCACCGAAAGCAAGGAGGCCGCCTTGCCCGCGCTCTGAACAGTGCCGCCAGGCAAGGGCCGGGCCGCACCGGCCGAGCCGCCGATGCCGACGCTGGCCGCAAGCAGACCAGGAACAAGCAAGGAGCGCAGCCCTTTGCCCGATGGCCTGTGGCCCATCATCGGCAGGCACAAACCTTGAAGATCTTCATGCATTGATGCTTCCCTCGCCTCAGAAGTCCACGGCAGCGCTGATGCGCACGGTGCGCGGTGCGCCCACGGTCAGGAAGTTGTCGGTAAAGGCGCCGGCCCAGTAACTGCGACCAAAGACGTTGTCCACCGTACCGCGCAGCACCACCTTCTTGTCGGCAACGCGCGTGGTATAGCGGGCGCCGACATCAAAGCGCGTCCAGCTCGGTGCACGCAAGGTGTTGGCCGAGTTGACCCACTGCTTGCCCGTATGCACCAGGCGTGCGTTCAGCGCCAGACCGGCCACGCCCGGCACATCCCAGTCTGCCGCCAGATTGGCCGCCCAGCGCGCCGCGCCGAAAGCATCATGGCCGTCGTTGTTGCCGCCCTGGGTGCTGGTCAGCTTGGGCTGCAGATAGGTGACGCCGCCCAATACACGCAAGCTGGAGCTCACGGCACCAAAGGTATTCCACTCCACACCGCGATTGCGCTGCTCGCCATTGAGCTTGAGGGTATTGGCCGCCGTATCGATGGTGGTCGAAGGCTTCTCGATCTGGAACAGCGACAGCGTATTCGTCCAGCCTGCGCGGCGCCACTTCACGCCCGCCTCCATCTGCTTGGATTTGTAGGGTGCGAATGTCTCGCCTGCATTGGCATAGGTGGGACCCACCTCGAGACCGGGGCTCAGCCCCTCGATGTAGTTGGCGTAGAAGGACAGATCCTCGCCCCAGGGCTTGGCCACCAGGCCCAGCATGGGAGTGACGGCGCTCTCGTCGTAGCCCTTCATTTTCTGATTCACGCGCTGGTGGCGTGCGCCCAGCGTCAGCAGCAGCCTGTCCTGCAGCAGGCTCAGGGTATCGGCCACGGCGAAACTGCGAATCACATTGTCGTTTTCCTGGCGCACGGCATTGCGCGGGCCTGCCAGAACCGGCAGCACCGGGTCGTAGATATTGGTGGTGTAGTTGCTGCTGACCACGATGGGCAGCGCGCGCCCGCCTTGCTGCTGCAGCTCGTTGAACGAGAACACCAGTTGATGGCCCACATCGCCGGTCTTGAAGCGGCCGCGCAAACCCGCGTCCAGCGCCGTGCTGTTGGTATAGCCCTGCAGGTTATAGGTCTGCCCCACGGCGGAGCCGTCGCCCACGGCATTGAGCACCACGCGTGTGCCCACGGGCTGGCCAACATAGTCATGCCAGGCCTTGCCCAGGCTGCCGTAGAGCTGCCAGCTGTCGCTGAGCTCGAAACTGCCGCGCAGCGCCACCGACTTGTTCTCCACTTCGGTGTTGACGCCGCGGAACAGATTGTTGCTGGCATCCGGTGCGCCGATCAGATTCTTCATCTTGCCAAAGCTCACCATCACCGGGCTGCCGTTGTCCAGGTTCACCATGTAGTGATAGGCATCCAGCCCCAGCGTGAAGCGATCGCCCTGATAGTCGAGCGCCACTGCGCCCAGACGGCGGCGGCGCTTCTGGTCGTCAACCTCGGTCTCCCCGCTGGACAGCGCGCCGTTAAAGCGTATGCCCAGGCGGCGCTCGGGGCCGAAGCGCCGCGACACATCCACATGCTCCTGCAGCTGCGAACCCGAGGTGAAAGTGGTGGTCAGCCGCGTCAGATCATCGGCCAGTGGCTTCTTGCTGACCACATTCACCACGCCGCCAACCGCCCCACTGGGAGCCATGCCGCCGAGCAGCGCACCCGGGCCCTTGAGCAGCTCCACGCGCTCTATCATCTCGGTCGGTATATGGCTGTCGGGCGCCAGGCCATACAGGCCGTTGAACGCCACTTCGCTGGCGTTGACGTCGAAGCCCCGAATCACATAGTTCTCGTTGACATGGCCGGTATTGGTGGTGAAGCGCACTGAAGAGTCGTTTTCCAGCACGGCAGCCACCGTGGCCGCATTCTGGTCGCGGATCAGCTCTTCGGAATAGGCCGTGATGTTGAAGGCGGCATCCATCACATCCACATTGCCCAGCAGCCCCAGGCCTGCGCCCTTGGCGACCTGAGCACCAGAGGCCAGCGCAGGCAGAGCGTTGCCGTCCAGCTTGCCGGAAACCGTGACTTCGCTCAGGCGTTTTTCCTGCTGGTCCGGTATCTGGGTCTGTGCCTGGGCGCCGGCACTCAAAACCACCAACACAGCCAGCCCTACGGCTGAGCGGGGGCTGCAGCACACAGCAGAAGACAGCCAATGCGCGAATGGAGCGAACTGCGTGGATGCGAGCGCTGAAGCCGACGGCGCCTTGCCTGCGCCGCCACGAACTGGGGTTGCCATGTAGACCTCGTTTTTGATCGATCTCCTATGGCTAAAACGAAGTGCGTGGCTAAGGCTTGTTGAGAATGAATCTCAATTATTTAAATTGTATAACAAGCAAACCTTCTCAAAACGATAGCAGCAAGCGATTTCCATGCATGGCGATAAACCGCTTTCAGGGCTGCCCCCCCGCGGGATTTTCCGTTTCGCAGTTCTGCTCGGCGTTCTCACTCATCAGCACACGCACCACCTTGTGGGCATCGGCATCGAAGACTGCGATATCGGGGCAGTAACGGGCACCTTTGGGCGTATCGACCTTGCGGTAGCTTGCGCCATAGGCCTTGAGGATCTGGGGTGGCTGTCCGGGTCTGGGCTCGGCCAGCACCGTCACCTGGTTCTGGCCCATGCTCGCAGCAGGATCGGCATCGCACCAGTCGGCAGCGGGCTCCTGTCCCAGACTCAGCTCGCCGCCCCGCTGGTAGAGGCCGGCAGGCCAGCGCACATGGCCTTGCGCATAGTCCGGCACCTGATAGCAGGCCATGAGCTTGCCGCCCTTGCGCACTGGCAGCATATAGCTTTCAGCCTGCTCGACCAGTTCCAGCCCTGCGGGCTTCCAGGCATAGATGTTTACACCATGGCTGCAACAGCTGGCACGCCATTCGCTGTAGATGCGCCTGGCCTTGCCATCGAAGGCGGGCGAGCTGATGTCCTGCAGGGACTGCGGCCCCAGCACCAGCTTCTGCGTGCCCGGGTCGTAAAGCCAGGTGCGGTGCTGAATATTCGGCCCCGCAGGCAGATCCAGCGCCTGGGTCAGGTCAGGCCAGCCATCAAAATTCGCATCCACCCAGCGTGGCTGCACCAGCCAGCAACTGCCCACGGCGGCGGTCGGCAGGCTTTGCTTAAGACGCCCCTGCTCATAAACCTGAATGGCGGAAACCAGGAGATCCGTATGTTCGCCGCAGTCAGCCAGAGAGCGCAGCTTCTGATCCATCAGCAGACGCAACTCGTAATGCACTGCATGGGAGAAATCCGGGGGCTGGCGCAGCAGATTGACCGGCCAGCGCTTTTTGCCATCCGTGGACTGCCACTGGCCCTGCAGACGCGGTGGCGCCATGCCCGGCAAGGCCGCTAGCGACCAGCGGCCCGAAGGCTTGGGATCGCTTGCACCCGCCATCGGTGTCTCGGTCAGCTGTCCGCTTGCCGAGCCTTCCAGATCAAGTGTTGCGCCGGGCCGATTGCAGGGCTCGTAGCAATAGCTGCCTCCGACGGCGCCGTCGAGCCGCCACAGCTCCAGCTTGACCGCCTTGCCGGCGATCTCGCCGCGATAGCTCGCCGACCAGACCACCGCTTCATGCAGGGCGTCTACCGTCTCGGCATGCGCCATCGGCGCCCAGCTCATGAGCGCCAGAGCAATGCTCAGGCCTGCAGCCCGGCCAATAAGGCATTTCAGCGTCATATCACTCCCATTCACTTTGATCACCAGGCTCGCGACTGCACCATGCCCACAGCAAACCTTTTAATGTGCGGCCAATATGAATGCTGCAAGATGTGACAAATCTGCGTACAAGCATGGACAGCCGAAGCGATTTATGCAATCAGACAACAACACACAACAAAGCCGCAATACGGGCCTGCTGGTCGCAGCCCAGTCCCTGGGAGGTGCCTCTCCGCCCATCATCATCTCACTGGGCGGTCTGGTCGGGCAGCAACTGTCGTCCAACCCCGCTGCGTCCACCTTGCCGGTCAGCATCTACCAGCTCGGGCTAGCGCTGTCCACACTGCCGGCCGCCTGGATCATGAACCGCATGGGCCGCCGCGCAGCCTATGTGCTGGGCGCCGTTCTGGGCGTGATCTCCGGCGTGGTCGCCGCGCAAGGCATTGCCCACAGCGACTTCGTCACCTTCTGCATCGGCACGGCGCTGGCCGGCTTTTATGCGGCCTGCGTGCAGAGCTACCGCTTCGCCGCCACCGATATGGTGAGCGAGCCAGCGCAACAGGCCAAGGCCATTTCGCGCGTGATGATCGGGGGGCTGATTGCCGCCATCATCGGGCCGCAGGTGGTGATCTGGACGCGCGACGCCCTGCCCGCCACACCGTTTGCCGGCAGCTTCTACAGCCAGGCGGTGCTGGCCCTGCTGGCCCTGCCTCTGCTCATGGGCCTGCGTCTGCCGCCGCCTCAGAGCAAGAAGGCTGTCGTCGACGACGCCAGGCCTCTGGGCGAAATTGCCCGCACGCCCCAGTTCGTCGTGGCCTGCGCTGCCGGTGTGGTCAGCTACGGACTGATGGCGTTCCTGATGACCGCCGCCCCCATGGCCATGGTGGGCTGTGGCCATAGCGTGGGCGAAGCCGCCATGGGCATTCAATGGCATGTGCTGGCCATGTTCGTGCCCAGCTTCTTTACCGGCAAGCTGATTGCACGTTATGGCAAGCGGCCCGTGACCGCTCTGGGCCTGCTAATGATAGGCGCGGCCGGCGTGCTGGCCTTGATGGGGCTGGATATCTTCCACTTCTGGGGCTCGCTGATTTTGCTGGGCGTGGGCTGGAACTTCGGCTTCATCGGTGCCACGGCGCTGCTGACCGAGTGCTACCGCCCCTCGGAACGCGCCAAGGTGCAGGCACTCAACGATTTCCTGGTCTTCGGCACGGTGGCCGTGGCCTCGTTCGGGTCGGGGCAGCTGCTGCACAGCGCCGGCTGGAACGGCATCAATATCGGCATGCTGCCGCTGGTGGCTGTCGTGCTGGTGCTGCTCGGCCTGCACAGCCAGCGCAGGGCAAAGGCCTGAAGCCTGCAAGACGATTGCTATCAACATCAGAGCTGCTGGCGATTGCTGGATGAGCGCATCCGGGTCTTTCTGCATCGAAGTCATTGCATATCAATCGCCAGGCGCTATTTTTCGATAAACCCGTATCCGATGCGAATGCGCTCATCCGGCATCGGATAGACTGAGCCTGCACCCACAGCAGACAGGCAACCAGACTGCCGCCTTGGCGCCTGGCGAACAAACTGCCTCGGCACATGACTGCGGGCTGTCAAAGATTACCTCGGCCCCATCCCTCAAAGCGGCTACTCAACCCCGGCTCCGGCCTTGTCCAGAGTCACGGAGCCACCATACCGAGGCAGCCAGGCCATACACCGGCAGACACTGCAAGCCTCTAAAAATAGGTAACGCTTGAAACGCACTTCAGCGTGCTCCCAAGCCTGCGCCGATGGCAACCGCCAGGCAGGAAGCTGGCCTTCGGAGGCCTGCGCGACTTGCTCAGAAGCTATCAAAGAGCCCAGACACTCAGGCTCCGAGCCCCAAGCCCACGCCTTACAGGTCTCTCGCTCACGACCCAGACCCACCATGCGGCGTGAACCGATCTGCGTCAGCCAGCGCATGAGACCACTGCTTACGCAACCTACAACGGCGTCACATTTGCATCTCATGCAGATTAGAAAAATCCTTACGAACTCCCATATTGATAAGCGATTTCTATAGGGATAGCATCTCCACAAAATTAAACAAAAGAATGAAGTTGATAGAAAAATTGTATTTAGTCACATATAGCCCGAATCCTGTGAACACCAGTCAGACGAGCTGAACGCAGCAGACAGCCAGCGTCAACTCCGAGGCCCGAACAGGATTCGCTGAACACCGGCCTGGAGGTTGACCATGACATCTTCCGAACTCAGCGCAGCATCCGAACTCGTGGCCGCCGTTTTCACCGAGCCGCGTTCGCTGATCCTGTTGCTGCTTTTGCTGGCAGCCAGCATCTGTGACCTGCGCACACGTCGCATTCCCAATCGCCTGACCTTCGGCGGCGCCACTCTGGCCCTGCTCTACGGCCTGCTAGCCCCTCATCCCCATACCGGCGGCTTTTTCTGGGCGCTGGGCGGCCTGGCGGTAGGTCTGGCCTTGATGCTGCCTCTCTATGTGCTGCATGCCATGGGAGCTGGCGACGTCAAGCTGATGGCCATGGTCGGCAGCTTTCTCGGCCCCGCCGCCACCTGTCAGGTCGTGATCTTTGTCTTTATCACCGGCGGCTTGGCAGCCATCAGCTACGCACTCTGGCATCGCATGGCCGGCAAGCTGGTGCGCAACTCGGCCGAGGCAGTGCAGTTGCTCTACGTCAATGTCGCTGCGGGGATCCGTCCCGATGCCCGCTCCAACTCGGCGCATTCGGTAGGCACCTTGCCTTACGGCGTCAGCATCGCCCTGGGAACCCTGGCGTTCCTGGTCGCTCGGCAGTTCACCTGGGTCTAGCCATTTACACAACGGCATAGCGGGAGCCTCCCATGAAAAACCTCAAAGCTTTGGGTCTGTTTATCCTCGCAGCACTGGCCAGTCTGGCAGCGGCTGTCTACGCCGCCAACTGGGTGGCCCAACGCGGCAGCCTGGACGCCGACAAGGTGGTTGTCGCTGCCACCGACATTCCACTGGGCGGCAAGATTCTGCCGAACATGCTGAACACGGTGGACTGGCCTCGGGGCTCGATACCCGATGGCGCTTTCCATGACATGCAACAGCTGCAAGATCGCGTCGTCAAGGTCGGAGTGCTGCGCGGCGAAGCCGTGCTCGAAGGCAAGCTGGCCCCCGTAGGCACCAAAGGCGGACTGGCTGCCGTCATCGCTCCGGGCAAGCGGGCCATGACAGTACGCGTCAACGATGTGGTCGGTGTTGCGGGCTTCGCCCTGCCCGGCAACTACGTGGATGTGGTGGTCAATGCCCAGCAGGAGCAGAACGGCAAGACAGAAGAGTCGCGCCAGATCAGCAAAACCGTGTTGGAGAACGTGCTGGTTCTGGCCGTGGCCCAGGAAGCCGATCGTGACGAAACCAAACCCAAGGTGGTGAGCGCCGTCACCCTCGAGCTGAGTCCGGAAGATGCCGAGAAGTTCTTATGTTCATAAATTTATGTAAACAAGGCCGACTTGTCTAGAGAGAACTATCGATAGCACGCCCCACGCCAACACCTATGTCAACAACTGGACGACTACAGCGGACTTGTTTACAAAAAGAAAATGTCGCTCGCGGTTGGAGGCGATGTGACAGTTATCGGCTCCGAACGGGCCCCGTGACAAATATCTATGATGCTGAGCGGTCCTAGAAGCAGGCTTGGCTCCTTTTCGCTTTAACGTAGGGGAGCTGCTATCGCTCCAGCCAAGCACTCCCCCATAGACAAGGAATTACGAGCCTCGCCATCGTCGGTGGCCCTGATTGACCAGCAAAGTCATTACCCCGAACCCTTTGGCATTTCCGAGCAAACTGCCACCAGTCGTTGCGCTGAACCAGATTCGATGACAAGAACCTGTTGCAGAAAGACAAGAAAGGTCAAGTGACAGCTTTGAACTTCACGGCCTTTGCAAGTAGCTGATCTTGCTCCCGTAGTTTCGGACACAGTTCAATCACTAAGTTGGCCCTCATGTGCGGGGCGACTCTGCACTCATCAGAACTCCCTGGGCGACATCATCTTCAAAATCGAATGCGGCTAGATCTCGTTAAAGTACTCGAACGAACGCGGCGATTGAGCCAGCGCCATCGGCGCATCACCTAGATCGATGCGACATATGTAGTCGCGCTTGAAGGTGTTGACGATGCTTTACGCCATGCCGTTGCTCTGCTGGCAACATAAGGCATGGTGATCGGTTTCGGGCTTTGCGATCTGCCACATAGCCGCTCCAGCAAAACGTGAACAAGTCCGAGGGACAATCTGGAGTAACTGTCACCACGAACTGAGCTAGCTAACTGTGATAGCTAGCACGGATCATGCGCCCGAAAGACAACGAGCACGGAAGAAACTCATCGGGTTTTCTTCGAAAGGGACTCCATTGTCACCTCTGTCTGTTGACGATCAATGACCGGCAGTGGTCTGTCCAGAAAATGCATATTCAGGCCCCTAAGAGCAGCGTTGTAGGCCCAACGTACGTGTCGCTGCTGAATCCTATTGTTTTCCGCTTCAAGTCTTTGTACTTTGGCTTCAAGATAGTGATTATGCTGAAGAATAACATCGATTTCTTGATCGACGATTTTAGCCGCGGCAATGGGCAAGCGTTGCCTGATTGGCTGAGCAGACAAGCTCCTCTTCCTTAGCTTAAAGGCATCAGCAATTCGGCTATGATTATTTAATGCTTGACGAGTGTACCTTTGATTTAAGCGCTTGTTGATTGATTCAACTAGCAAATCCCAACTCAACTTCCCCTCCCAACCGTCAAGAATATCAACAATTTCTTTAATATCCAGATCACTCAGATTCCGCGCACGCGACCACGACTTATCTCTCATAATCTTCATCATGCATCAGATCAATTGCACGACGCTCCATGGCTTGTTCAATCACACCTTGAGTCAGAGAATCGTCGAGGCGAATAACGGCCTGATCAGGGACATTAGGGTCATCTAGAATTGAGCAGAGGCTGTTCAATCGGTCAAGTGTCAATTGCTGATGTCTTACCCACTTGTCCGCACCATATACATCGTTACCGAGGGACTCTTTAGCATTTGCTAGCAATAATTCAGTCTCGCTTCTCAAGGCCCGAATATTTTCCTCCTTACAATCCCCCTCCCCTTTTATACATACCTGCTCATCACAGTTCATGCAGTCTTGGTGTAGCTGACATGGCAACATTGAGTAATCATGTACGCAATATCCATAAGCTGTGGTATGAGCTGTTGGAATTCTCTGCAAAGCGAATTCATCACGTCGAATTAAGGAAACCTTATGTAGACTAGTGATAGGTCCAATCGCAGCAGCCTCCCCAAGATAAGCCAAACGGATTTTTTCAGTTATTTCTCTACTTGAAACATGGTCATAGTAGCCATTTTGGTAAACATTTTTTCGACCTGACCAGCGTGCAATATCTAGCTGATCCATAAAATTAATCTGAGCAATTGTATTTAGATAGTGACGAAATTCATGTGTAGTCACCAGAATTTCACTCCCATCATCCTCGGTGAAACTATATTTCTTAAACAGATTGTTTTCGGATTCTCGAGAAATTCTATTCCCTATATCCTGCGCAATAATTTGATGAATCATGCAGCGGTAGGTAGACTTCCTAGAACTGAGCTCATTCTTTCTAACCAACATAAGAACTTCACTATATTTCAACTTACTTAATTTGTTCAAAAATGGAAAGTTTTTTGGCAACATCTTTATAATAGCCTTCTCCACATCGGAGAAATCCGCATAAAACTTATTGTCGGAATCCTTCTTAAACCTAGGTACGAAATTTAGTTTCACCCATTGATTACCTCTATTAACATTCCTTGTTGCTTCAAAAAAAACTATTTTATCAACTTCACTCATGCTCAAGTCTCTTTTACCTCTGAGATGCTCAAGCTCAGGAGGCAAGAAAAGCTTCGACGGATTTTTTTCATACCATCTTGCAATTTCAATAGCAGGCTCACTCAAATTACGTATCCTTTTTATTGCTTCTCTCACCACGTTATACATAGGTCGGGCAATGTACTTAACCATTGGTGATCCACCTTTAGCCGGCAAGAAACGTATTCCATATACCTTATCTCCCGTCTTAGGATCTACATCATAAACTTCACATATGGATGGCAATAATGTTATCTCGACAATCCGACTTGGAGCACTGCAAAGAAGAGCACACACTGAGGAGACTAGGATGTCATCTGGAGCCTTTCCGATTTGAAAAATTTCCCCTAGTGCGTTGAAAGCGGCAGGAGAAGGTATTTTCCTCTTTCGTCTTCTCTCATATTCCTTCCCCACTCTAATCAAGTATCCCTTATCAGGCGATAACGGATTACGCCACAAGCTAGGCGCCTTGAGCAATCTGTAATCGGATGCAAGCTTATTAATTGCGCAAAGGATCCTCCCGCAATCGTATGCAGAGCCCTCGGAATAGTTAGACTTCAGTATTTGTGCAGCGTGATTCAACACAGTTTGATTAATATCATTTGGATTCGCACTTCCGGTAACGTCGAGCAAAGATAATTCCAGAACCCGAAAAGCCGCCAACATCGCATTCGATTTCCTCGTGGCGCCTAAGAAAAATTTATATATAAAGTAAGATTTAACGAAAGATAAAAGTGGCTCCGCCATAGAAACCAAACCATCATTTCTCAAATTCCTATTTTCCCAGTTCCAGAAATGGATACTTACGCGATGGCTGTCACCTTTCTTTTTCAACCATGTTGATATATCCCAAATATTGCTATAAAAATCGACATCTCCTCCCAGAGAGGACAGTTGCTCTTTGCAGTAAGCCACAAATTGCTCCAGATTTTCAAGCGTTGCCTTCTCCGATTTTGGAACGAATGGGATGACATTACTATTCATTTTTACTCTGACCTTTGAGAAACGATTCAAATACTGCGTTGGTGCCTGCACAAATTAACTACTTGAGCCACAGCAATAATTGTTCTATCATTAACGGTTGCAATACGAGCATCTATTTCTTTAAGTTGTGTGCCACGTTTCTTCAGCAAGTAATCTAATACAGCCTCATGGTCACCATCCAACCAAGGCTCAAAGCTATTACAGGTGTAGCATGCAACCGGGGCACACATATTGCAATATTCGTACTGCCCACATGACGCTAAAGGTGAGTTGCTAATCCGAAGGTCGCGGATATGACTGGATTTATCTTCTTTCCTTGCTGCATACATATCGCCAACAATAATTTTTCCTTCGAATGCTTGCGCAATGGGAGCCAACTCTAAAGCGACCGCCTTATCAATACGTTCCGCGATGTCCGGGCGTGTGTCAATATAGATGCCTGCATGTCTTGTACTCGAGTGATCTAGCAGCTCTGCAATTACTAGCAAACCGTGCCCTTCCTGAGCAGCACGCGTCGCGAAGGTTCTTCGGAATCGAATGGCGGTTATATTAATCGGCCCTCCAGTTCGTTCTGATATGACCTTTAATCTTCTCATTATTCTGTTGAAAGTTTGGCTAATTGACGACGACAAACGATGATGAGCAAACCCAGCTTTAGCCGAAGTTTTGCATTGATATCCAGGAAACAGTGGTGCTTCAAGAGGATCATCCATAATCTTTGAGAACTTAGACCGAACCGCTTCCGCGTATAAACTTACTAGTTTCCCGACAGATTTTATTAACGGCCTATTTCTAAACTCCGAACGCGGTTCACGCCTCTGCTTTGCTCGTGGTACATCAATGCTGTAATCTATCCCAGTCCCCAAATCTACAACCTTCACGTCTTTAACTTTCATTGCAGCTATCTGGACAGGCCTAGCTCCTGTCGCGATAAAAATCAGCGCCATTGTGTATGTTGTGACCGAAACTCCCCCATCTGCGTACTCTCTAGCCATTGCATTATTTATCGACTCAAACTCGAAGTCTGTAAATGGACCAGTTAAAGGATCCTTTGTAGCAACAGCCACCCCAGAATTTGGGGAATTTATTCTTATGTTATTCAATGTCGGCAGCAAATTTTTTGAGAAACCACCTATACTCAATTCCCCCCATTTTTTTAGAACAGACCTTACAGTCAAAGAAACCCTGTTATTCGTCTGTGAGAGCTTATACCTCAAGAAATCTTCACCACTGACTTCATTAATTCTCTCTCTGAACTGATATATAGAGCACAAAAATCCAACAGCAGCGTCAAAATAGAGCACAACAGTTTCCGGTCCGTTGACCATCGCAACCGATGCCATTACTCTTTTTAAGGCTCTTTTAAAGAAATCATCAGCAGCATTAATTTTCTCAAAGTTTATTTTTACGTTAGTTAACCCATCACGGTAATCCCAAAGATCAGCAGTTGCGTCAAAAATTACGCCACTTCGCGTGCGACATGCACTCGATAAGTGCCAATCATCCGGAGACTCATTATTATTTTTAAGTGCATCTTGCATACATTACTTTCCTCCGCGGGCCGGATAGCCTTACTCCTACGCCAGCACGCGTATATATTCTTTTATTCCCTTACCACAAAAAATCTGGGCGCAGGAAAACATCGCGAGTTAAAAAACTAGCGAAAAACGGTAAAGGTGTGGGGGGGAAGGCTTGACGCCTGGCAGAAGGGAATCGATACTTTGCTTGCGGACGTGGTATCAATAGGTACCCTCGAGAGGCGGGCCTTCGGGCTCGCTTTTCGTTTATGTCATGAAAGTTCCTCCGTGGTGTGCGCGCACGCAGCTGGCATTGAGAGAACCAGGGTGATGATTTGGATCTGAAGCGGTTGCAAGCAACCCAACTTAGCCTGTAGCTTGGTCAACAGGACCTGCTCATCCCGGCTAGTGGTCTCCGGTATGGGCATTTGCCGTCGGGATTGCAGCAGCACCTCATTGAGTGCAACCTGCTCTGCCTCATCCAGCTCTAATGTACGCACCAGGCGTGTGAAGAATTCTTGTTTGGGGAGGCCTCTGGAACCACGCTCCAAGGCCGAAAGATAGCTCGACTCATAGCCAAGCAGGTGTGCGGCGTCCTTTTGCATTAGCCCACGCTTGATACGTAGATCTCGCAAAAACTTACTGAACTGATTCACGGCCCCCCCGGCTTTTCAGAACGTGTACTTTTTCAGCAAGACTATTTTTATAAAGACCACACGCATCAAATACTCCCTTATTACGACCGCGGGAGACTAAGCAATCTTTTTCAGGATGTCAATGTTATTTATTGACGCACATGGATATTTGATATAGCCAGAAATCGCATATATCAAACTTTAGCATTTAAACTGTAACTTAACTTAATTGACAAACATCTATTTAAGCTTATACAGACTATAAAAATTCACCAGAAATTTGCACAAACGTGCATTTATAGGTTTATTAGAAAAGGGCGTGTCCGAATTTTTGTGTAAACGGTTCGGACTTCAATTGACGGAGATGCGGTCTCCGAACTGAATGGTAAAGC